>PMYM01000101.1:0-39004 GCA_003171235.1 Phycisphaerales bacterium | reverse complement strand
TAATCGCTGTGGCACGACAGTTACAAAATGCCTTTTCTCAGCATGATACGGGCCTGAAAATACGGCCATTAAAGGGTATCCCTAGTCTTACGGCCTATATCTTCTGTAATAGACATGCCTTAGGGGGCAGGTTTTGCGTTCGAGCGGAGCAGGAAAACAGCAGATAATTCCGAGTTCCCCCGGATGGCAAATGTGCCGGGGCGAATATGGAAAAGCCGGGTCGTTTTCGCGGCCCAGGCAGCCCCTGGGGCCAGGACCAGGCTTTGCGGTTCCTGCGATCTCTCGCCGCTCCGCCATGCCAGGCGGCATAGCCGGGCGGCGCCTGATTCCGATCTGCCAAGAGCTATGATGGCCAGCGGCGGACCCGGCGAAACGCCATGGCCGCCATGCCTATGATCATCAGGGATACGGTGGCCGGCCCGGGCAGCACGCCCTCGGCGAGGGTGCCCGGCACCAGGATCTTGAACATGTAGGAACCGTCGCTGGCGGGCACGTAGCCGGGCAGGTCGCGGTTGCCGACGGGGTCGGGCGTAGTAACGCCGGCGTTCCACAGGGCATTCCACGCACCGCCGGTCTGGCCGCCCTTGGAATAGAAGTCGCCCCAGGTCGGCATCCACGGCGAATCGAACGCCAGGGTGACGCTGGTGCCGGAGGAGATGTTGAACTTGACGCCATGAATGGGCGCCGGCATGCCGGGGTTGCTGTTGCCGTTGGATGTGGCGGAATAGGTGCCCAGTTCCCAACTGCTTACCGGCCCGGAGAGGTTCATAACGTCAGGCGAGGTGAAATCGCCGGGCGTCTCCAGGATCAGGTGGCTGATGTCGCCGTGGCTGACGCTCAAGGTGTACTGGTAATGCCACAGGCCGCTGTCTTCCTCGGTGACGGTCCAACTGAACTGGGGATTTTCGGCTATCCAGGTCCCGCTGCCGCCCAGGCCGCTTCCGCTGAGCGAACCTTGATAACTAATGATGCTTCCGGCCGCCAGGTTGGCTGCCAACAGCACTCCCAGCGCCACGACAGTGCAACGCGCCATTAATGTCCTCCTCCTAGCCTCACGTGGCTAAGCCTGCGCGGCCTAGAGCCAGGCCGCGTCAGTGAGGGCACATCCAGGGCTTCAGCCGTCGGGCTGTCGCCGCTCTCAAGAGCAGCCTAAGATACGCCCGGCTTGCGGGCCAACGGCGGGAGAGAAAACTTGCGGCCGGCGCAGCCGGTCGCATGGCCGGGCATCGAGCGTCTACTCCCATCCAATTTGCGCCGCGGGCTCCGATGCCATGTTCGGTCTGTTGAGCCGCTAACGGAAGGCATACATTCCAGGCATTGGCCAAGAGCCCGGTCCGAATGTACAATTCGGCCGTTATGAGAAGCGGAATGATCAGGACGGTGCTGGCGTGCCTTGCCGGGTGTGCCGGCTGTGCCGCTGCCGCGTCGCCGGTCGGGCCGGCCGCGGCCAGTCAGCCTGCTACCAAACCGGGCGGCATAGGGGCATACGGCCAGCCGGGGGCGTTTATCGTCGATAGCGTCAGTTTCGACTGGCGCGACCAAGCCCGCGACCGCGACGTGCCGGCCAGGGTCTTCTTTCCAAAGACCGGCCAGGGGCCCTTCCCGGTGATCGTCTTCTCACATGGGGCGGGCAGCTCGTGCGAGGGCTACGGCTACCTCGGCCGGCACTGGGCCAGCCACGGCTATGTCTCGGTGCACATCACCCACCGGGGCAGCGACGCCGACGCCCTCCGTGCCGGCCCCGACCGCCTGGAACAGTTGCGCAAAATGGTCGCCGACCCGCAGAACGCCATCAACCGTCCCAAGGATGTCAGCTTCGCTATCGACCAACTGACCCTGCTCAACAAAAGCGACCAGCGCCTCAAGGGGCGGCTTGACCTGGACAGGATCGGCGTGGCCGGACATTCCTTCGGGGCATACACCGCCCTGGCCTCGGCCGGACAGGTCTTTACCGGGCCGCTGGGCAGGCAGGTCAGCCTGGGCGATTCGCGCCTCAAGGCCGCCATCGCCATGAGCACACCCTTGGCCAAGGGCGACTCGGCCGCACTGGACAAGACTTACGGCCCGATTAAGATTCCCTGCCTGCACATGACCGGCACGCAAGACTACAGCCTCATCAGCATGAGCAAGCCCGAGGATCGCCGTCGGCCATTCGAGCATATGTCGGCGGCCGACAACTACTTGCTGGTTTTCGACGGCGCCGACCACATGACCTTCGCCGGCCAGGTGCGGCTTCTGGCCGCCGAGCACGATCGGGAGGTCCAGCGGCTGATCCTGGTCAGTTCGACAGCCTTTTGGGAGGCTTACCTGCGAGACGACGCCTCGGCCAGGGCTATGCTGTTCGGAAAGGCCCTCGATAATGCCCTCGGCATACGCGGCACGTTCGAGAAGCGGCCGGCCCCGGGCAGCGAGCCTGCAACGCGTCCGACCGCCAAACCGGCCGGGTGAGAGAAAAGCCGTTTCCGTGGGCAGCACGGTGCGTGCGGGCCGTATTCACCGGTTGCAAACCAGTGCCAAAGAGGAGGAAGCTTGTCTAACGAGCCATCGGTAATCACATCGGCCGCGGCGATCAGCGGGCCGCGAGCGAGGGCCGACCGGTGGCTGGCTTACGGCGACGCCATGCGCGTGCTGGGCGTGGCCGCAGTGCTGGTAGTGCATACCTGCGACATGCTCCTGTTCACCGGCCCGGTCGGCCGGCCGAATTGGTGGATCGCCAACTTCATCGACGCTGCCGGCCGATGGGCCGTGCCCATCTTCATCATGCTTAGCGGGGCGCTGCTCCTGGACCCATCGCGCGAGCAGACGCCCATGCAGTTCTACCGGCGCAGGCTGTCCCGGCTGGGCGTGGCCGTGGTCTTCTGGTCGGCGTTTTTCATGCTTTTCGCCGTTTACTACACCAAGTGGGCCTCGACCGGCTGGGACACGCCCGGCAGCATCTGGAAGGACCTCTTGGCCGGTGCACCCTATGTCCACCTGCACTTTGTCATCCGTTTGGGCGGGCTGTACCTGATCACGCCCATGCTGCGGGTCTATGTGCGCCACGCCAGCCTGCGACTGCGGGCGCAGATGGTGATCGGCATCCTCGGCCTGGCCGTGGCCAACTCCATCGCCACCTGCTGGCTGGGAACCAAGCCCAGCGCCTTCGTCATCCTCTGGCCGTTCCTGGGGTTCTACCTGGCCGGCAACGTTCTGCGCGAGGTCACGGTGACCAGGAAGCTAGTGGCCTGGAGCTGCGCGGGATTTGTTCTTTGCGTGGCAGGAATGGCTTTAGGCACGGGCTGGCTGATTCCATCGTCGCAGGTGAAGCCCCAGCCGTATCCTTCTCTGGACATGATGCTGTACGACTTCCTCAGCCCGCTGCGGGTGGGCATGTCGATCTTCGCCTGGTTCATCCTGGCTTACGTGTTCGGGCGGATGTCCCCGGCCAGCCGCATGCAGCGGCTTTTCAAGTGGCTGGCCCCGCTGACGCTGGGCATTTACCTGGTGCACCCGCTGTTCCGCGAGCCGCTCTGGATATATGTCTACAGCAACTACAATATTCCGCTTCTGCGAGAGTGCGTTTTCGACCGGCCGAACGTCTGGATCGGCCTGCCGGCGACGGTATTGTTGATCGGCCTGGCCAGCACAGCCCTGACTTACGTTATTCGGCGCATTCCCGGCCTGCGCCAGATCGTCGGCTGAGGGTGCTCCTGTGAACCGTAATGAAATGAACTTGCCAAGAGCAGTCACAAGATCACTCGTCGCTGCGTGTGCAGTGTGTGCGGCGGTTCTCACGGCCGCCGGGGCCGCGACGGCCGAGACTGCCACGAGAACAACCGGCGCCAGTGCCACGGCCTCGGCGCCGGCCCAGCCGCAAGCACCAGGCCATCACCGCCTGTTTTTCCAGACCCGACTGGAGAACAGAAACGTCCGGCTGGCCTATGCCATTTACCTGCCCAAGAGCTACCAACTCGGGCGGACTTACCCGATGGTCGTGTTCCTCAACGGGGCGGGCGAAGCCGGCGACAATCACGATGGCCTGTACGTCCACGGGCCGGCGGCCGAATTGAAGCGGAACAAGGACCTGGCCGACTGGGCCGAGTTCATAGTGCTGGCCCCGCAGTCACCACCGGGTTTGCGATGGGACGCCCCCGGCCTGCCCCAGGCCGTGGTCAGCCTGGTCGAGCACGCCAAGCGGACCTGGCAGGTAGACGCCGATCGCGTGTACGTCACCGGGCTGAGCATGGGCGGGGCGGGCACCTGGAACGTGGCCCTGGCCGGGCCGGGCGTGTTCGCCGGCATCGCCCCCATCTCCAGCGTCGAAGTGCAGCCGGACAAAATGGTCAAGGCCGTCTCCGGCGTCACCGTATGGGTGATCTGCGGCGCCAACGACGGGGACTGCACCGCCGGCTCGCGGAAGATGGCCAAGCTGCTGGGCGAGCACAACATCGACGTGATCCTCACCGAGATTCCCAACGGCGACCACTTCGTCTGGGGCAATTTCTACTCCAGCAAGCTGTTCTACGAGTTCCTCATGCTGCACCGCCGGGGGCAGCCCGCGCCGCCCAGCCGGCCCATCAAGGAGCAGTTGCTGGCCATCGCCTATACGCCGCCCAACTCGATGGACGCCAAGCTGGCCGAGCCGTTCAAGAAGTTCCAGCCCTATTGGCGCCTGCTCAATTGCGGCCCCGAAGGCGGGCCGGGGCTGAAGGATGAACTGCTCGGCAGGAAGAACGTCTTTGTCACCGCCCCGCTGGACGCGATCACGCCCTGCCGACTACTGACGACCTTCTCCATCGCCAAAGACAAGAAGACCACGCTGGAACTGACCGTCGGCCGGCCGGCCAATGGGCGGTGGCGGCTGACCGTCCGGGGCAACGGCGAGAATCTCTTGCAGCAGACCATCGGTTTTGAGAGCACCACCACCCAGGCCGCCAGCCAAGTCAGCCGCCCTGGCCAGGCCAGTCAGGACCTCTGGCAGGCAGTCATCGCCGACCTTACGCCCTATGCCGGGCAGGACGTTCGCGTGGAACTGCTCAACGAGGCGGCCGACAAGTCGCCGGCGGCGGCCTACTGGGGCGGCGTACAACTCGTCACCGCCGATCTGCCCAAGCAGCCGGAAACACCCGCCTGCCTGCGCAGGCAGGCCGGGGGCGGGACGCGGAGCGAGGCCACGGTTCCTTACCACATCATTCTGCCGGCCGCCGGCCTGCTGTTTGCGTTGCTGGCAATAGGCGTGTTCCGGCTGCGCCGCCGACGGCAGTAAAGTCAGCCCCAGCGACAGCCAGGTAGCACAGCCGTCTCGGCTGTGTCGGGTGAAAGCGATCAAGTTGGACCACAGGCGGGACGCCTGTGCTACCAGAAGAAAGCTTGCAGAATCATGCAAGCAAGGAATAATCAGGAATAGCGGCTTGCGACGGTCGGGCCAAGGGCAATATGGGAAATCCCGGTGGATGTCAGGCAATAAGCCGCGGGCTGAGGGAATTGTGAAAACTGTGATGAAAGGGAACCAAATGAACAAGCTCGCGATTTTCCTGGCCGTGGCAGGATTGTTCCTGTGGGCCGTTGGCTCGTCAACGTCGGTGACGGCAGGCCCCTCGTCCACTCCGGCTGGCAGTCCGGCGTCCACCTCGGCCAAGCCCTTCAGCCCGATTGTCGAACTGGAGCAGGAAGTCTACACCTACAAGTTCGCCGAAAACGGGTCCACGCCCATGTGGTGTTACGGAAACACATGCATCGTCCGCACGGAGCGGGGTGTTTTCGCCAGCGGCGTCCGGACGCTCCCGGACTACAAGCCCCTCAACAACGTCCGCTGGATGCTCCTGCAGGGCGGCGCCGACGGCTGGAAAGAACTCGCCAACGGCGGCGACACCCACGAGCGCGAACCGTGCCCGCTGATATGCCTGGGCGACGGTCGGATTCTCCTCTCGACCAACCCCAATTCTTGCAAGCCGGACCAGTCTGATGGCCCGGCCCAGCCGCAGGTGCTCCAGTTCGACGCCTCCGCCTCGCAGCCGGCTTACAAGACCCTGACCCCCAAGTGGAACAAGGACCTCGCCTTTCACGCTCACACCTACCGCAGCTTTGTGGCCGACGCTGGGCGGCAGGAGTTCGTCTTGTTCTACAGCATCGCATATGACAAGACCTACTGGACCTTCTACGACAAGAGCGGCGCCTGGGCCTCCCAAGGCGAAATCGACTTTCCCATGGGCGCCGAGTACGACAAGCCCCAACCGTTGCGGGTCTGCTATCCGGTGGTGCAGCTCAAGGACAGGGCTGTGCACTACTGCGGCGTCTCGGACATCGTGGAGCCCTACAAGGCATGGAAGGACTACAAGAAGCAGCTTACCGGCAAAGAATGGGACTACGCCTTCCGGCGGTTGTACTACACCTGGAGCGACGATATCGTCGCCGGGAAGTTCCACAGTTGGGTCGAACTGGCCAACGTGGACAAGACCGGCGGGTCGCTCGTCCCTTGCGACTTGTGGGTTGGGCCGGATGGCCGGGTGCACATCCTGTGGTTCCAGCAGGCCATCGACGAAGCTCTGCGGAAGGAGTTCTTCCCCGACGCCAAGCAGAGCCGATCTCTGAACTACGCCGTCTTGCGCGACGGCCAGGTGCTGATGCGAAAATCCATCCAGAAGTGGGACGAGGGGACCAAGGGCCCCGACGTGTCGCGGGGCGGCCGCTTCCACGTGACGCCCGACCAGAGGCTGTTGGTCGTCTATTACGCCGGCGGGCGGAACCGCCTGGTGGAGATCAACCAGGACGGATCGCTCGGCCAGCCGGTCGAGCTGCCCTTGAAGAAGCCGCTGAGCAGCTTCTTCGTCGCCGGCCCGCGGGGAGGGTCAGCCCCATCCATGACCATCGACATGCTGGGCGATGCGGACAACACGCTGCGATACGTATCCATCCGCCTGCGTTGAGCGAAGGGCCTGCGGCGTGCGACCGTCGCGGGCCGCTCTTCCTGATTATCTTTTGTTTGCATGATTCTGCAAGCGTTCTTCTGGCCGGTTGGCGCTCTAAAGCCGTTTCGCCTTCCGGCGAGTGCTCCAGTTTATGGCCAGTCGGGTGATGACTTGCCGGGGACTGCGAAACACTCGGCTCGCAATGCGGCCGATCGAGTAGTACTCCCGGTATGCTTGCCGGAAGGCATCCTGGAGTGCGGCGGGCGACAGGAGCTTGGGGGTGAAAACCACGTGCCCGCTGTCGTATTGCGCCCAATCGCGCGTAGTGATCCGATTCTCTCGGGCCAGATCATCGTGCAACTTGGTCCCTGGCATAGGCGTCACGATATGGAAATACGCGGCGTCCACGTTGATCGCAAGCGAGGCCCGAATGGTCTTGGCGATCACGTCGGGGTCGTCGTCATCAAAACCCAACATGAAATTGCCCAGCACACAGACGCCTTGCTTGTGGAACCGCCCGACGGCGTGTCGGAACGCCTCGCAGACGGCCTCCAGCGGCTGGGCCGCGGCTTGGCCTCCCGTCACGCCGGCCGCTGCCCAATTCTTCCTCAGCCGCGCCACGTTCGGAGGGTTGAAGGACTCGAACCCGACCGACACGAGCATGCACCCGCTCCGGGCGGCCAATCCCAGCAACTCGGCATCCTCCGCCAGCTCCGTCGTGGCCTGACAGACCCACTTGATGCTCAGGGGAATCATCGCCTTGAAGAGCTGCCTTGCGTAACTGCGGTCCAACGTGAGATTATCATCGATGAAGACGATATGACGATCCATCCGCCCCCTGCCAGCATTCGGCGGCGAGAGCATCCCCCGGATCTCGCTGACTACGGCCTCCGGCGAACGTTTCCGAAAGCTCGGGCCAAAGAAGGCGTCGATCGAACAGTAGCTGCAACCTTTCGAGCATCCGCGCGTAGCCTGGATCGTGTTGAACGTGAAGTACTTCGTCCGGTCCAGCAGAGCGCGGCGCGGAACAGGCAGCTCCGAATTCAGGTCGCACAGGCGATCCGCCGCATACAAACTCCGGGGGCGACCGCTGCGGAAGCCCTCGATGAGGTCACGCCAGACCAACTCTGCTTCACCGATGACGACCGCGTCGGCATGAAGGCCGGCCTCTTCCGGCAGGAAAGATGCATGATACCCGCCCATGACCACCGGCACATTCCTGGCCCGGAATGTGTCGGCAATCTGGTAGGCGGCAGGGGCTTCGCAGGTCATGGCCGTGATGCCCACGAGGTCCACCGGGGCGTCATAGTCGATGGGTTGGACTCGGCAGTCCACGATCTGGACGTCAATGCCCGCCGGGGTAAGCGCAGCCAAAGCCGGCAAGGTCAATCTTGGCATGCCTGCCTTGCCGTGAGAAGTCTGGCCCATGATCGACCATTCCGACCTCGGCTGAATCAAGAGCAGCTTCAACGCCCTACACTCCTGGGCCTATTGCCCAACTCACCGCGGTAAGCCCCGACACCCGCCGTTGCCAGCGTGTCTGGGTATGCTCCGGGATTTCCCATTTGACTGGCTGCCCACGACCGCCTTGGGCAGCCTGTGCATGATCGTAACCTGTTTTCGGGCCTCAACAAGGACTTTCCTGACAAGGGAAACCCGGGCTACTTCGAGAGGTGGATGCGAATCAGAACGTCGGCAGCGCGGCCACGACGCTGTGAAGCTGCCTCCGCTGGCCGACACTCGCAAGCACGGTCAATCCAAGAAGTGCTTCACGCACGACCTGCTGGCCGCTTGGCAGGGGCTCCCGGACGAGGGTGTGGACCTGCCGCCGCTAATACCGGGATGGAAGCCATTCCGAAAATCCCGGCTTGGCGGGCCTTCGGTTCTCATAGAAGGTCGCGGGAACCTTGCCGCCCGAACTCAGACAGGGAATAATGCACCTGGTCCACACAGGAGCTAGTCATGAAGCGCGTATCAAGTCTTCCAATGATGTTCCTAGGTCTACTGGCGGTAATCCCCTTGCCGGGCCTTGCCGCTGAACCGGTCAACCTTATTGCCAACGGCGATTTCGCCAAGGCCGCCGATGGCAAACCGGATGGCTGGCAGACCGCGGGCAATCCCAAAGACGTGGACCAGACGCTCAGTGTCGTCCCTGACACCGACGGCCGGTTATGCGCCAAGCTGGCTTGCACCCGGTGCGAAAAACGCAGCGCCGGGAGTCACGCCATGCTCGCGCAAGGCGGCCAGGTCAGGCTGGTCAAGGACCGCACGTACAGGTTTTCCTGCCGCTTGCGGCAAGAGGGAATCCAGAGCCGCCTCGTCAGCATCGCCCTCAGCGATACAAAGGACTGGTCGAACGCTGGCCTGCAGGAGCAGGTCGCCGTCGGGGCGGCCTGGAAGACGTACCAGCGGTTCTTCCAAGCCACGCGCGACATCGGCCCCACCAGCCGGCTACAGATCTGGTTCCTGGAGCCAGGCACGCTGTACATCGCCGAGGTCCAGATCATCGAGATCGACCCGGCGAAGATCGAGTTCACCGACCTGGCTCCGCCTGCCAGCGGCAAGAACCTGCTCTACAACGGCTCGTTCGAGATCGGCCCTTCCGGCTGGTCGTCGCTAGGCAAGGACATCGGATGGGGAAATCTCGACCACTTGCACGGGCAGATCCAGGAGGCCGGCGGCACGCACGGCCGGTGCTTCCTGCGAATTCCGATGGGCGGCGACAAGGCGCCGCTGCTGCATTTTGACTATTATGAGCCGGTGACCCGCCGGGAACTGCGCCCGCTGGCTGCAAGCAGAGGTTGGATCAAGGTCGAGCCTGGCGCGGTGTACACCCTCTCCTGCGACATGCGGGCTAGCGTGGAGGGCACGCCGGCGGTCATGGGGGCGCGGGTCAAGGATCCCGCCGCGCGCGGCTGGAACGACTCCACGCGGCCCGTCGCGCTGGCAACCGCTTGGACGCGATACTCCCTGACCTTCCGGCCCAAGAGCCAGTTCTTGTTCGTCTTTGCCGGCCCGGATCTGCCCAAGGATGAATCAGTGGACGTCGATATAGACGCGATCCAGTTGGAGAAGGGCGATAAAGCCACGGACTTTGCGCCGGCCAATCCCGTCGAGGTGGGCGTGGCGCCCACCGAGGGGCCAATTCTCGAGGTCACCGGTAGCGCCCCGAATTCGTTGGTCGTGCGGGCTTTTAATGGCGGCGCGGCGCCAGTGCAGGTGGCGCTCAAATTCGGCGTGACCGACTTCGAGGACAGGGCCGCGCAACTACGCCCCTGCACGATGACCCTGGAATCCATCTCCGGCAAGAAGCAGAATATTGAACTGCCCGGCAACTGGCGCGGCTTCTACCGCATTCGTCCTTCGGTCGAGATCGGCGGCAAGGCCGTGGACCTTCCGCTGCTCCGGCTAGCCATCGTCCCCGGGCAATCGGAAAAGGACTCGGTCTGCGGAATCAACCACGCCTTCAATTCTCCATATCTGATCCGTCTCGCTCGGCAGGCCGGTATTACGTGGTATCGCGACTGGACGCTTAAATGGCAACACATCGAGCCAGCCAAAGGCGAATTTCACTGGGAGATCGGCGACGAGCAGCTCGGTCGCGTGCTTGAGGAGGGTGTGCAGATCTTGCCGCTGTTGCCCCCCTTCCCCTCGGCCGACTGGACCGCTGACGCCCCCGCCAGTCTGCCCACAGAAGGCTATCCCGGCGTTCGGTTGCGGCAGGCGTTCCCGCCCAAAGACCCCGACGAGATGGGCCGCTTCATCGAACAAGCCGTTGCCCGGTACAAGGCCCGCATCCACCTCTGGGAGTTCCTCAATGAGCCGGTGTACACCAGCTACGCCCTCCCGGACCGCTACTCCCGCCAGTACGGCGGCAAGGGCTACACGCCGGCCGACTATGTTGCCCTACTGAAGGTGGCGGCAACGGCGATGCGCAAGGCCGATCCGACCTGCAAGGTCATGGGCGGCATCGCCGGCAACCCGGAGGAATTGACCAGGGAAGTCATCGAGGCCGGGTGCCTGGCGCAGGTGGACATCTTCAACCTGCACATGTACCCCGGCCAGCGGCCGCCAGAAAACTACATCGACGGGATGGACCGGCTACTCGAGATTATGGATAAGCACGGCGGCCGCAAGCCCGTCTGGATCACGGAGTTCTCGTACTATGCCGCCGATGACCTCCCCCGCCGGCCGTTTTTTCCACAGGCAAATTTCTCGGAGGAGCGGTTGCTGGAGAGCGAACGGCAGTGTGCCGACTACACCGTGCGCTATTTTGCCGTCATGCTCTCGCATGGCGTGGAGAAGATCTTCCTCCATTCCGGCGCGAGCGGGCGGGTCAACGACCCCAACTTCGAGTGTGCCTTGTTCGACTACGGCGGTGCGCCGCGGAAACTCGTTCCCGCCCTGGCGGTTTTCACTAACTTGGTGGGACCCAAGCCATCCTCCGCCGGGTTCCGCAGACTGGGCGAATCAGGTTACGCCGCCGCCTTCGAGACGGGCAAACAGGCGGTGGTGGTGGCGTGGTCGGGGCAACCGGAGGAGAAGCCCGTTTCCATCGGCTTGGCCCCAGAGGCCGTCAAACCGACCTCCAGCGTGACGGACATCATGGGCCGGCAGATCCCGGCCGCCTCCGACATGCGGCTGTCGGGTTCTCCCATCTATTTCATTGGGCCCGCAGGCAAGGCCCGCCAGATGCTGGAGGGACTGCGCGTAACAGGCTCGTCATCAGCCTCTGCTCCAACCAAGTGAGACAGCTCGATGGGTCGAGAAGCGTGGTTGCCCACCTTGGGACGCTTGACCGACCGCTGCAGGATGGCCAGTTGATGCCTCAGTGGCATGTTCCCGGCGGCCAAGTTGGGCCGGCTGGTAGAGAACGCCCTCAAGAAGCTCAAGATCATCCGCAAGACGCCTATCGCCGGCCCTTCGTCCTTGTTCGCAAGGCTAGAATCCTATGATCGAACCCTATCGCAAGCAAGAATCGTAAGTCCTGTAGAATCAAGGAGGACGGAATATTCGGGATGGACAGGCCAAGCCAGCTCTTTAATCCTGACAGACAATTCGGAACCCGATATCGTCGTCCGCATAGTCCGGCGGCTGGCTCTCGCGATAGGCAGAGCGGCAGTCTTCGGGGTCGTCGGACCAGGAGCCCCCGCGCAGGATCCGTTCCGTTCCTGTAGTTGGGCCTATTGGATCTAATTGATTGTTACGGGCGGCGTAGTAGTCCTCGGCATACCAGTCGGAACACCACTCCCAGATATTGCCATGCATGTCGTATAGACCCCAGGGATTGGCTTGCAGACTGGCTGCCGGCCGCGTTGTTTTGACCACCGTCGCATCAAAGCAAAACCAACCGACCTTCATGAGATCCTCTTGCCTGTCGCCACGGCAATAGGCCGTCCGCGTGCCCGCCCGGCAGGCGTACTCCCATTCGGCCTCAGTGGGCAGACGGAAGGTCTTGCCCGATATGGAGGACAGCTTCTCGCAGAACGCGACCGCCTTTTCCCAGGAAACCTCCTCAACCGGGTTGGCGCCGCCCTCGAAGGTGCTGGGATTGTCGCTCATTACCGCCTCGTACTGGTCCTGTGTGACCTCGGTGACGGCGATGTAGAAAGGTTTGCTGAGGGTAACGAGCCGCACCGGCCCTTCGTCCTCCCCGCGGCCTTCTTCGGCGTCAGGCGAACCCATCTTGAACTGCCCGGCAGGAAGAAGCATCAGCCTCATAGTGACATTGTGGCCCAGATGAACGACCATCTCCCGGTGGTTTTGCTGTACTTCAACCTTGGCGTCGGGCTTGGTCTTGCGGCAACCAGTACCGACCATGGCAATCGCCAGCAACAAGCACCAAGCCGCGCGGCGCCAAGGGCTCTTTTCGCATCCAGACACCACACTCATCAATCACTCTCCCAAGGCCACGGCAACAACCGCGGGCAGGCCGCCAACGTTCACGACCCGGTGAACAATTCGCCAGGCCCGGGCCAAATCGCTGCGGCCGTTGACGCGGGCCAGGCGGGCAGAGCCATCCGGCTCCAGTGTCAACTCGACCTGATTCAGGCCAAAGAACAGGCCATGCCCAATCGCCTTAACGAATGCCTCCTTTGCCGTCCAGAGAGTGTAGAAGCCAATGACTCGCTTGTCGGCCGACAGCGTCTCCAGATGCTGGCGTTCCCACACGGTGAAGCACTCGCCGGGCAGGGTGGTCAGGTCGATTTCCGGTCGCATCACCTCAACGTCCACACCGATCCGGCCGGTAAGACTCACACCGGCAACCAGCACGTCTTGGGAATGTGCAATGTTTATCTGCAGCATCTCCGCCATGGAACAAGCGGGCATGCGCTCGGCAGCCAGCAGCAGCCCTCCCTGCGGATTCACGTCCAGCGCAACCTCTTCGGGCCGGAGCCCAAGGTGCATGCCGATCAGGCGGCGCAATAGGTCTCGGGCCGGCAGTCGATCGACCCCAAGCGCACGATCCCTGCCAGACAGATGAGTTTCTTCCGATGGCGGCTCTTTTTCGCCCTGAAGCAATGCGCCGGATGTATCAGCTAACGGCAGGCCGACATTGCCGCCCGCGTGATTGCAGTCGAGCACCCATACCCAGGGGCCTGTTGGGTGCGCGTCGTACTGGTCAAGTGAGAACAGGAAACTCACCTCGGGTGCAGCAGGGCCGGCCTTTGCGGGTTCTCGATGATCACCCGGATCTGGCATCGGCTGCCGGCCACCTGCCACTTCTCTTGCAGGCAGCAGACGGGCCGGCGTACCCTCCCATTGCGTGTCCGCCGGCAAATCCTCGCCCTTCATTAGGAGCGAGAGGTCTCCCAAAGCCGAGCGGCTCTCCATACGCGTGTCATACAGCACAATCGAACCGGCGCCAACCGTGCAATCATTGCCAATATCGATAGTGGACATCTTCATGACCCGGTCCTCGAACAAGTGGGTCTGAATCGTGCACTCGCTGCCCAATACAGCCCGGTCGCCAATTGTTATCAGATCGAATTCAGTCAGGTACGTGGTCTCCATGACCACGCGCCGGCCTACCTTCGCCCCCAGCAGCCGGAAGAACCAACACACCCACGGCGTGCCCAGCAGCAGCATCACCAGGAACGGGTCGGCCAGGTGCTCGTGCATGGCCGTGACTAGTTCCGTCCGCCAGACGAACGAACTCCAAAGGGGCTTCTCCGCCGGCCGATATCGGCCCATAAGCAGCCACTTGCAGGCCACCACTACCAAGGCCGCCGCTACACCGAAGCCCAGGTACAAGGCCGGAAACGCCAGCACCAGGTACGGCGTCGAAACCTGCCGCAAGTCAATTACGACCGTGATAAGCAGGCTGGTCAAGGCCACAAAGCACGTGATAGGAAGAGTGATGCGGAAGAACTCTATGAACGCCCGCAGCAGCACCAATCGACGCGACGGGCGAAATGTCTGTTCGGCCGAAAAGGCAGTGCTTTCCTGTCGCTGGGGCAGGAAAAACGCGGGCGAGCCCAGCCAGGAAGTGCCGGCGCGGGCGGCATCGTCTGGCGACTGTGGCGGGGCGGACATGCAACCAATCAGGACATCGTCGCCAATCACCGCTCCAGCCGGCACAAACGCGCTATTTCCGACGAAAGCCCGTTTGCCTATGCGAGTTGGGGCAAGGGTTACCCGGCCGCCCTCCACGCGCGACGCGCCCAGGCAGACCGCGTCGGCTATGAAGCTGCCGTCGTCAATGGCCAAGAGGTCGGGAGAAGTGGCGCTTGCCGTGGAGACCTCGGCGCGGCGCCCCAGCTTGGCGCCCAACAGTCGATACCACGGGGCCAAGTACAGTGTCGCGTACAGCGGACCAAGCAAGTCCAGACTCAGGTCCATTAACTGGTCGACAAACCACTTGCGAAAATAGAACCAGCCGTGCACGTCATAGGTGCCAGGCCGAACCCGTCCCAGCAGCAACCATTTGACCAGCACGATCTCTAACGCCATGAGCAGCACGAAGGCTAGGGTTACCGCCGGCGCCAATAACAGGAACCAATAGCCGCCGTACTCCCTCGTGACGTAGTTGATCCAGATCAAGCCGGGGAACAGGGCGATCAGGCACACTGCCGGCACGAGCAGCACCCCCAGGACATACGGCATGGCAAAGGCCGCTCTCCGCAGCCGGCCCGGGCGAACGGCTGGAGGAATGGCTTCAGTCTGCCTCTTCGTTTGCCAAATCGGCCTGGCCGGAGAACCGATCCACGTCTGACCGCGCGGAATCCTTCCGCCTTCGGGCAGCAGGCTCAGATCCTCCAGCCGGGCGCCATCCTCCATCACGGTATAGGGCCGTAGCACTGACCGGGCGCCGATAAAGCAGCCGCGGCCCACCGTCACCGGTCCCAACCGCAGGCGCCCCCCCTCTAGTGAGTAACCCATCAGCATAGTTTCGATGCCTAGACTTGAGTCGTCGCCCACGCTTACCAGGTCGAAAGCGCTGATGTTATCTGCGCCGAAGTACACGTTGTGCCCAATGCGAGCGCCCATGAGCCGGTAATACAACGATAACAGGGGCGTGCCCGCCAGGTAGTCGATCGGGACTACCGACAGAACCTGATTGACAAACCACCAACGCAGGTAGTACCAGCCCCACAAGGGGTAGTCCCCGGCCTTATAGCGGCCGATTACCGCCCACTTGACTGCAATAGACGCGGCCATCAGCAGTGGATAAAACGCCAGCAGCACTGCCAGGGAGACGGCGATGGCATCGATGACCCCCATGCCGCGCTCGATGAGCCAACAATACGCCAAGTATGGCGTCAGCCATTGCATGGAGAACAGGCCTGCGATAACCCACAAGCTCACCGTCTGGGCCAGGACGCACAGCCCATAGCCCGCTCGGGAGGTCGGGCGCACGGGGAGGGGACTGGCGCCGGCGCCAGGAATTCGGGAGACGGCTTCATGCCGGCTCCGCAGTTCGGCTGCCAGAGTTCGCACGGTCGGGAAGTTGTAAACGTCCAGGACGGACAGGTCGCAGAACTCGGGGCGTTGCCGCATCCGGGAAACCATGCGTGCCGCCAGCAGGGAGTGTCCTCCCAGATCCTTGAAGAAATCGTCCAGCGGCCCCACCGCCGTCGGCGCAAACAGCTCCCGCCAAGTCGCCCCCAGTTGCGGCTCCAAGTCGCCAACGAAAGCCCCGCCGTTCTCGGCTGGCTGGACTTGCCGAGGGCGCGGCGCCGGCAGACGCTTGCGGTCCACCTTGCCGCTAGGCAGCGTGGGCAACTTGTCCACGATTTCAAGGCGCCCCGGCACCATGAACACCGGCAACTGGGCGCGGAGGATCACCTTAATGGCATCCTCATCCACGTCCTGGCCCTGCCGGGGCACGACGTAGCCGACCAATTGCTGCAGACCTGGAGAATCTTCGCGCACGACCGTCACGGCAGCCTGGACAGCCGGACACCGCAGCAGCACGCTCTCAATCTCCGACAGTTCGATGCGAAAACCGCGCAGCTTGATCTGCGTATCCAGCCGGCCGACAAACTCGATCTGCCCGTCCAGGCAATACCGCACCAAGTCGCCGGTCTTGTACAGCCGGCCGCCCTGGCCGTTCATGAAGGGATTGGGAACGAATCTATCCGCCGTGAGCTCCGGGCGGCCCAGGTATCCGGCCGCAACGCCCACGCCGCCGATGTGCAGCTCGCCGCATACCCCCACCGGCACAGGCTGCAGATGGCGGTCGAGGATATATGTGCGATAGTTAGGCGCAGCCCGTCCGATGGTGACCGGCTTGTCCGGTTCGCAATCCGCGTAAGTGGCAATTACCGTGGCTTCGGTGGGCCCGTACGTATTCACCACGCGCAGCCCCGGCCGGCACCAGCGCCGGACCAGGTCCTGCGTGCAGGCCTCGCCGCCCAGGATCAGCAGACGCAGGCTAGGGATGTCCTCCTCAAATGTTGAGAGCAGCGTGGGCACTGTGGAAAACACAGTGACCTTGGCTCGAGCCAGCAAACCCGCCAAGGCTGGGCCGGCGTGCACCATATCGGCAGTGCCTACCACCAGCGTCGCCCCGGCAAAAAGCGCCAGCCAGATTTCCTCTACCGATGCGTCGAAGGCGACAGAGAAGCCTTGGAACACCCGGTCATCCGGCACAACGCCGAATATCCGCCCCTCGCCGCGAACAAGGTTGCAGGCGTTGCGATGAGTGATCAGCACGCCCTTCGGTCGGCCGGTGGACCCGGAGGTATAAATGACATAACATGCGTTGTCAGGGATGACGCCAACGGCGCGGCAAGCAACACGTTGCGACGGCTGGCTGGGTGATTTGTCCGGCTGCTTATCCATCAGCACAACGGACCACGTCCCGGGCTCCAGCCGGGCCGCCAGGCTGG
The DNA here is from genome assembly GCA_003171235.1 of Phycisphaerales bacterium. GTDB lineage: Bacteria > Planctomycetota > Phycisphaerae > SM23-33 > SM23-33 > FEN-1344. Next base: position 21,783 of record PMYM01000101.1, on the reverse strand, counting down.
ACACCGTGATCAGCGATTGGACCTTGCAGTCGTTCAAGATGTACTGCACGCGGTCGGCGGGATAGTCGCTATCCAGCGGCACGTACGCCCCCCCGGCCTTGAGCACCCCCAGTATGGCGATAACGACGTCCGCTGAACGGGGCAGATGGATGCCCACAAAGTCCCCGGCCCGCATGCCACCTGAACGCAAGCGACAGGCCAGTTGATTGGACCGCACGTCCAACTGGGCATAAGTCATTTGCTCGCCGGCACACTCCAGGGCAATTTGCCCCGGCCGGGCATCAACCTGTGCCTCGAACAGCTCGTGCAGCAGTTCGTCACGGCACAACTCGGGATCATGTGCGGGGCCGCTCCAGCGCTCCAGGATTGTGTGGCGCTCATCTGGAGTAATCATGGGCAGCCGGCTGACTTGGGCCGTTCGGTCGCCGGCCAAGCTTTCCAGAAGCGTGCGAAAATGGCCGTCCATCAGGAGCGGCGTCGTGCCCGGGCAAAGACGATCATGATGGAACAACTTCGCTGACAGTTGGCCGGCGGGCGACAGTTCCAGCAACAGGGTGAAACCCCGCGTGGCCCCGGACGGTTCAACCTGGCCATCCCCATCTTCCCAGGTCACATGGATACGACCCATCAGTTCGAGATGAATGGCCGGGCCGCCAATCGCGGCCAGAACGCAGCCCGCGCGGCTCAGCAGGTCCTCAACAGTGGGATCGTCGCCTAGTGATATTCTCTGCAGCGATGGTTGGGCAGGCCTGGATAGCCCATCCGGGCTGGGATCGGCCTGGTGGGTAACCCACAGGCGCAGGTCATCCTCCCCTCGATATCGATGCACTAAAGCCGCAAAGGCTGCCAGATGGGACGCCAGCACCGGCCGTGTACCTTCCCTGGCCCACTCCTGTCCGGAACTGCTCATACTCTTTTCACCAAGCTTGCGATCCATCATGCCAAAGGCCAACAGGTGCGACAACAGAGGACAACCAGCGTTTCACACCTGGTGGCTGCATCGTTTACGCGTCGCTGCCACTGGCTTCTACAAAGCCGCCAACAGCGTCATACTAAAACACCGAAGGTCTGGCGTTACGCGCCATCACTGCATCAGGCTGCACGAGCACTGTAAGCTTAACGCAGTCAACTGGAAAAACTTCATAACTAAAGAGCCTGGCATAATCCAGCGATCCCCAAATGCCCTTGTTTGCTATACCCCCCGGCGGCACTGAACTTTCTGTCACGGCCTTCGGTCCGGCCAGCCATGCCGGGCCGGATGATCGCTGACAGCATGAATTCCAGCCTGGTAAGCATCGCACGACCACGTGGGTCTGGACCCTACTCCCGGGAATATGCCGCCGAGGCTTGCGATGCCGTATTCGGACCCGTTCGTGCCGGGCCTAGCCGTTAGCCGGCTGGCAGGCCGTCACCTCCGCCTCGAAAACAAGATCGGCTCGGCAGACGTCGCCGACGACCACAACCCACGGCCAGGAAAGCGTACGCTGGAAGCTCTCTATGAACCGGGCGGCGACGGCCGGCGTTTTGCAGTAGGCCATGGCCTGCACCACGTTTTCCGCGCCGCAGCGCATGTCCGACAGAACCGCCAGCACGTTCTCCAGGGTCATTCTGATCTGGCTGCCGGCGTCGCCTGCAAAACACGACTTGCCCTGGACATCGATGGCGGCCGTGCCGGAGACATACACTGTCCGCCCGCCGAGGGTGGCAGCCTCGGCCGAGCGGGCGAAGGCGGACCCGTATTCATACGCGCATCGCTGCTTGCCGGCCGCGGGATGGCGAAGAACGCACCCTTTCTCGCCGCGGACAGCCAGCAAGTCCATCGCCAGCCGGGCGCCACCGGCCGGGGAAACGCCGATGCCGGTGCTGGCCGGAACGTTCACGCCGCCGCCCTGGGCAGGCCCCAGCAAACCGCGACGGCGGAAGACTTGACTCCGGCCAACGTTGAACCGGTCATACCAGCCAAGGATATCGTCCAGGAAAAACCATGTTCGCGCCACATCTCCCAGGCCCATACCGGCCTGGGCCAGCAGGGCTTCGGCCGCCTCGAACGCCTCCTGGGTGGAAGCCGCGTCATCCGCTGATCGTGGCAGGCATAGCCCGCCAACGATGGCCCAACTAGTCTTGCCATTACTGCACAACCAGCCCGCCTGGGCGCCCCGGCGATCGCGCAGGGGCTTCCACTCGACGGGCGCGGCAATCACGTGCGCCTGCACGCCTCCGGGAACAGACGGACCGGCCTGAAGCCAGTTGCAGGGGCATTCGGCCTGCCCCTGCCCAAAAGCCGCTTGCCATGCCCGTTGATAGGCTTCCAGCCGACCCTCCGGCACGAAGGCCCTCAGTTGGCACACCCTGCCCCCGCATCGGGCGGCTTCGCCGACGATCGCGCCAAAAACCTGCTCAGCCTCGCCGTCTGCCCCCACGGCTGGGCCGGGGATGGCGGTCAAGTAGAGTTCCACTGCCTTCGACCCGGTAATACTCCGAGATTCCAACTGCATTAGTTCTCTTGCCTGCCTTATCTATTTCGCTGCAATCTTCATGATCCGCGTAATCCGTTTTTCTGAGTTTCGCGTTTGCGCGAGTTACGTGTCAGGTCACTTGGCACCGGGGCCGTCGGCGGGGCGGCTCGACGCCTGCCCCTCGCTGGCGATCTCGAACGGAATGGCCGGCAGCACGCCCACCAGCATTCGCCGCGAGTTCGTCTGCGGCCGCGAGGTCGCTGACGTGGTGGGTCGCGGCGTCAGGAACATGCTGACAATCAGGTTGCCCTTTAGGCCGGGCTTTACCTTGGCCGCGTCGGCTTTGAGCATGATCTCCGTGCCCCGGGCAATCGACGACACGCTCTGGATGGCGATTCCCTCCGGCGGCTGATCCAGCTCAAACCCGATTGTGCCGGCCAGCGTGCTGGTGGAGACTGCCGTCTGTACTCGTGCAGCGCCCCCGGCCGGGAGCTTAACCGGCAGCGAACTTATGATTCCTCCGGTAGCCCGCGGCATGTATCGACCGGCCACATCGACGTACAGCCCCTTGGCCGCAACCAGGTGTCGATAAGCAAAGGCCTGCATCATATCCTCGGCCGGCACGGCCGTGCGAACGACGTCCACTCCCTGGATCTTTGCCCGACCCTGAATGGTCAGGCTGACCGGCTCCTGGGTGGGCGAGGTCGGGGCCGTTAGCGTGATAGGCACCGTGTCCTGATTCTCCGGCACCCGTCCGCCGGCCAGCGTGAAGCCGGTTGGCGCGTCTTTGAGGGATAAGTCTATTGCCCCGGCGAAGCCGTCCTTTCGCAGGACATACGCGGTGCAGACGACGCTGGCGCCGGGACGGACATTAAGGCTGGACGGCGCCAGCCGCAGGGCGAAATCCGGCCGGGGAGTGCTGATGCGCAGCCGGTAGGCGCATTGGCTGCCGCCCTGCCGCTGAGCATCGCCAAGGTGGAGGTAATATGTCCCGTCGGCAGGCAGCCGGCAGCGGATGTACGAATCCGCCTGGTGCGTAACCAACCCCAGTTCCTTGTCCTCGTGATCGTCGTTGAACGCCAGTTCCCGCCCGTTGGCGTCGGTCAGCCGCAACACCGAGTCCAAGGCGGAGCCTAGCCGTCGTGCATCGACCTGGGCGACGATCTCCTGTCCGGCGCGGCCATCGAAACGGAAAACGTCCCACTGCCCCGGCTGTTCGATGCGCCCATTTACCACCACTGGAAGCGTTACCGCCTGGGCGGTCTCCGCCGAGTGGGCGGTCTTCTTGGCCACACATTCCGGCAGGTCGCCTGACTCAAAAGGCGTGAGGTTGGACAGCCATTCCCCGTTTCGCGTACCCAGCAGCCGGAGGCCAAGGATGTTGTCTTTGGCGTCCAGCTCGAGCTTCGTTTGCAAGAGATTCCAGCCTGACAGCTCGACCGTCGCGGGTTGGCCGGCCTGCCCGCCCAGGGGGAAGATGCCGGCCAGGTACGGCAACTCGCCCAGAGTGATGCGGTATACGAAGTCCTGGCGGCCCCGATAGAGCGAGTCCTGGATGGCCAGCACGTACTGGCCATCTTTGGGAATTTCAGAATACAGCACCGGGTCGGGGTGGAACTGGAAATGGTCGGCGTAGGCCAACGCGTTGCCGTCGGCGTCGTACAGCGTCAGGGCGGCCTGAAACCAGCCGGGAACGGCGTCGGCCAGGTACGGGATCAACTCCCTGGCATTGACGGCCGCGACCAGCCGCTGTCCCTTGCGCGCCTGGAAGCGGTAGCGATCCACGCCGCCGGGCATGATCTGGCCGTTGACAACGGCCGGCAACGTAACGGCCATCTCGCGCTGCGGGGTGGTGCTTGGCTGGCCCAGCAAACGCGGGCCCTTGAAGTCGCTGGGATCGATGATCCCGGCGGTCTTGGCGGACAACTCGGGCAGTTGCCCCACGCAGAACACCAGCGGATTGGACAGCCCCGCCGGCGTCTTCAGCCGCAACTCATGCTGATTGAGCGAGGCGTTGGCCGCTATGGCGATCCGTAGCTTGACGGTTTCGGCAATGGCCGGGCCGGGGCGGTTAGCAAAGGCAAACAGCTTGGCCCGAATCTGGGCGATCTCATCGGTCACGGCGGCGTCCCGGGGCTTCTGCTGCAACTCCTGAATCCGCTCCCGCAACTGGCCGGCCTGGGCCGGCGTCAAAGGCTTGATGTACTCCAGCATCGTGGCTTGAATTCCGCCGCCGTCAACATACGCCTCGCCTGCGGCGTCCAGAGACTGCCCCCCCACCATGACCTCAAACGTATCGCCCTGCCTGCCTCCGGCGGGATAGACATAGCCTATCCGCGGCGGGATCGCCTGGGCGCGGGCACCCGCCACAACGGCCAGAAGAACCGCCACTACAACGGGCAATCGCCATGTTCGCACAAATGCCACGGCGCTCACATGATCTCCTTCAGCCGCCCGCCCATCTTGACCCCGTCGGCCTTGGAGGGCGTTACCCGGACGGACAGGCCCTGGGCATTGGGCAGTTGCCCGTCGGGATCTATGCCCAGCAACTCGTACATGCTGGCAATGAGATCAACCGGGTATACCGGCCGGTCTTTCACTTCCTCGCCGCGGGCGTCGGTGGAGCCGACGACCCGCCCACCTTTGAACCCGCCGCCGGCAACGACGACCGAAAAAGCGTTGCCCCAGTGGCCGCGCCCACCGTTCCAGGGCGCCTCCCACTGGATCTTAGGTGTCCGGCCGAATTCGCCGCCCCACCAGACGATGGTGCTGTCCAGCAGGCCGCGGTCTGACAAATCCTGCAGCAAGGTCGCAAAGCCCTTGTCCATGTCGGGCAGCATCCGCCGCATGGCCTGGAAATGCTGCTTGTGCGTGTCCCATCCCTTGTAATTGATGGTGACGTATGGCACCCCGCACTCGACCAGCCGCCTGGCCATCAGGCAGGACTGCCCGAAGGTCGTGCGGCCGTACAGGTCGCGCAGCTCGTTTTTCTCCTGCGAAAGGTCGAACAGCTTGGCAGACTCTCCAAGCATCAGGTCGTAGGCCTGTTTGCGTGCATTCTCCGAGGCCGCCAACTGGGGATCGCCCGGCATGACCTGACCCAGGGTATTGAGTTTGCCCAGCAGGTCTCGCCGCTCCAGTTGCCGCTGGTCTGATATGCCCTGGGCGACAATGCCCTCGACGTTGAAGCGGCTCTGGGCCGGGTCGCCGCCGGTGGCAAAGGGCTTGTAGCGCATTCCCAGGAAGCCTGATTCGGAGAATCGCCCCTGCGGTTCCGTAAGCACTACATACGGCGGAATCTGCCCCTTGTAGCCGGCGTCGTAGCCTTTGAACACCGACACCACCGCCCCGGCGCACGGGTACACCAGCCGCTCCCCCGCCGGCCGGCCGGTCTGAACCATGTAGGAGGCCGTCTCGTGGGCGTTCACCCCGTGAGTCATGCTGCGGATTATGGAGTACTTGTCGGCCTGCTTGGCCAGTTGCGGCAGCAGTTCGCAGATGCGAATCCCATCCACATTGGTGGCGATTGGGCTTTTCAACGGGCCGCAATAGTCGTTGCCGGCATCGGGCTTGGGGTCAAAAGTGTCAAGCTGCGCCGGCCCGCCCCACAGCCATATCTGGATGACGGCCTTGGCCTTGGCTCTTGGTAGCACCGGCGAGACGCCTGTGCTAGCCTGCGTGGCAGCGCCGGCCAGGGCGCGCAGAGAGTCGCCCCTGGACAACAGCCAGCCCGCCGCCCCGGCCAGCCCCAGGCGCAGCATATCCCGCCGGGGGATTCGCAACTGACACAGGTCAGCGATGAATTTCGCAGGATTCTTGTTGCTCATATGGTCATGCTCATATCGTCGCCCGTAGTCGCCTGCGGGAGACTCAATGTCGATACAGAAACTCGTCGCTGTTGATCAGGGCCCACGCCAGGTCAACGGCCGCGTCGCGCCCATTGGCGGCGGCCTTGAAATATGCGTCCACGATCTTGAGTTCGTCCTCGGTCGGGAATCGAGACAATATCGTCAGGTAAAGCCGCGTGGTCGTTTCGCGCGGAGTGGCCCGGCCCTGAATCAGAGCCCGCAGTTTGGGGCCTTGCTCGATCTTTCGCTGAATGTGGCTGGAGTTGAGCAGGTGCAGTTGCTGGTCGGCCGTCGAGCGGTTGTTCCGCTCAGACTCCAGGCCCGTGTCCCGCGGTGGGCGGCCGAACATCTCCAGGAACGGACTGCTGATGCTGCCGTCGGGCAGCGTGACTGACCGCTGGCCTTCAGGTATGAACGTAAAGGGCTCCGGCACCGGACTGGAGTACTTTTCCGTAGTGCCGGTAATCTGGCAGATGGCGTCGATGAGCACCTCGGCCTCCAGCCGGCGCAGTTGGTACCGGGCAAAGCTGGCCGCGCTGGTCGGCCCGGACGTGGGGGCGGCGCAGGAGAGCTGGTAAGTCCTGGACGTCAGGATCAAGCGATAGATGTGCTTGAGATCATAGTGCGAGGCGATCAGTTCTCGCTCCAGGTAGGCCAGCAGTTGGGGATTGCTCGGGGGGTTGTCCGGCCGAATGTCGTCGGGCTCGTGAATAATGCCTCGACCCAGCAACCAGCACCAGATGCGATTGACGATGCTCCGGGTAAACCACGGGTTGCCGGGGTCGATGAGCCAGTCGGCGAAGGCCTCGCGCGGATCGCCGCCGGCAACCAGCCTGGCGGCCGTGCCGTCGGGAAATACCGGCGCCGGCTGAGTGGCCGCGGCGGCGGCCTGGCTGACATCGAGGAAGACGATCTCCTCTTTCCACTCCTGGGTGGACTTATACCCGACCTGGGCGAAAAAGGCCGCCATGCCCGCCAGCCGATCCTTCGGCCAGGCCTCCGCTCTCGCGCCCATAAAGGTCAGGGCCACGACCTGGGCGATCGCCTGCGGCTGCTTGCTCTGAATGGCGCGGTAGAAGTTGACCGGCGGCACGCGGAAATTGCTGCCGCTTGCCGTCAGCAGTTCCCGCACGAACCGGTCGTAAGGCTTGTTCTGGTTGATGGACTCCCAAATCCAATGGTGATACGCCTGAGCGGCGTTAGGCCAAAGGTTGATCGGGAACTCGGCCTTGACCCGCAACAGGTCGCTCCACTTCATGGCCCAATAGTCGGCGAATTCCTTCCGCTCGAGCAGGCGACCGACCAGCGCTTGTCGCTTGTCTAGGTCTTTACTGGCCAGGAACTCGCGGGTCTCCTCCTCCGTGGGCAGCGTGCCGATGGCGTCCAGGTACACGCGCCGCATAAAAACGCCGTCCGAGCAGACCTCGCCCGGCTGAACCCCCAACTTCTTCAACTGGGCGAACACCAACAGGTCGATCTGGCTGGCCGGCTGGGAGGCATTACTCTCAAGAGGCCTCGACGTCGGCCCGGCGGCTGGCGCCAGGGCCAGAAATCCCACCAGGACAGTCGCCAGCATCAGCAGCGGTCGGGCCATCGTTCCTTCTGGTTTCATAAGTGTCCGAGGCTCTCAGTGTACACGTTGCCGCACCCCAGCGTCAGCTTGTCGGTGCTGGCGGTACACACAAGTAACAAACGCCCGCCATGCTCACTTGTTGCATCGACCCTGTCGCGGCGCACAGCCGGGCGCGGCAGGCCCAGCCGCCGGGCAGATCTGAGCCACGGGCAGAGACCACGGCATCCGGCCTGCCTGGCTATAATTTGAATTCGGCTTCGTCAATGAAATAGAAAAAGGAGATTGCCATGCCACATCGCGTTTTTGCGCCTCTGGCGGTCGGGATCGGATTCTTTGCCCTGTTGGCGGGATTGTGGATTGCCCGAGCCGACCCGCCTGCCGCCAGCGCCCCGGCCGGCGAGCTTGCGGTGCTGAAGGCCATCCCCGGCGACGGTACCGGCGGGTGGGACTACCTGACGGTCGATCCGGAGGGCAAGCGGGTGTACGTCTCGCGGGCGACGCGTGTCATGGTGTTCGACATCGAGGCGGGGAAGCTCCTTGGCGAGGTGGCCGATACAACTGGCGTTCATGGCATCGCCCTGGTGCCGGATCACAACCTGGGCTTCGCGACCTGCGGCCGGGAAGGCGCCGTCGCCGTCTTCGACCTGAAGACACTCAAAGTCTCGCAGAAGGTCAAGGCCGGCCAGAACCCCGATGCCATCCTGTACGATCCCGCCAGCCAGAAAGTCTACGCCTTCAACCACACCAGCGGCGACATTACCATCATCGACCCCGCGACCTTGGACAAGGAGCCTGTCACGCTGCCAGTCGGCGGGACGCTGGAGTTCGCGGTGGCTGACGGCGCCGGCCACGTGTATGTCAACGTGGAAGACAAGAACGAAGTGGCCGTCATCGACAGCAAACAGCAGAAGGTGACCGCGTACTGGCCCGTTGCTCCGGGCGAGAGCCCCACGGGGCTGGCGATGGACGTTGCCCACGGGCGGCTGTTCGTCGGCTGCGGGAACCAAAAGATGGTCGTATTAGACGCGGGCACCGGCAAGGTGCTGGCCAGCCCGGCGGCGGGGTCCGGCATTGACGGCGTCGCGTTTGATCCGGCGTTGGGGCTGGCGGTGACCGCCAACGGCCGGGACGGCACCCTGACGGCGGTGCGGGAAGGGCCAGCTGGGCAGTTTGCCGTGGTGCAGACGCTCACTACGGTCAAGGGCGCCAGGACGGTTTGGGGCGACCCCAAGACCCGCCGGTTCTACTTGCCCTGCAACATTCCTGGCGAAGGCGGCGGCCCGCCCAAGTTCGGACTTCTGGTGGTCGGCGCGGCAGAGGGGGCCGGAATGCCCGCTTCCAAGCCCAGCACCGTCCCCTCGGCGAAGTAAGGGGCCGCGTCCATCCCGAAAACTACATCTGACAGCGCGCGACTTAGACTGTCCTCGGATCACGGTGATAGCCCGGTTCAGGGCATGGGCCCCACGCCCTTTCTTCCCGCCCAGGCCTTTTTGGGCAAGGCCAAGCCGGAATCAACCTTGTGCTGTTGATGGGTCAGATAGTGGTTGCAGACGGCCTTGACCGCAATCGTATCCGGGGATAGAGTGGCCTGTTGTGGCTGCCGTCCGGCATGAAGGTCAGCCGCGACCCGAAAGTACTTGTCCAGAGCGGCTTGAGAATCAGCCCAAACGCCGAAAAAGCGTACCTTGCCCTGGATCTTCTTGCACCACTGGCCGTTGTTGTGGGCAGTCAGCGGAAATGACCGACAAGGCTTCTGAGGCTTCCTGGGTTTTGCGAGCCTTGCCCTGGGCAAGTCCTTGGCACTACTGTGCCGATGTCATGCGTCAGTGTAAGGATACCCTATCCCCAGCATCGGTTGTCGTCAGAAGAAGAGCATGGTTCGAAGGCTATACGTATAAGCTATTCTGTAGAAGTATGTTGCGCCCGTAGCTCAAGTGGACAGAGCAGCGGTCTTCTAAACCGCAGGTTCCGCGTTCGAGTCGCGGCGGGCGTAGTGAAAAGGCCGCCCTTGGGCGGCCTTTTCACTGGAGCGGAGAGCGAAGAAAGGAGAGAGTAGAAGAAGCGGCAACGCCACGAGAGATGGGCAGTTGCCCACTTGCGGCAAGACGCTCTGTGCGGCCTCTCTCCACTTTCTACTTTCTTGTCGTTAGAATGCCGACATGGCATTCGCCTTTGAGAAGCGGTCGTCAACATTGGCGATGGGGAGATCAAGACATGGAATCGCCCAGTTCTATCGAAGCAGCGTCGCCATCACTACTGAACCAGCTTAAGACGGTCGTCGGCCCGCTACGGATGATCTTCTGGGGCGGGTTGCTCATCGTGCTGGATTTCCGAATCAATGGGTTCGACCTTCTCAACGATGTCCTGGGGATGTTGCTGATAACATGGGGCGTGGGCAAATTGTCAGGCTTCCCGGTGAGTGCCCGCTACCGCAGCTTGATGCTATTCGTCCTCGTTATGGCGTTGTTGTCACTCGTCAAGAGCGTCATCATGCAGTTTGACGCCCGTGCGATTTCCCGCGCCATCTCGATGTTACTACTGCTTATCAGCATGCTGAGCCTGGTGGCCATTGTGATCTTCTGCGGGTGCATGCTGGAGTTCTGCCTGAAGGCGGGACTTGGATCAGCGGGAAACAGTTGGAGGACCACTCGCGTCCTTTTCATTGTCATATATCTCATTCCGATTGGAGCCTGTTACCTGATTCTGGCGGCCAGCATGCTCGGGGGAAGACCGTTTGACTACAACCTTGGCACATGGGCCTTGCTCCTGATTCCGATCTTTTTCGTCCCTTTGATCCACCTTTTCATTTCCACCTCACGGATGAAGCGGGGCGCTTCGCAGGCTTCTCAACCGGCGCCTGAGATTCTGCCGCCTGGGTCAGATGGCCCTCCCCCAAGCCAGCCAGCATCTTCCGGAGAAGGCAGGCCGCCGACCGCCTAGTCGGAGAAGATATGGCAGCGGCATGTGCGCTGAATCTGTGTGCCTACCTTGTTTGCGGGTACACCAGCAGATGAGGCTCCCCCACCCGAAAGCCGACCTCTTGTCCGCGGCATCTCTTGATTCCAGTTTCGGACTTGGTCGCCGGTCCAGTAGGATGTGCGCCCTGTAGAATGCGCTTACGCAAAGCAGAAGGAGTCAGGTATGAGTCTTTTCCGCAGCCCACAACCGGTGGTACCCGTTCGCGGCCTGCACCTGGACCTCAAGGGCGTTCCGCCCACACCCAGGCGGCTGTTGGAACTGCTGAAGATCGCCGCAGCCGCCCGCTACAACGCCCTGCTGGTGGAATGGGAAGACATGTTCCCCTGGACGGTGGACGAGCGTTTCCGCTGCGAGACGGCCTACTGCGAGGCCGACGTTCGTAGCTTCGCCGACCAGGCCGGGCGGCTGGGGCTGGAGATCATTCCGCTGGTGCAGTGCCTGGGCCACATGGAGACGCCGCTGTCGGTGCGCGGCTACGAGCACCTGCGGGAACTCCCCCACCTGTCTAACTGCCTGAACCCCTTAGCCCCGGGCGCCCGCCAACTGGTCGAGGCGATGATCGATGACGTGCTGCGCCTGCTGCCTGACGTGAAACGCTTCCACCTGGGGGGCGACGAGGCCTGGAGCTTCGGCCAGCATCCCGACACCAAGGCCTACGTCGAGCGGCACGGCAAGGGGGCGTTGTACCTGCACCACGTCGAGCCGATCCTGGACAAGCTAAGCGCCCTTGGCATCCGGCCCATCCTGTGGTCGGACATGATGTCGCACTGGGAGTCGCCCGAGGCGCTGCGAGCCATCGGCAAGAAGGCCGACCTGTGCCCGTGGGGCTACGACGGCCACCCCGACCAGTGGGACTATCACTCGCGCAGCGAAGTCATCCAGCGCTTCAAGGACCACGGCATCCCGCTGTGGGGGGCCACCTGCTACAAGAACGGTAGCGGGCATTCCGCCGAGTTGCCCGATGCCCAAGCCCGGCAGATCAACGCCCTGGCGTGGGCGGAAGTGACGCCGCGCTTCGGCCTGAAGGGCCTGTTCGCCACGGCCTGGAGCCGTTTCAACACCCACCAGATGCAGTGCGTGCCCATCGACGCCGCCTTGGACTGCCTGGTGCTGGTGGGCGTTTGCCTGCACGATGGCCAGGCCCCCCAGGGCGGCCTGGAGGCGTGCAAAGGCCTGCTGGAGGAGTTGGGCGAGCGCCCGCGGCTGGAGACCTGCGTGGCCGCCATGAAAGAACTGGCGGGCGTGCGCCATTACGGCTGGCGGGAGATCCAGAACCTGCGCGAGCAGATCTACGTGGGGACGATGGACTGCCGGCGGCGCGGCAGCGGCCAGGCGTGCGAGTTCCTGCGGCACCTGCGGCGGCACATGCGGGCCGGCGGTGACACGGCCGCGGCCAAGTTCCGTAGGGCCTTTGCCGGCCTGCTGGACGAAATCTGGATCGACCGCTACCTGGGCGAACGGCTGGAGCCGCTGTGGGAGGAATTGGGCTCGCTGGATGCGCGGGTGCGGGTGCTGGAGCCGGATGCGTACACGGCCATGTTCGGCCAGGCCGGAGCGTGGAACACCGTGGCCCCGGAACTGCCCCTCAAGACCCCGTAGCAGGTCGCTGCAAGCGGCACGGCCGTCTCGGCCGTGAATAACATGGCACCCTGGCCGACGGCGCGCCGGGTTTGAAGGCAGGCGGCTATTGGTCGCAACGCGGCTCACGCGACATTCTGTTAGGGGCTCTTAAGGCGCCGGTTCGCTGTAGGTGCCCTGCTCAGGCAGGAACTGGGTGGAAGCCCCGAATCCCGGCGGCATGCTGCCGTTGGCCGGCGGGTTCACGACCAGGTTGCTGTTGCCGGTCATGCTGAAGGCCGTATCGCCCCAGTTCATCACCCAGCCGTTGACCGTGCCGCCAGCGTTGCCGGTGAACTGGAATGAGTCGGCGGCCATGGTGCCGCTGATGGTGCCGAAGTTGCCCGTGAATCTGGCGGCAAAACCCGGTGCCAACAGGAAGGTGCCGGGCATGGTCCGCAGGGTGGCGAATGGGGCCGTGTTGGGCAGGCTGGTCACCGGCAGGACCGAGGTGTTGCCGGTGAAGTTGACGCTGTTATTGGCCAGGTTGCCGTCCCCGGCGTCCTGGGTGACCACCACGCCGGTGATGGCCAGGTTGCCGGAGAAACTCACCACGTTGGGCGTTTCAATGTACACCACGCCCTGGAGGGTTATGTTGCCCGAGAATGTCGGGTTGGTGTTAGCCCGTATGCGTATGTTGGTGAAGGTCTTGTTGCCGTTGGTGTTGGTGGAGGAATCGACGATGTTGGTGGCAAAGGGGGCGAAAACCGACGGGTCGGGCTGGGGAAAGTCGGTCTGCCCCACCCCGATGTTAATGTGATCCTGAATATGCCCGCTGGCGACGGTGGCCCCGCCGATGGAGCAATTGCCCGTCAGAGACACCATGCCGTCGGGATTGGCGATGTCCAGGTCGCTGCCGATGGCGCAGTTGCCGGTGATGTCCACGGCGTCGATGTGGGTGTAGGTTCCCGAATAAATCTTGGGCTTGGGGTTGAGCGTGCTGTCTATTCTCGTGTTGCCGGTGAGGGTGATCTGGCTCTTGCTGGCCACGCCGTAGTTAAAGGCCCCCGGCGTCTTCTGGGCGGCCTGGAACCTGAGGCTGATCTTGCGGATGGCGTTGGGGCCGCGGGCCTGGCTTGCCGGGTCGGCATTCCGCCCGGTGACCGTCAGCACGAAGTCGGTCCCCGATAAGGCCAGTTGCGCCCCAAAACCATGGCCGCTCGAATCGGTCTTGATGAAGGGCACGGTGATCGTGGACGTGCCGTCGAAGCCGATGGATTGCCCGTTCAAGTTGGCGCTGCCGATGGCGGAAGGAAGATTCTGGTTCAGCGTGGTCAGCGCCTGCTGATTGGTGGCTCCGGGCAGCATGGGTATGGACTGAAGCACCCTGGAGAGATAGCTCATGCCGCTTTCGGCCTGGAACTGAGCGTCCTGGATGTGCACCGTGTTGTCGGCCACCACCATGCTGGAATTTGTCTGGGCGGCGTAGGCCACCGCCATGGCCGAAAAAGTCGCCAGTAGGGCCAAGGCCAGGATGTAGGCAATGCCACGATTGTCCGCCGCTCTACGCATGTGCCACTCTCCAGTGCGGCCAGGCCTTGCCTTGCCCGACCGCAGATCACACACAAGCAACATACATTCTGCCCAGCGGCCAAGCCAATCGGGATAGGATACTTATGGGGTGTGGCATCAGTGGTGCGTTAGAGCCTGGGACAGGCCCGTTTACTTCACCAGGAAGATGGCGTGAGACAAGGCTGGGAACCGGCCGTCGTAATCTACCATGATGTCCCCGTTGCCGGAGACGCTGACCGTATCGGCGATGACTTGCGTGCATTTCCAACTGGCATTACCGCCCAGGTCCAGGCTGGTGGCGGGAAAGTAAACCGTCCCGTCGATAACGGTGTCCTTGGTGCCACTGATTGAGGATGCATTTGTGTTGGTGCGGGCCTGGAAGAAGGCAACGCCCTGGTAGGTTTCGGCTATATCGGCCGGGACCGTATGGTCAATGTTAGGGTCCATGGCCCGGATATTGACAGCGCCGTTGCCCTTGAGGTTCACCGCACCGCTGCCCACGATATAGAACATCACGCCTTGGGCGTCCAGGTTGGCGTTGCCGCCCAGGTCCAACCCGGCCCCGCCCAGGACGTAAACGCCCGGGGCCAGGACGGCCGAGCCGCTCGTTATCGTAATGCCGCCGGAATAGTACCCGGGCTGCAGGTTGACCGTCTTGTTGCCGGTCACCCTGATTTTTCCCAGGTCTGTCCCAATGGCCGGCGCCGGCAGGGCCGCCAGCGGGTCCTCCACGCGGGACTGGCCGGTTAGAACCTCGCCCGTGAAAGGACCAACACTGGAGATACCGCCGGTGATCTCGGCCAGGTCCACGTCTATGGTAGGCTTCCCATTGGTGGACACGGCATCGCTGGCGTCGGAATTGACCTGGAGGTTCCCGCCACTGATCGTCAGGGTCGGATTGCCGTTCATGTGCAAGGCGCCGGGGTCGTGGGGGTTGAGGACGATGACGCCATCCCCCTCCAGGTTGCCGGTCATGGCGATGGCGGTGCGGGTGGCGGAATAGCCGGAAACGCCAAAGATCGGGCCGAAGAAAGCGGGCAGTTTGGGATTGGACGAACCATCGGCCCGTGTGGCGTTGACCATGACGGCATTGCGCCGCCCGTAGGCCAGATCCCCAGGCGCGTTAGTGAAGGCGCTGGTGGCGCGGTCGTAGTGGCCCACGACAACCTCGCCGGTCAGGGAGTTGCCATCGTTCCGGTTCAGTTGCAGGGCCAGCCCGCCCACGTAGTTCGCTTTACCTGTGTTGACCGTGGCGTCGCGGGCGGCGGAGATGGCGGTGTCGGTGTTGAACAACACCTGGCTAGCGCCCGCCAGGGCCGCGGCATCAGCCGCGTCCTGCAGCTTCATCGTGGACACGACACAGAAACCGGTGTCCACCGCCAAGCCTGCGAAGGCTATAAACAGCGGGAAACAGAGAGCCACCCAGATGTTGACAATGCCTCTCGCTCTAGACATGTTCATGTCTCTCACCCGCAAGGGCTTGCGCTGCCTTAATGGCAGCCCCAATACAGATTTTGGTATGTCACCGTACACAAGAATCATAATCCTCTTTTTCGGAAAAAAGGTAGGATTTTCTCCAAAAAAACGACAAGGCCCCGCTATGGGCGTGGAGTTCGTGCCCGGCGGAGCGGTCAACGACGTGCGTAACTCCATCCGGGCCGAATATACGCAGGAAGGCGTCGGCCAGGAAGTGGAATTCCCCGCACCTCCGGAACTTCCGGAATAAGCGCCTTGCCGCACAGGTTCGCCTGCGGCAATTCAAGTTGATGTTAAAGCGGGGCTGTGCCTGACAGAGGCGCAGCCCCGTTTACATGTCCGCACATGCCGCCCGCGCGAAGTCCTCATAAGGTGGCCGATTATGCGGTAAACTGCCGGGATTAAAATGAACATCGGGGCCGATCACCGTTTCGTCAACCGCGACCGGCCCCGGAAAGGGCGTCTTGCTATTCTGCAACAATCTCTGGGTCAGCAGCCGAAGAGCCTGCTGAAGTCCAGGCAAATGAAGCTTCCGCAATTGAAATGCCAACTTGGCCGATGGCATGTCTTGAGGCGCTCGCCGAAATCATAATCGACCGCCTGCGTGCCTCCCGGCAACTTGATCTGTGAGAACTTGTCGTTGCCCAGCACGCCGCCGAGGCTGCCGAGGCTGTCCTTGCCGTCAACATAGCTCCCGGGTTGAACCTCGGTGACCGTATAGGTTCCGGCCAGCAGGTTCTTGAAGGAGTAATTGCCCTCGCAGTCGGATCGCGTGGTGCAATGCACCTGGTTGCCGTACATGTCCACACCCGTCAGAACGATTGTGACGCCGCTGATGCCTCTTTCGCCCCGGTCCTGCCGGCCGTCATTGTCGGAATCGACGTAAACGCTGCCGGCAATGCTGGAGAGCTTCTGGCTGTTCGAGGTAATTTGCGTCGTCCATGAGGCGTCATCATAGACCAGGTCCAGGGCCGTGCCGTTCGGACCGATGGGATGGCCTACCGCCTGGGCAGTGTTCACCACCTTGCCGGTGTCCTTGCAGGTGAGTTTGTACGTCTTGTCGAAAGTCACCACATCGCCCGGCTGCATTACGCTGCTCCAGATTTCATGGCTGCCGCAGGGGTTCAGCAGGGCGTCATACACGTGCGCCCCGCCGTGCAGCACCACGTCTCCGGTATTGGTGACGGTGAAGTGATAGGTGATCGTTCCGCCTGGACAAACGGTGGCGGAACCGGTCTTGGTCAGTTCGATACCGGTTGTGAAGAAGCCGAAGTCCACGGTCGGATTGTTCTCGCCGGAAGCCAGCGTGACCGGGCCGGAACGGTGCGTAACGGGATTGCCGTCGCTGTCGGTGGCGTCATTGCCTTGGTCTTGAAGCGTGGCATACCAGCCTTCCAGGCTGCCGCCTGCCTGGAAATTCGCGGGGGCGACTTCCACGATGTACGTATCGGGCGACAGTCCGCCGAAGAAATAATAGCCGCTGGCGTCTGTCGTGGTCGACTCGAGGAAGTTCCCGCTGCCGTTCAGCAGGTTGACAGTGACGCCGGTCAGACCGGGTTCGCCGGCATCCTGCACGCCGTCCACCAGGTGCGTCGGCCCGTGGTACATGTCGTGCCAGACGAAATCGCCCAGCGATGCCGGCATGGCCACAAACCCGACGCCGCCCACGTTGCCCTTGGCCCCGCCGGAAGAATCGACGTGGAAATCGCCAGTGAACGTGGAATGCTCGCTGGTCATGACGATTCCCAGTTCCTGCCCGCTGTAATAGGACGCCAGTTGTCCGCCCGTCGGCGTGAAAAGGAAATCATACTTGGCCACGTTCGTGCCGGTCGCCTCGGCCCCGAAAGCGGCAATTTCGCCGGTAAGCAGCGTTCCGGATACGTCAGCGACGCCGTCGCCGTTCAGGTCAATGCCGCCCTGGATCACCAGGTCGTCGCCGCTCACTCCGCCAATCAGGTTGCCGTCATTATCCACCTGGATGTTGATGGCAAGAGAGCCAGGCCCAACGGCCACAGCCGGCGGGGTTGAAGAATCCAGTTGAAAGGAAAGCGGCGTGGCGGTGATGGCCAACGACTGCGTGGCCGCCGTGTAATTCAATTGCCCATTGTGGTCGTATGCCAGGAAGGGCGCCTGCGGTTGCAGCCCCAGCAGGGTGGTCGACAGCAACAGCCGCTCTTCCATTGTTTCGAGCATTGGTGAACTGACCGCGCCGCGCGGCTGGAACCACTTACGTAATGAATCAACCTTTTTTCGCAGAATACCGTGCCGTGCCATCACATCCTCGCTTTCGTAATAACCGCTCTGCCCGTCTCCGTGTTTGTAGAACAAGAGCGGCTGCTCACTTGGTCAATTAGGGAAGATCCATCTCCACGTTACGCTAGATGTCTTGTCTGAAGGCTCAATTGCGCCTCCAGCTTGTCCACTGACAAGACATGAAAACTCAGCAACTCTTCCGCCGGCGGCGGGCAAGCAGGGCCACTCCACCCGCCAGAAGCAAACCCAGCGTAGCCGGCTCTGGAACGCCAAAATTGTCCACGGTGCCAGCTCCGGCCGAGCCCCCGTGAAAATCAGAGGCGAACGAACCGCCGAAATTCGTGCCCGTTCCTGGATTAAGTACAATCCCAACCTGACCGGTAGAGTAATAGCTCGACAGAGACCCGCCTGTCACGTTCCCGATGAACTCAAAAACAGTGCTGTTCTGGCTCCCCGAGAAGCCAAACTGCGTCAGGTTTACCTTGAGCAGCCCCGGATCGCTTGGTGAATGAAACCCCAGGTCGTTCACTGAGCCGGTAACTAACAGTATTCCGGTGACCAATGCGCCCGAATCATTGACGGTCGCCGTGAGGGTGTAGCTGCCGCTGGCGGTGTGACTGTCGGCCGGCAAGGAAGTCTTGGTGAACTGCGTCAGGAATCCCGTCACCGTGAATGTGTCGGTGGAGGCGGCGTAGGTTGTCTGAATGCTGCTGCTGGCGTTCACGTCTGGATATCCTGTTGTCAGACCTAAGGGAGACGCCCACACCGTTGAACTGGCGACCAATACCAGGAGCGTACAAATAGCAAATCCTCTCATTTGCTTCTTCCTTTTTTGAGCGACCGGAAAGGCGCCGGTCAAGCGTTGAAATCTTGCCCCTTCCCTGGAACCGATTTCTTTTATTAACTGAGCGAGCCGCACAACCCGCCTGAGCGAGCAGTTCAGACTCGTTCGAACCTCCATGTGCAAACGATTATTCTATCTGGTCTCTCAAATCCTGCCTAGGCCGAAAATAGGTGGATTTCCAGATTTTTAAACATGCGAATACAAGGTGAACGCTCTATTACTCCTACCCACCTTTATGGCATTGACTTAAGGAGTGCATGAAGAAGAATCGCTCGGCGTCAGAAGTGGTCCGAAACGCCGAGAAAGCAAGATGTCTAGGGTCTGTTGGGTGCGCTACAGGCCAGAACTTCCTCTATTCTTGTCCCAGCGCCGCCGTCCTTGCCGGAGTAAACGCCTTACATTCACCCGTCGATCAAACGGGGCTGTGCCACCCACGGGAGGCGCAGCCCCGAATGTTATCTGGTGCTGCTGGATGCCGACTGGCGGGGTCGGCGTGGGTGGCTGCCCGCCTGGCTGGGGGCCTACGTGCTGTGGCTGAACCTGCACGCGGGTTTTGTCGTCGGCTTGGGGCTGGTGGGCATCCACTGGTTGGAGGGAGTGATTCGCCGGCGAGGAATGCAGTGGCGCCTGCTGGCGGGTTTGGCCGCCATGCTCGGCCTGGTGCTGGTCAATCCCTATGGGGCCGACTACGCCCGCTACCTATGGCGCGGCCTGTTCATGCCGCGCCCGCTCATAGCGGAATGGGTGCCGCTCTGGAAAGACCCGATGCTGCTGGCGAGTTTCCTGGTCGCGCTCATGGTGACGGCCTATGCCCTCTGGAAAAACGGCTGGACAAACAGCCGGGGCCTCCTGATCGTGCTGGTGTGCGCGGCGGCGGCGGCCAGGCATATGCGCCACTCCAATCTCTTTGCCGTGGCCTGGATCAGCTACGTTCCCGGATGGATGCAGCAGACGCCGCTGGGGGGCAAGATCGACGAGTTCTGGCGGCGGCGGGCCAGGCTGGTGACGGCCGTCTTTGCCGTGCTGGCGATATTCTGCCTGGGGCTGACCATCTACAAGAAGCCCTGGCATCTGTGCGTGCCGGCCATGGAAAAGGAGCGTTTTGGCAGCCTGATGTATCCCGTCGGGGCGGTGGAATACCTCCAGCAGCAGCAATTCTCCGGCAAGGTGATGACTCCCTATGGGGCCGGCTCTTTCGTATCCTGGAAGCTCTATCCCGCCGTAAAGGTGGGGCTGGACAGCCGCTACGAGGTGGCTTACCAGGGCGGGGTGATGGAAGCCATCTGCGAAATGTATGATGGCAAGCCGACCTGGCGGGAGACGCTCCAGAAGTACCGCCCCGACCTGGTGTTGGCCGAGGGCCGCAGCCGGCTGGCCGGACTGCTGGACAAGGATCCCCAATGGAAATGCGTGTATCGCGACGATGCATATAGCCTGTACGCCTGGCCCCAGACGCAATTGCCCACGGTCGACCGCAAAGGACAGGAGCTGGTAGGAGAATTCCCGTAGCAGCCCCTTCAAAAAGTGGCACGGCCGTCTCGGCCGTGAGTCCAACAGGCGGCATGGCCGTCTCGGCCGCAGGCGGCAGGAATGCGGCATGGCCATGATCGTTTGATGCGGCTATTATTCATCAGCGAAGTTGGCCGATTGTTTTTTAGCTTTTTTTGCTTGATTTTTTGGATTGGATTGAGGTTATTATCTAATGGCTAGTCGCAACTCCAGGCGTATTTGGGGCCATCCTGCAAAGGACGCCACACAACCCGTGGCGGGGAGTAGAGCGATGAAGAGACACGTCTCTAAATCGAGAGCGCGGGGCATTGTCAACATATGGGTGGCTGTCTGTTTATTCCCCCTGATGCTCGCCTTCGCGGGCCTGGCGGTGGACACGGGCTTTTATGTCGTGGCGACCATGAAGCTGCAGGACGGGGCCGACGCGGCCGCCCTGGCCGGCGCCACCCAGGTGCTTTTCAACGACCCCAACGCCATCGCCACCGCGCGCACACTGGCGGTCAATACTGCCGGGCTGAACCTGGTCACCGGCCAGCCGCTGGTGCTTAATCGCAACGATAACAACGTCATGGGCAAGGACCTGGTCATAGGCCATTATGAGCGCGCGACCGGTCAATTCACCATCGCCCCCCAAGACCTCCTCTACGGGCGGCGCAACGCCGTCATGGTTAACGCCACACGGGCCGCCGGCTCGTCCAATCCCAACATCATCGCCTTCTTCGGCCCGATATTCCGCGTCCCCGGCTACCAGGCCACCCGCACCGCCATCGCCATGACGGGCGATTTGATCGACGCCGCCGTCATCGTGTTGAACTACACCCAGCCCGCCGCCTACTCCATGAACGGCAACGCCAGCTTGATTATCCAAGGCGGAACGCTGCAGGTGAACTCCATCGCCGGTAATGCCGTGAACACCAAGGGCGGGGCTACCATCGACGTGGACCTGGCCAACATCACCGGCGGCACCTCCAGTTCCGGACATTGGCCTTTCCAGGGCGAGGCCCTGACCGGCCAGCCGCGGGTGGAGGATCCCTTTGCATTGCTGCCCGCCCCGGAATACAACACGCACAATGACCTGGGAAAAGTCAAGATAACCGGCAACGCCACCGTACATCTGACGCCGGGGTACTACTCCGGCGGCATCACCATGACCAACGGAACGGCCATCCTGGCGCCGGGGGTGTATGTCCTGGACGGGGCCGGGTTGGATGTCAACGGCGGCAACTTGCTGGTGCGCCAGCCCGGGCTCAATAATCCCAACCCCGGAGGCGTGCTCTTCTACATCGTCGGCAAGGGCAGTATGAACCTTGGCGGCAACGGCACTATCGACATCCGGCCTCTCGACCCCACGCGCGACACGACCGTCCCGGCCGACATAGCCGAAACCTACCAGAAGGTCTCGATTTTCCAGGCTCGCGACAACAATAACCCCGCGATCATCCGCGGCACTAGCCAAATCTCGCTCTCCGGGGCGCTCTACCTTCCCGATGCCCTGCTGGATATCGGCGGCACCGGCGACTGGAGTAACATTCAACTCATCTCCGACACGCTGAGCGTCCAAGGCAACAGCAGCATCACGATCAACTATCCCGGCGGCAATCCGGCCATGTCCCACGCCATCTTCCTGGTGCAGTAGCACCGGCCGGAACTTGCCCCGCCTTAGGGGCTCTAACAGAACCTACACGGGCCGCGACGGAGCGGATTTTGCCGCAGGCC
>PMYM01000144.1:8898-26625 GCA_003171235.1 Phycisphaerales bacterium | reverse complement strand
TATGGCTTCGTCGGCCTTCCTTGCAGCTGGGCGGTTTTGGCCGCAACGCGGCTCCGCGTAGGTTCTGTTAGAGCCCCTAAGTATGCAGGGCGAGTGAAAAGTCATGTGGCACAGCCGGGCAGTAACAGAGCCATCCGCCGATCTGCCTCATGAGAGGTTCACGATGGCGATGGAACGGCGACCCAGGCGACTTCCTCTGTTGATAGGGTCGGGGCAAGCGCCCCCTTCGGGGGCTTGGCCGTCAGGTTGCCGTTTTCCACGGGTTTCGCTGCGCGTCACCCGTGGCTACGGGCAAACGCCCTCGGGCTAGGAAAAGACAACATACAAAAAGACTGGAAACCCCCGACTTACGTCGGGGGCTATTTCAAAGGCGCTTTGGCCAGGGGAGTGTAGATCGGGCCGCTTGGGGCAAGCTGCGAGGAGAAGACCACCAGTTCGTCGGCCGGGCAGGGGCCAAAGTCCGTTGCGACGTACCGGCTGACGGCGGATCGCAGTTGGGTGATGTTCCTGCCGCCCTTCACGCGCCCGAGGGTCATGTGCGGGCGGAAGTCGCGCGTCTCTTCCTGGAAACCCATGCCGGCAAAGCCGCTGTCTAATTGATCGTGCAGGACTGCCAGCTTGCCGGTATCGTCGGCCACCCCGGCCCAGACCATGCGCATCTGCCCGGACGGCGGCACGCTGGTCAGGCCGCGGACGTCAAAATCGAAGGCCTCTACCGACCCGGCCGCCTGCTGGGCGACGGTGCAGACGGTGGTGACGTGGCGGTCCTCCACCTGCCCGAGGAACTTGAGCGTCAGGTGCAGGTTCTCCCGCTCCACCCAGCGGACGTCGGCGCCGGCGGCGGCAAGTTGCCGCTGGGCCTCCTCCAGGGCGGCGATCACCGAGTGGGGCAGCGGGATGGCGATAAATGTTCTTGGCATAGGTCAAAGACTTGAACCACAGAGAGCACAAAGAACACAAAGAAAGCTTTTTCAAAAACAGCCTTTGTGCTCTTTGTGAGCTTTGTGGTTCAAGCTTCTTATCCTAGAAACGTGTCAATTCTTCGAACTCCTTCATCCGCTTGTCGATCTCGGCCCGGCTGCCGCTAAGAAACTTGCCCAGGGAAAAATCCTCGATGCCGATGGAGGCGGTCACCGTGCCGTAGGCGATGGCCCGGCGCAGGGCGCCGCTGTCGCAGGCACCGGCGCTGGCGAGGTAGCCCATCATCGCCCCGGCGAAGCTGTCGCCGGCGCCGGTGGGGTCCACCACGCAGAAGGTCGGATAGCTGGGCAAGGCGTACACCTTATTGTTGTGGAACAGGAGCGAGCCGTGCTCGCCCTTCTTGATCACCACGAACTGCCGCACCAGCGTCAATATCTCCAGCCCGGCCGCCACCACGTTGGCCTGCCCGGTGAGCTGCTTGGCCTCGCCGTCGTTGAGCACCAGGCCGTCCAGCCGCTTTATCAGGGCCGTCAGGGCCGGCCGCTCGTTGGCGATCCACAGATCCATGGTATCGGCCACTACCATGGTCGGTGCTGTGAGCTGGTCGAGCAACTCCCCCTGCAGGGCCGGGTGGGTGTTGGCCAGGAAGACATAGCGGCTGTCGCGGAACTGCGGGGGTATGGTCGGGCCGCGCTCGGCCAGCACGTTGAGCTCCACCGCCACCGTGTCGCGATGGTTGACGTCCTGGTGATACTTGCCGTGCCAGCGGAAGGTCTTGGAACCCTGGCGGACCTCCAGCCCGGACATGTCAATCCGCGGATTGTCTCTGAGGGGCTTGAGGAAGTCAGCGGGGCAATCCTCGCCCACCACGCCCACCAGTCGCACGGGCGTGAAAAAACTGGCGGCGTAGGCGAAGTAGATGCTGGAACCGCCCAAGGTGTCCACCACCTTGCCGAAGGGCGACTCGACCGTGTCAATGCCTATGGAACCGGTTACCAGCAGGGACATTTTCATTCTTCCAAATCAAGTTCTTTGCCTGTTCGCGCCGTTCGCGTTGTTCGCGGCTAATCTTTTGCGCCCGCTATTTCTTGGCGCCTTCCTTCTTCTCGATCTTGGCCCAGGTGTCCTTGAGGGTGACGGCGCGGTTGAAGACCGGCTTGTCCGGCGTCGAATCCTTGTCCTTGCAGAAGTAGCCCAGGCGCTCAAACTGCACGGGGAACTCGGCTACAGGCGAGACGCCTGTGCTACCTAAAGATGGTTCGACGAAGCCCTGCACCGTTTCCAGGGAGTTGGGGTTGACGTTGGCGCGGAAATCCTGGCCCGGGGGGGCGTCTTGGGGGTCGGGCTTGGTGAAAAGGTGGTCGTACAGGCGGACTTCCGCCGGCAGGGCGTGGGCGGCACTGACCCAGTGGATGGTGGCCTTGACCTTGCGCCCGTCGGGGCTGTCGCCGCCGCGGGTGGCGGGGTCGTAAGTGCAGTGAACCTCGGTCACCTTGCCGGCGGCGTCTTTCACGCAGCCGGTGCACTTGACGAAATAGGCGTAGCGCAGGCGCACCTCCTGGCCGGGGAACAGCCGGAAGTACTTGGGCGGCGGGGCCTCGCGGAAATCGTCCTGCTCGATGTACAGCGCCTTGGAGAACGGCGCCTGGCGCGTGCCGGCGGCGGCGTCCTCGGGGTTGTTGACCGCGTCCACCTGCTCGACCTGGCCGTCGGGATAATTGTCGATCACCAGCTTGAGCGGGCGCAGCACGGCCATGCGGCGGGGCGAGCGCTTGTTGAGGTCCTCGCGCAGGCAGTGCTCCAGGAGCTGCATGTCCACCACCGAGTCGGTCTTGTTGACGCCGATCCGCCGGCAGAAATCGTGGATGGCCTCGGGTGTGTAGCCGCGGCGGCGCAGCCCCGCCAGCGTCGGCAGGCGCGGGTCGTCGAAGCCCCGCACCGACCCGTCGCGCACCAGCTCGATGAGCTTGCGCTTGCTCATGACGGTGTAGGTCATGTTCAGCCGGGCGAATTCGATCTGCCGCGGGTGGTGGATCTTCCTGCCCCAAGGGCCGCTGCCGTCGTCGGTGCGGCCCTGGTTTACGGCGTCGATGAACCAGTCGTACAGCGGGCGGTGGTTCTCGTACTCCAGCGAGCAGAGCGAGTGGGTGATGCCCTCGATGGAGTCCTCCAGCCCGTGGGCCCAGTCGTACATGGGATAGATGCACCACTTGTCGCCCTGGCGGTGATGCGGGGTGTGCAGGATGCGGTACATCACCGGGTCGCGCATGTTCAGGTTGGGGTGGGCCATGTCGATCTTGGCCCGCAGGGTGCGGCTGCCGTCGGGGAATTCGCCCGCCCGCATGCGGCGGAAGAGGTCCAGGTTTTCTTCCACCGGGCGGTTGCGGTGGGGGCTGTCCTTGCCCGGCTGGGTGAGGTTGCCGCGATGGGCGGTCACTTCTTCCGCCGTCAGGTCGCAGACGTATGCCAGGCCCTTGCGGATGAGCTCCTGGGCCCACTCGTACATGCGGTCGAAATAGTCGCTGGCGTAGAACAGGCGGTCGTCGAAAACCGCCCCCACCCAGCGGACGTCCTGGATGATGGCGTCCACGAACTCCTGCTCTTCCTTGGCCGGATTGGTGTCGTCGAAGCGCAGGTTGAACAGCCCGCCGAAGTCCAGGCCTATGCCGTAATCGATCCACAGGGCCTTGGCGTGCCCGATGTGCAGGTAGGCGTTGGGCTCGGGCGGAAAGCGGGTGTGCACGCCGTTGAACCGGCCGCTCTTTAGGTCCTCCGTCACGGCCTGGCGGATGAAGTCATGGGCGATAACGTTCTCGTTGCTCATCACACTGTTCCTTTCGCCCCGGCTCAGAACCGGGGTAGAAGAACAAAGCTTAAAGCTGAAAGCTGAAAGCTTAAAGCTGAAAGATAAAAGCCATTCCGAATTCCCATCAGCCTAGCCCCAGGCAAGTTGAACTGCAGATCTCACAAGGCATCGGAACAAAGAACGCCTCAAGAGAAATACTTCTTTGTTCCCCTTTGTGTTCTTTGTGAGCTTTGTGGTTCAGGCCTTTTGGCGCAGGCAGCGGTCGATGCGGGCGAGGGTCTTGGCCTTGCCCAGGAATAGCAGCGTGTCGTAGATGGCCGGGCTGATGGTCGTGCCGGTGACGGCTACGCGAATGGGCTGGGCCACCTGGCCCATGCTCAGCGATTTCCGCTGGCAGTAGTTTTCGACAAGCACCTTCAGGGCCGGCTCGGTCCAATCGGCCTTGTCCAGCAGGGCTCGCAGTTCGGCCAGCACGGCATAGCCGGCGCCGCCGTTCTTTTCCAACACCTTGGCCACGGCCTTTTCGTCAAAGGCGTAGGCGTCGTCGGGGCCGAAGAGCACGCTGCACTTGGCTACGAGGTCGGCAAAGGTGCGGAAGCCGTGATTGGCCCGGATCATCCGGCCAAGCATTTCGCAGTCGTTGGCGGGGATTAAAGACGCGGGCGAGCCGCCCGTGCCACCCTGATCTTGGACGCTGAGATAATCCGCAAAGCCGTCAACCAGTCGCTGCTCAGATGCGGCGGCGACGGCATCGGTATTGAAGGCCAAGAGCTTGGTCCGGTCGAACTTGGCGTTGGTTTTGGACAGCCGATCGGGCGTAAACAGCTCGACCATCTCGGCCAGGGTCATCTTCTCGCGGTCGCCGCCGGGGCTCCAGCCCAAGAGGGCGATGAAGTTGCCCAGCACCTCCGGCAGGTAACCGGCCTTGCGGAAGGCGAAGACCTCCACGTCGCCGTCGCGCTTGGAGAGCTTCCGCCCGGCCATGTCCATGATCAGCGGCAGGTGGGCGTAGCGTGGCTCGTCGAAGCCCAGGGCCTGGCGCAGCAGTTTCTGCCGCCAGGTCTGCGAGAGAAATTCCTGCCCGCGCATGATGAAGTTCACGCCCATCAGGCCGTCGTCGATGACGTTGGCCAGGTGATACGTCGGGAAGCCGTCGTCCTTGAGGATGACGAAGTCGTCCTGCTCGGCGGCGGCGACGGTCACCTCGCCGAACAGTTCGTCGCGGATGGTCACGTCCTGGAGCGGATTCTTGAAGCGCACGACGGCCGGCTTGCCCTGGCGACGGGCGTGCTCGGCCTGGTCGGGGTCGCTTACCAGCTTCTCCGGCCGGAGGTAGCGGAATGACGCCTTCCTGGCCTCGGCCGCTGATCTCAACGCCTCCAGCTCCTGGCTGGTCTCAAAGGCGTAGTAGGCCTTGCCCTCTTCCAGCAGCTTGACTGTCAGTTTCCGAAAAACCTCCAGCCGCTGGCTCTGGACGTACGGGGCGTTGGACCCGCCCTTGTCAAAACCTTCATCCCACTCGATGCCCAGCCAGCGGAGATCGGCCACGATCTTCCGGTCGGCCCCCTCGACGTGGCGCTCGCGGTCGGTGTCCTCGATGCGCAGCAGGAATTGCCCGCCGGTGTGCCTGGCCCACAGGAAGTTGAACAGCGCCGTCCGCGCCCCGCCGACGTGCAGATAGCCGGTGGGGGAGGGGGCGAAGCGCGTTTTGATGAGTTGGGTCATGCCTCTTTCCCACAGAATCAGTAGCCAGTAGCCAGTAGCCGGTATCCAGGAAAGACGTTCTTATCCGCAACGGGCTACTGGCTACTGACTACTGGCTACTTTCTATTCGAACTTCAGCAGGCCGAAGAACTGCGGCCGGTGGAAGTCGGGGTCTTTGAAGTCGATGGGGCTCCAGCAGGCGTACTGGCCGTCGGTCTTGCCGCCGCAGCGGAAGAAGTTCACCCGCCAGGTGTCGCCGGGGCGGGGGGCGAGCTTCAGGCCGCCGAGCTTTTCGATAGCGGAGAACTGTATGGCCGCCGCCAGCCACCAGCCGTCGTCGCGCGGCGATTCCTCGCGCGTGGGCGTGGGGATGGAGGTCTTGACCTTGATGTCGGCGTGGACCTGGGGGCTGCCGAGCTTTCGGTCATGCCGGCCGGCGCCCCAGCCCAGGTGCACGCAGCCGCAGCAGTTGGATTCAAAATTGAAATACGAGGAGTTCTCCCGCGGGTTGGGCGTGGCGAAGAACTCCACGCAGCTGTCCTTGTATACGTCCCCGTTAGGCCGCGTTTCCACGCTGTTGATGTGCTTGTCTTCGCAGACGAAAAGCAGGTAGATGGCCTGGTCGTCGTACAGCAGGCCCACGTCGGTGGCCTGGCGCTGGCCCTGCTTGAACCAGGGGAACTGGTCGATGGCGAGCTTGTCGGCCGCTGCCCAGGCCTCGCACTCCGCCGCCAGCCGCACCGGCATCGTCGCCCGCCGAACCAGGCAAGTGGGCATTTCGCTCATGATCCGCCGCGTCCTTAAAAACAGCAGGCCCGTTTATACCACATCAGGCCCTACTTGACATGGATGAGGGTGTGAATGTCGTAGCCGTCGAGCTTGGCCCTTCCGGCCAGGAAATCCAGTTCCACCAGGAAGGCCACGCCCACGATCTTGCCGCCCAGTTGGCTGACCAGTTGGCAGGCGGCCTGCATGGTGCCGCCGGTGGCCAGCAGGTCGTCGATCATCAGCACCTTATCGCCGGAGCCGACGGCGTCGGCGTGGATTTCGATCGAGTCGGTGCCATATTCCAGGGCGTAGCTCTTACGCACGGTCTTCCAGGGCAGCTTGCCGGCCTTGCGCAGCGGCACGAAGCCGGCCTGGAGCACCCTGGCCACCGCCGCACCCAGGATGAAGCCCCGGCTCTCGATGCCCACCACCGTCCTGACGCCCGCGCCGAGGTAGGGCCGGGCCAGTTGCTCGATGGCGCATTCCAGGGCGGCCGGGTCGGCCAGCAGCGGAGTGATGTCCTTGAAGACGATGCCTTTCTTGGGGAAGTCGGGCACGTCGCGGATGAATTTCTCCAGCTCCAGCATTGCGGCTCCTTTCCGCAGGAATTTGCGATTTACGATTTGCGATTTGCGATTTAACAGCAGGAGTCAGGCCAGCTCAAAGGCTTGCCTTGGCTCCCGTCGTTAAATCGTACATCGTAAATCGTAAATCGAAAATCGAGCTATTTCTTGGCCGGAACCTTTCCGAAGGCCTGGTTGAACCACCTGAGCATCTCTTCCTCGGCCACGGCGCTGGTCCGCCCGGCCTCGTACTCGGCGTCGATCCTGTCCTTGATGGAGATCAGGCGGCTGTCGTCCTTGGCCACGTCCAGCTCGAAGCGCTCCTCGATCCAGTGCTTGATGCCGGCGGCGCCGCTCTTGTCGGTGATGGCCACCCCCACCGGGCGATTCAAGAGGGCCACGGTGTCGAAGCAGTTGTATATTTCCTCGCTCTTGAGCAGCCCGTCGGCGTGGATGCCGGCCCGGGTGACGTTGAAGTCCCTGCCCACCAGCGGGTAGTTGGGCGGGATGGTGTGGTCGGCGTTCCTCTGGAAGTACTCGGCGATTTCAGTGATGACGGTGTAGTTGACACCCGGGGTGTGGCGGCCGTTGATCTGGGCGGCCTCGACGACCATGGCCTCGATGGGGGTGTTGCCCGTCCGCTCGCCCGTGCCCAGCAGGGCGCCGTTGCAGGCGGCGCAGCCGTACAGCCAGGCGGTGGCGGGGTTGACCAGCGCCTTGTGAAAATCGTTGTGCCCGTGCCATTCCAGCAGCGCCCCGGGCACGCCGGCCTCGTGGATCAGGCCAGCCACCAGCTTGGGCACGCTGCGCGGCAGGGCGGCCTCGGGCCAGGGCACGCCGAAGCCCATGGTGTCGCACAGGCGGATCTTGACGTCCACGCCGTATTGGCGGCGCAGCTCCATCAACTCGATGGCGAAAGGCACCACGAAGCCGTAGAAATCCGCCCGGGTGATGTCCTCCAGGTGGCAGCGGATGGCGATGCCGCTGTCCAGGGCGGACTTGGCTATGTCCAGGTACATCTCCATGGCCTGGCGGCGGGACTTCTTGAGCTTCAGGAAAATGTGATAGTCGCTGCAACTGGTCAGGATGCCGGTTTCCTTCAGGCCCATATCCTTGACCAGCTTGAAGTCGCTTTTGACGGCGCGGATCCAGCCGGTGATCTGCGGGAACTTGAAGCCCAAGGCGGCGCACTTCTGGACCGCCTCGCGGTCGCGCTTGGAGTAGAGGAAGAACTCGCTGGCCCGGATCAGGCCGCTATCGCCGTCGAGCTTGTGCAGCAGGGTGTAGATGTCCACGACCTGGGCGGCGGTGTAGGGCGGGCGGGCCTGCTGGCCGTCGCGAAAAGTGGTGTCGGTGATCCAGATTTCCCCCAGCGGCGGCAGCGGCACCGCTTGGCCGTCGAAGGGCACCCGCGGCAGTTGGTCATAGGGGAATATCTCCCGGTACAGGTTGGGCTCGGCCACGTCCTGCAACGGGTATTTGTCTTTGGCAGCCATGGTCAGTCCTTTCGCGGCCGTGCGGGCCGCAGTGAAAAAGCAAGGCCAGCGGCATGGTCCTGTTGGGTTTTGCAGCAGTGCCGGCTGGCCGACACGCACATCTTACTGCATCAGAAAGCGCAATTCAACACGACTCAGGAAGCGGAGAGAACGAACGCCGGCCGGTCAGCCGTCCGTGATCCGCACCACCCGGCCCTCGATCCGCAGTCGGCCGGCGGCGTACAGGGCAATGGCCTGGGGAAAGGCCAGCTTTTCCTGTTCGAACACGCGGGCGGCCAGGTCGTCGGGGCTGTCGCCCTCATGCACCCTCACGCACGTCTGCAGGACGATGGGGCCGCCGTCGTAGTCGTTGTTGACGAAGTGAACGGTGCAGCCGGAGACCTTGCAGCCGGCCTGCAGCACGGCCTCGTGCACGCGATGGCCGTACATGCCCTGCCCGCCGAAGCCGGGCAGCAGGGCGGGGTGGATGTTCATCACCCGGCCCATGTACTTGAGCGGGATGATCCACTTGGAGAGGAACCCCGCCATGACCACCAGTTCCACGCCGGCCTGGTCCAGCAGGGCGGTGATGGCGTCGCTATAGGTCTGGTCGTCGCGGCGGCTCTTGTAAGAGACCAGGTGAGCGGGCAAGCCAAGCTGCCCCGCCAGGTCCAGGCCCTTGCATGGGCGGCTGGCGATAACCACACAGATGCGGGCTCCCAGGCGGCCATCCTGGATGTGCTCCCGCAGGTTGACCAGCGTCCTGCCGCCGCCCGACAGCAGCACGCCCAAGCGCAGCGGCGTTTTGCCTGGAGAATTCATACGAGCATTAGAACGGGGCCGCGGGCCTGACGTCAAGACACATGAAGGTGGCGGGCCTTGGCTGTAGCCCCCGCCGTGAGGCGGGGGTTTGTGGTTTGCGGTGCTTCCCAAGACCGGTGAGACAAAGAGGAACCCACCGGTCCGCGCCGAGGCCTATGAACTCACGGAGCAACGTCCAGGAAGAAGACGCGTGCCAACATCCCCGGAGACACCGGATGGAGCAAAAAAAAAGCGGCGTCAGGGGAGGGGAGCCTGACGCCGGTGCAGATAACTCGGCCAAGGGAGGGATCTCAGCCGAGGAGCCTCGCGATATTGCGTCCTTTTAGTACTTTTAATGCAGAATTCGCTTTCTGTCAATGGAAAAAGCCGATTTACCCAAGAAAGCCAACAACTTTGGACATACTACACCAAATCCGTAATGAGAACCACAATATAATGGGTTTCAGCAGTTTAAATGTACAATTTTTTGCGGTAAATGAAATCCCTTACCGCCTCTGGCACCAAGTACCGTATTGACAGGGCGGCTTTGACCCGCCGGCGGATGTCGCTGCTGGAGATATCGATCAGGGGGGTTGTCAGCAGGCCACTGGCCAGCCGGGCGTGCTGAGGCGGTGTGAATGCCCCCTGGATGCCCCGGAGGATATCCGCCATCTCCGGCCCAGCCCGGCCGACGGTGAGGATCTGGGCCATTTCCACCACCTCCGCCGCGCGGCGCCATCTGGGCAGATCGGCCAGCATGTCGGCCCCCACGATCAGGTGCAGTCGGGCCTGGGGGTGGAGCTGGCGGAGTTGGCAAAGGGTGTCGTAGGTGAAGCTGGCGCCGGGCCGCTTCAGTTCCAGGTCGCTGACGTCGAGATGCGCTTCCCCGCTGATGGCCAGGCGGATCATTTCCAACCGGTCGGCGGCGGAGGTGTCGCCGGAGGTCAGGCTTTTGCGCCCCTGGCCGTTGGCGGCCCCGTGCGGGGGCAGATTCACCGGCATGAAGGTCACACGTTCGAAGCCGCGCATTTGGGCCACCGCCCCGGCCACGATCAAATGGCCGTGATGGATGGGGTTGAACGTGCCGCCGAAGATGACAAGCTCGTCAGACAATCCGATAGTCCTTCAAGATAGATCGTGCGAGTCGGAGCAGGTGAACAGTTGNNGAACAGTTGAGCAGGAGACCGCACGTTAACCGTTCTTCGCCTGTTCACCTGTTCCACTGCTCGCCTGCTCTGTAGTCCTTCAAGCTTGATTTTGAGTTTCAAAGTCAAAGTTGAAGGACTACTAGTAGTCTGTAACAGGNNTGCTGTGACAGACTACTAGGGCGTCTCCTCCAGGTGGTTGTCCGGGATGTTGACGGGCCCGCGTTTGGCCAGCATTCTCTCGATCACCAGCGGCGGCACCAGCTTGGAAACATCCCCGCCCATCCAGGCGATCTGCTTGATCAGCGAGGAGGAGGTGAAGGCGAATTCGGGGCTGGTCATGATGAAGACCGTCTCCACCTCGGCCACCACCCGGTTGGTCAAGGCCACCTGGAACTCGAATTGCAGGTCCGAGCTGTTGCGAATGCCGCGCAGCATGGCCGCCGCCCCCACCTGCTGGGCGAAGTGCACCGTCAGCCCGGTGAAAGTGGCGACGCGGACGTTATGGTACTGGTACTGGGCCAGGAGCTGGCGGATCATGTCGGCCCGCTCCGCCAGCGTGAACATCGTGCCCTTTTCGGGATTGTGCCCGACGGCGACGATCAATTCGTCAAACAGCAGCCTGCCTCGCCCGACCACGTCCAGATGGCCGTTGGTCATGGGGTCGAAGGTCCCGGGGAAAACGGCAATGCGTTTCTTCTGGCTCATGTGAGGCCTCGTTTCCGGGAGCGATTATATAGCCCGCCCCGGCCGTGCGCGAAGAGACTAATCGCCAGCAATTGCCGCGCCGGCAGGTGGGCGGGTGAATTCCGCGCCGGAGGCAAGCCCTCTGGAATCGCCAACATTGGCCCAACTGGGGATTTTCCGGGCGGAACAAATGTGGTACAGTCGTGTTAATAATGGAACTGACCGGTCAGTTCTATCTGACTGATCGGCCGGTCCACTTGGCGAGGAAGGAACAGGCCTTGAAGGCGTATAGGCGGCAGGCGAGAGGATGGCGGGGGGGGATATTGGCGGCGGCGTGGATCGCGTGGCTGGTGGTGGCCCAGGCGGGGTGTTCGCGCCAGGCCGACCCCAAGGCCCCGCGCGGCGGCGGGCCGGTGCCGGTGAGCGCCGAAGCGGCCACCACGCGCGACGTGCCGGTGCAGATCCTCAATTTCGGCACGGTGGAGGCCGCCGCCAGCGTGACCCTCAGAAGCCAGGTCAGCGGCACGCTGATCAAACTGGCCTTCCAGGAAGGCCAGTTCGTGCAGAAGGGCCAGTTGCTCTGCCGGATCGATCCGGCCAAGTTTGAAGCGGCCCTGGAGGCCGCCCATGCCAACCTGGAGCGGGACGAAGCCCTGGCCGAGAACGCCAAGGCCGACCTGGCCCGACAAAAGACCTTGCAGGAGAAAGGCATCTCCTCCAAGAGCGACCTGGACCAGGCCCTGTCCGCTGAGCGAACCCTGGCCGGAACTGTCCACGCCGACAAGGCCGCCATCCAGACCGCCCAACTGGACCTGGACCACTGCACCATCCAGAGCCCGGTTTCCGGGCGGGTGGGCAAGCGCCTGGCCAACGAGGGCAACCTGGTCAATGCAAACGACACGCAGTTGCTGGTGATCAACCAGATCCAGCCGGTGAACGTTTATTTCTCCGTGACGCAGGCCGAACTTCCGTTAGTCCAGCGATACTTCGCCGGCGGCGAGCCCTTGCGCGTGGAGGCCGTCCTGCCGGAAGACTCCCAGACCCAGGTGGGGCAACTGTTTTTCATCGACAACACTATCGACAAGGCCACCGGCATGGTGCTGGTGGGGGCGAGCTTTGCCAACACCCAGGAACACCTCTGGCCCGGGCAGCACGTGCAGGTGGTGCTCCGGCTGGCCCAGCGCAGCGGCGTGGTGATGGCGCCTTCGCGGGCGGTGCAGCCCGGGCGCGAGGGCACGTACGTTTACGTGGTCGGCGCCGACCAGACGGCCCAGGTGCGGAGCGTGACTGTCGGCCAGGCCTTCGGTGACGACGTGGTCATCGAGCAGGGGCTCTCCAGCGGAGAAATGGTGGTGACCGACGGGCAATTCCGCCTTTCGCCCGGCGCCAAGCTGACGCTCAAGCCGGCCTCCAGCGCGCCCTCGACAGGCGCCGGCCCCGCCGCAGTGTCTTCTCCGGCCAGCCAGGTCGCCCCGGCCACCTCCAGCGGCCCGGCCAGGCGGCAGGGGGGAACAGCCTCCTCCGCCCCGGCCGAGGGGACGAGGGCATGAGCATTTCCCAGACGTTTATCCAGCGGCCCATCATGACCACCCTGGTCATGTTCATGATCCTGTTCTTGGGCGTCATCGCCTATAGCAAGCTGCCCGTCAGCGACCTGCCCAACGTGGATTACCCCACCATCCAGGTCAGCGCACAATTGCCCGGGGCCAACGCCGACACCATGGCTTCGGCCGTGGCCACCCCGCTGGAGAAAGAATTCTCCACCATCGCCGGCGTGGACAACATGACCTCCAGCAGCACCCTGGGCAACGCCTCTATCACCTTGCAGTTCTCGCTTAACCGCAACATTGACGCCGCTGCCCTGGATGTCCAGATCGCCATCTCCCGGGCCGTGCGAAAGCTGCCGGCCGAAATGCCCAACCCGCCCAGCTTCCGCAAGGTCAACCCCGCCGACCAGCCCATCCTCTTCCTGTCGCTGACCAGCCTCAACCTGCCCATGTCGGTGCTGGACGAGTACGGCCAGAGCATCATCGCCCAGCGCATCTCCATGATCGACGGGGTGGCCCAGGTGCAGGTCTTCGGCTCGCAGAAGTACGCCGTGCGGATCAAGGTCGATCCCAACGAACTGGCCAGCCGCGGCATAGGCATCGACGAGGTCTCCGATCGCATCAACGATTACAACGTAAACCTGGCACTGGGTTCGCTGGACGGGCCTTTCCAGGGCAAGACCATCCTGGCAAACGGTCAGTTAATGGACGCCTCCAAGTACATGCCGCTGGTAATCGCCTATCGCAACGGCCAGCCGGTGCGGCTGCAGGACGTCGGAACGGCCGTCGACGGCGTGGAGAACGACAAGCAGGCGGCCTGGTATGTCAAGAATGGGGTGCGCGACCGGGCCATCATCCTGGCCATTCAGCGCCAGCCGGGCACCAACACCGTGGCCGTGGCTGACGCCATCAAGGCCCTGCTGCCCATGCTGCGGGAGAAACTGCCGGCGGCGCTTACCCTTGAGGTAATGCGCGACAACAGCCTGCCCATCCGCGACTCCGCCCACGACGTGCAGTTCACCCTGCTCTTGACGCTGGGGCTGGTGGTGATGGTGATCTTCCTGTTCCTGCGGAACTTCTCCGCCACCGTCATTCCCAGCCTGGTGCTGCCGATGTCCATCGTCGGCACCTTCGCGGTGATGTACGTGCTGAACTACAGCCTGGACAACCTCTCNNCTGGAGAACATCGTCCGGCACATGGAGATGGGCAAGGGGCGGATGCAGGCGGCGCTGGAGGGGTCCAGGGAAATCGGCTTCACCATCGTCTCCATGACCATCTCGCTGGCGGCGGTGTTCATCCCGGTGCTGTTCATGGGCGGGCTGGTGGGGCGGCTGTTCCGGGAGTTCGCCGTCACCATCGGCGCAGCGGTGCTGGTCAGCGGCGCGGTGTCGCTGACGCTGACGCCCATGCTGGCCAGCCGCTTCCTCAAGGACCAGCACAAAATTCACCACGGCCTGGTTTACCGCGTCAGCGAGGCGGGTTTCCAGGCCATGCTGAAGTTCTACGACTGGACGCTGGGGCTGGCCTTGCGGAACAAGGCGACGACCATGGCGGTTTCGCTGGCCATCTTGGGCGGCACGGTCTGGCTGTTCTACAAGGTGCCGATGGGCTTCATCCCCTCCGAGGACCGGGGCTGGATCATGATCGGCACCGAGTCGGCCCAGGACGCCTCCTTCGCCTCGCTGGTCCAGCACCACCTGGACCTGGCGGCGGTGGTGGAGAAGAACCCCAATGTTGACAGCTTCATGGTCAGCACCAGCGCCGGCGGCGGGGGCCGCTTCGGCGTCGTGCTCAAGCCGCGCGANNCCGGCCATCAACGTCGGCGGCCGGCAATCCCGCAGCCCTTACCAGTTGACGGTGCAGGGCGTCGACACGGATGAACTTTATGATTACGCCGGCAAGCTCGAGCAGCGGATCCGCGAACTGCCGGACTTTCTGGACGTCTCCAGCGACGTCCAACTCAAGAACCCCCAGGTCAACGTCGTGATCGACCGCGATGCGGCCTTCATCCGCAACCTGACGCCCCTGGAAATCGAGAACGCCCTTTCCTGCGCCTACAGCGTAAAGCAGGTCTCGACCATTTACGCCCCCAATAACCAATACCAGGTCATCCTGGAGGTTCTGGATAAGTACCAGACTAATCCAGAGGTGCTGAACCTGCTGTACGTGCGATCCAGCACCGGGCAACTCGTGCCGCTCAAGGCGGTGACGACCCTGAGCGAGGACGTCGGGCCGCTCTCCATCAACCACTCCGGGCAGTTGCCCTCGGCCACCATTTCCTTCAACCTTCGCGGCGGCGTGGCCCTCAGCCAGGCTGTGGAGAAGGTAAACGAAATCACCCGCGGCAATCTGCCGGCCGGCATGACCTGCAATTTCCAGGGCACCGCCCAGGCCTTCAACGATTCCATACGCAGCATGGGCTGGCTCTTGGTGCTGGCGGTGGTGGTGATCTACGTGGTGCTGGGCATCCTGTATGAGAGCTTCTACCACCCGATTACCATCCTGTCGGCCTTGCCCTTTGCGGGTTTTGGGGCGCTGCTGACGCTGTGGCTATTCAATGTCGAATTGTCGCTGTACGCCTTCGTGGGCATCATCATGCTGATCGGCCTGGTGAAAAAGAATGGCATCATGATGGTGGACTTCGCCCTCCAGGCCCAGCGCGAGGAGGGCAAGGACGCCACGAGCGCCATTCACGAGGCCTGCCTGGTCCGCTTCCGCCCGATCATGATGACGACCATGGCGGCGCTGATGGCCGGCATTCCCATCGCCGCCGGCTTCGGCGCGGGGGCAGAATCCCGCCGCCCGCTGGGCCTGGCCGTGGTGGGCGGGCTCTTGTTCTCGCAGACCCTGACCCTGTACGTCACGCCGGTCATTTATGTGCTTATGGAGTGGCTGCGCGGCCGGATCAATCCTGAGTCAAGGGCCGCTCGCGCCGCCGCCGTGCCCCCGCCGCCGCCAGCAGGGCCGGTTCCGCCACCACCGCCATATTCCCCAGGTTAGGCAGGGACAGGAGAGAATCTGCCGGGTGGGACAAATAGCCAGAAGGCCGATAACACACCAATTGGGTAGCCGGATCAGATGGAAGAACGGCGGGAGACCGCCCTGCGGGCGGTTCCTCCCACCCTGCTTGAGAAGCTGGACATGGCCGGCTCCTTTGCCAATGCTTTATCCCAAATAGGCGGTTTTTACCAGTCCTAGAATGGACCGCCAAGAAGGAGATGCACATGCGCGCCAGCGAAGCCATCCGCCGATTTCAGGACGCCGCCAAGATAGCCTTTCTGGCCACCGTCGATGGCCAGTGGCCACGCGTCCGCCCGATGAGCCCGGTGACGGTGGAGGGCAACGTCATATACATGGCCGCCCACGCCGGCAGCGCCAAGATGCGTCAGATGACCCAGAACCCCAACGTCGAGGTCTGCTACATGGACCCCGACCACCGCCACCTTCGCCTGCGCGGCCGCTTCGCCATGGTAAACGACCAAGAGATCAAGCGCAGGATGTGGCAAGACTACCCGCTGATGCAGCGGTATTGGAAGACCGCCGACGACCCCCAGTACGCCCTCTTCTGTGTCACCGTCACCGAGGCCTACCTGATGGAATCCATGAGCCTGGATTACGCCCGCCTGGAGGTGTAGGCCACAGGGCACAGGCCAATAACCTAGGAGATGGCACTACTTCTATTGCAGCCTATAGCCTGTAGCCCGTAGCCTTTCCCGCACTCCTAGAATTGGGTAGTTCAAACTAGGAGAACGAAAATGTCATTCCTGGTAGTCACGCACAAGATTCGCGATTACGCCCAGTGGAAACCGATGTTCGACCAGAGCGAAGGGCTTCGCCATGAGCACGGCCTGCGCGGCGGCTGGATCCTCCGTGACGAGAAAGACAAGAACCTGATCACGGTGGCCCTGGAGGTTGACGACCTGGACGCTGCCCGGCGGTTCATGGCGTCTGATCAGCTCAAGGAGCACATGGAGCTCGGCGGCGTGATCGGGAAGCCCAGCATCCTTCTCCTGGAAGAGGTTGAGCGGGTGCCCGAGCCTGTTGGCGCTCGCAAGTCCAAGGTGTAACGGCCGGCGGCAGGGGGATTAGTTATGTAGGCGGGTGGCATGGTCACGCTGTTTCATCTCCAGCGTGACCATGTTCTACTCCCCAAGCGGCCGGGGCGTCCGCGACCCTGACAGTTGAATGGCGGGGGACATCCGTTTAGAATCTCTGCCTATGCAGGAACTCATCCAGTTGGTGGAGAAGCTCGGCTCGCCGCGGGTGCTGCTGGCGGGGGATTTCATCCTCGACAGCTACGTGTATGGCGACGTCGAGCGGATCAACCCCGAGGCGCCGGTGCCGGTGCTGCGGACGATGCGCCGGCAGTCCAGCGTGGGCGGGGCGGGCAACGTGGCGGCGGCCGTGCCGGCCCTGGGAGCCCAGGTGCGGTGCGTGGGGGTGATCGGGCAGGACGAAGCCGGCGGCGAGCTTTCCCGCCTGCTCAACGAGGCCGGGGCTCAGACGGCGCCGCTGCTTCGCGTGGAGGGCCGGCCAACCGCGGTAAAGACCCGCTACGTCGGGCTGGCCCAGCATCGCCACCCCCAGCAGATGCTGCGGGTGGATGAGGAATCGACCCTGCCGCTGAGCCCGGCGGTGCAGGCCTCCATCCGCGGCAGCTTCCGAACCGAGCTTTCCCAGGCCGACATCGTGGTGCTGGAGGACTACAACAAGGGCCTGCTGGACGACGTCCTGACCCCCCAGCTCATTGCCGACGCCGCCCGCGCCGGCAAGATCGTGGTGGTGGACCCGGCGCTGCTGAACGATTTTGGGCGCTACCGCGGCGCCGCCGTCGTCAAGCCCAACCGCTACGAAGCCGCCCGGGCCAGCGGAATCAAGATCGATTCCGACGCCAGCCTGGCCCAGGCCGCCGCCAAGCTCCAGAAGGCCACCGATGCCCGGGCCGTGGTCATTTCCCTCGACCGCGACGGGGCTTACCTTTTCTCCGATGGGGCGGGCAAGATGATTCGCCACCGCTGCCCGCGCAACGTCTACGACGTCACCGGCGCCGGCGACGAAACGCTGGCCGTGCTGGCGGTGGCCTTGGCCGGCGGGTGCGATTACGAATCAGCCGTCGAACTGGCCAACATGGCCGGCGGGCTGGAGGTCGAACGCTTCGGCTTTGCCCCCATCCGCCGGGAAGAACTGCTGGGGGAGATGCGCCGGATGATGGGCCTGGGCGGATCCAAGGTCGTCGCCCGGACAAAGCTGCTGGAAGAGGTCGCCCGCCGCCGCCAGTTGGGCCAGACCGTGGTGTTCACCAACGGCTG
>PMYM01000144.1:0-8830 GCA_003171235.1 Phycisphaerales bacterium | reverse complement strand
TCATCGGCCAGGACGAGCGGGCCGAAATGCTGGGGGCGCTGGACTGCGTGGATTACGTCACCCTCTTCGAGGAGGACACCCCCGAGCCGCTGCTGCGAATGCTCCGCCCGGACGTGCTGGTCAAGGGCGGCGCCACGCCCACGATCGTGGGGCGCGAGATCGTCGAATCCTACGGCGGCAAGGTGCTCAGCCTGGAGTTGGTTGCCGGCCTGAGCACCACGGCCATCATCGAGCGCATCATGGGCAAGAACGGGCAGTGACCGCCGGGCGGGGCGGCGCTTTTGAAAGGAGTTTCACTTGCGTGAACGGGTTGCCAAGGCGGTGCAGCAGGCCGTGGAGGCCCTGCAGGCGATAACGCCCGAGCACCAGGAAGTCATCGCCCAGATGGCCGGGCGGCTGGTTGAGGCCCTGCGCGGCGGGGGGAAGATCCTGGTGTGCGGCAACGGCGGTTCGGCCGCCGACGCCCAGCACATCGCCGGCGAACTGGTGGGGCGCTTCCGCCGCGACCGCAAGCCCCTGGCCTGCCTGGCC
Organism: Phycisphaerales bacterium; assembly: GCA_003171235.1. Taxonomy (GTDB): domain Bacteria; phylum Planctomycetota; class Phycisphaerae; order SM23-33; family SM23-33; genus FEN-1344. The sequence goes on along the minus strand of PMYM01000144.1, from coordinate 8,299 downwards.
CTCTCCACCGACACCAGCATCATCACCGCCGTGGGCAACGATTATGCCTTCGGCGACATTTTCAGCCGGCAGGTCGATGCCCTGGGCCGCGGCGGCGACGTGCTTTTGGCCCTGACCACCAGCGGCAACAGCCCCAACGTGCTGGCCGCCGCGCGGGCCGCACGCGCACGCGGCATGATCGTGCTGGCCATGACCGGGCGGTCGGGCGGGGCCCTGGCCGGACTGGCGGAGCTTGGCTTCATGGCCCCGGCCGACCGGGCCGACCTGGCACAGCAGCTTCACCAGGTGGCATACCACATCATCTGCGACCTGGTGGAGGAAGCCTTCGCCAAGCCGCCCAAGCAAGGATGACAGTTGCCCATGAACTCGGCCACGGAAGGTAGCTTCTTGGCACGCAAGCCTGGCCTGGGGATGTTTGGCCTGGGGGCGGCGGCTGGACTGGCGGCGGGGCTGATCCTGGGACTGGTCATACACTCTAACCGCACCCCGCCGAGCGGCGCCTCGCCGTCGGCCTCGGCCTTGCCGGAGTTTCCCTTGGCCAGCGGCGCTCACTGGACCTACCAGGGCAAACGCCGATACCAACAGGGTCAGCAGGTCAAGGAAATGCCACTTACCGTGGAGGTCAAGGTGCTGGAGGCGGTCAAGGGCGACAACGGCGTTGTCCTGTGCGAGATGGAGGGCTGCTGGGACGACGCCATTACCGACCTGGCCCTGCCGTCGCGCTACGGCCTGCTGCTGGCGTCGGGCAAGCTCTTCCGCATAAATGCCCAGGACCTGCCGGCGGCCAAGCAGGCCTTGACCGGCGAGGGCGCTATCCCCGCCGAGGTGTTCGACCGGGCCGAACTGCTGATGGAATTCCCGCTGCGGGCGGGACAGCGATTCGGCCCGCCCGAGCAGCTCTGCCGCTCCGACGGCCTGTACTGCTGGAACGTCTCGCCGGCGCCGCAGGCCGGGCAGGGGGCCTTTGCCCTGTCGCTGCGGACGCTGCCGGACGAACAGACTCTCGTCTTCCGCCCCGGCATTGGAGTATTATCCTGGCAATACCGCCACCACGGCACGCTCGACGAGGCCTCGCTGGAGCTCGTCGAAGACAGGAAAGACAAGTAGCCCATGGCCCATAATGCCGTCTTCCTCGACCGCGACCACACGCTGATTGAAGACCCCGGCTATTTGGCCGATCCGCGGGCGGTGCGGCTCATGCCCGGCGCCGCCGCCGCCCTGCGCCGCCTGGCCCAGGCCGGCTACAAGCTGGTGGTCGTGACCAACCAGTCAGGCGTGGCCCGCGGGCTGCTGACCGAAGATACCCTCCAGAAGGTCCACCAGGAGATGCGCCGGCAGTTCCAGGAACTGGGGGTGGCGCTGGACGGGGTCTACTACTGCCCCTTCCACCCCCAGGGCGCGGTTGCACAATACACACAGGAAAGCGACCTGCGCAAGCCCGCTCCGGGCATGCTGCTGCAAGCGGCAAAGAACCTCGAACTGGACCTGGCGGGGAGCTGGATGATCGGCGACTCTTCCCGTGACATGGAGGCCGGGCGCCGGGCCGGGTGCAAGACCATCCTGCTTCGCCGGCCGGCCCAGTTCGACGATTCCGCCGAACCGGCCAAGCCGGATTTTGAAGTGGACAACATGGCCCAGGCGGCCGAGCTCATTCTGACCGGGCAGGTTCCTCCGGCCGGTCAGACCGATCCGGCGGGGCAGGGCAGGGTGGAAACTCCCCAGACCAATTCCAGCCAGGCCGGCGCTTCCAATCAGACCAGCGCCCAACCGGCAAGCCCGCCGGCGGATCAGCACCTCCAGGAGACCCTCGACCGGCAGAATGGCATTCTCCAGCAGGTGATGGACAGGCTTGAGCAGATTCGGAACCCCGCCCCGCAGTTCTCCCTGCTGCGGGTGCTGGGCGTGCTGTGCCAGATATTCGCCCTGCTGGTTCTGTGCTTCGCCCTGACCTTCCTGCCGGAGACCGTGCGGCTGTACCTGCAGAAGTCGCAGATCTCCCCGTTCTTGCCCCTGGTCACGATCCTGCTGTTGACGGCCACGGTGCTGCAAATGGCCGCACTGGCGTTCTTCGTTTACTCCAAAAAAGACTAGCGCGGCCTACGGGGCCGAGTCGCCGCCGCAAATCGTGCCACCTCCAGGCAAGAGACGCTTGGGGGCGGCAGAGAGCATCTCCCTATTGCAGACCGCCGGCAGGGGGAGCGCCGCCCGGTCCGCCGGGACCACCGCGACCGCCTCTGCGAGGACCGGCCGGCGAGGTCGTGCCATCGCCGCCGCCAGGGCCGCCTGCACCCGGACCAAAACGGCCGGGGCCGCTGGTGGGCATCTGCGACAGTTGGGTCCGCTGCTCGGCTGTCAGCACGTTCTCGGTGATGTTCTTCCGGGCCTCGTCCAGGATGGTCTTGACCTTGGCCGTCTGTTCCGGCGTCAGCTTTAAGGCTCTCAGTTGCCTGATGGTGTTCGGCAGGGCGCCCAGATCGGCGCCCATCCTGCCGGGCTGGCTGCCGGCGCCCGGTCCACGGGCGCGCCTGGCCGGGCCGGCGGTTCCCGCGCCGGAGTCCTGCGCCCAGCAGACATAAGCCAACAGTCCCACGGCCAATCCCATGGCCAGCAACGAGCTAACAATCTTTTTCATCGCCGTTCTCCCTTCCGCGGTTGATCCGGCCGGCAGCATTCAAACGACATTCGTTTGCCGGCTGCAGCCAAGAGTCAAAACGTACGCGCCCCTGGGGTTATTGCCCGGCGATGTAACCAATGTCGTCGGCATGAGGTCGGGGCATGCGCAGGCCGTGGGGTTGGGGGTGCGATGCCGCTCCGTCACCGCAGGCGGACGAACAGGTTGCGGTCCAGGCCATGTTGCTGGGCGGCCTGCTGGATCTGCTTGAGGAAGCGCGTGCCGTCGCCGTAGTAGCCGGCGGTGGGCCTGAGGCCCTCGACGCGGCAGCACCACCAGGCGTTCTCCAGTTCCATGAACAGCTCGCGCAGGTACTTGCTGATCATGCTGGCCAGGGCGGTGGCCAGGCAGCAGGACTCGCCCTGGATACGGAAGTCGATTTCCAGCCGCCGGCCGCGGTAGTCCACGACATAGGAAGAGCAGTTTTCGCTTTCCTCTTTGATCTTGATGGCCGCGCCCTCGAAGAGCCGCTGCAGGGCCGGCAGGTAGCGGATGCGCCCGCCCAGGTGGTCGACCGTCAGGCGGACGCATCTGGCGGGGTAGGCGGTGGCGATGGGCCAGACCAGGCGGCAGACCACGTCCAGCAGGGCGGAGGCCTTGTTGCGCGTGGCCGAGACCATGCGGTTGTAATCGGCCGTCAGCACCGGCTCGGCCCGCATGTCCAAAAGGCGCACCTGCTTCTGCCGCATGACCTCGCCCAGGGCGTTGGAGCGGAGCAGGATGTCGGTGGCGCCGGCGGCGCGAGGCAGCGGCAGGTCGGTCCGGGCATACCAGGGATATTCTTCCAACGCCGGCAGCACGCCCGGGGCCACAACCGCCAGCAGCTGCCGCAGGCTCTGGGGGTGGTGGCCCATAAGCGAGAGCATGCCCAGCACGCCGCGCTCGATGTGCACCAGCCCGTCGCTGCGGACGCGCAGGAGTTTTGAATCGGCCACCGGCAGGCGGGGGGACTTGCGGAAGTTCGTCCGCGTGACGGCGGGGGAGAGCGCCTGCCAGAGGCACTTGTCGGAAAGTTCCTCCGGCACCTCCAAGACGCTGGCCGAGACCACCAGCGGCCCCATGACCGGGCCGAAACCCGCCTCGTCTATGCCGGCAATGATGGTCACGCTCGCCTGGGGCTCCAAACCCGGTTGGACACATCTTTGGGCTGCGATTATACCTACCGACGACGCGCCCCTGCCACATTTTGCCGGGGCGGCGCCGGCGACGGTTGGATTCGCCCGCGGCCTTCCCCTGCCGGCGCGGGGGCGGTAGAATCTCCCGCCGGCCGGCCCGGCGGCGGCGGACGGACCGCAGGGCAAAAGGCTATACTCTCAATGGGGCCGGTGCCGATAGTCCTGTAACGGAAAGGATCGTATGCGATATGCCGTAATCATGGCCGGCGGGTCGGGCAAGCGTCTCTGGCCCGCCAGCCGGCAATCCAAGCCCAAGCAGCTCATTCCTTTCGTCAACGGGCAAAGCCTGCTGGCCCTGGCGGTGGACCGCCTGGCGGGGCTGTTCCCGCCGGAGTGCATCCTGGTGGTCACCAACCACGCCTACGCCTCGCAGGTGCAGCGCGAGTTTCCCAGCCTACCCGCCCGGAACGTCATCGGCGAGCCCGAAGGCCGCGACACCGCCAACGCCGTGGCCCTGGCGGCCGAACTTGTCGCCGCCCGCGACCCCCAGGCCGTCATGGCCGTCTTCACCGCCGACCACGTCATCCGCCCGGAAGGGGAATTCCGCCGCTGCGTCAACCTGGCCTGCCAGGCCGCCGAAAACGACCCGCAGGCCCTGGTGACCTTCGGCATAAGCCCCACCTTCCCCCACACCGGCCTGGGCTACATCCACTGCGGCGAGAAGGTCGCCGACGGCGTCCGCAAAGTGCGCGAGTTCAAGGAAAAACCCGACCACCACACCGCCCGCCGCTACGTCGAAAGCGGCGAGTACTTCTGGAACAGCGGCATGTTCGTCTGGCAGGTGGGCGCCATCCTGGCGGCCCTGCGGCAGTACCTGCCGGCCTCGGCCGGTCAGCTTGCCCGCGTGGGCCAGGCCGCCGCCCAGGGCAAGGACTTCCAGCCGCTGCTGGCGGAAATCTACCCGCAGCTTCCGCGGATCAGCATCGACTACGCCGTGATGGAGAAGGCCCCGCACGTGCTGATGGTGGAACTGACCTGCCAGTGGATGGACGTGGGCAGTTGGCCGGCCCTGGCCGACGTGGTGGCACTGGACGGGTCCGACAACGCCGTGGCCGCCGCCACCGTCGAACTCATCGACGCCAACCGCAACGTCATCTACTCCGACGACAAGAAACACCTTATCGCCGTAATGGGCATGGACGACTGCGTCGTGGTCCACACCGGCGACGTGACGCTCATCTGCAACAAGGCCGATTCGCAGCGGCTTAAGGAAATCGTGGACGGCCTGGCCCAGAAGTACGGCTCGGAATACGTCTAATTTGTAGGTCGGGCATACTTGCCCGACAGAGTCAGAAACGGATTCGACAAGATGTCGGGCAAGTATGCCTAATGGCCCTAAGATAAGGAATCTGTTCGGTCTCTGTTTGCATCTTCGGGCTTCGGTTGCCGATAAAAAGACCCGGAAACCCGAATATCCCGATCATTGCAGCTGGGTGAAGCACTCTGTTCTGGCCCTAAACAGCGGCCCACGGCCCTTAACTTAGGGCCATTAGGCAAGTATGCCCGACCTACGGAATTGTGTGGCACAGCCGCCCTCGGCTGTGTCTTGTTACGTGGCACGGGCATCTTGCCCGTGAGTGTCCCGGCCGTCCCGGCCGTGAGGTTTAGCATATGACTCGCTGGCTGGGCATCGACCACGGCACGCGCCGCATGGGCATGGCGGTGGCCGACAGCCTGACCGCCATCGCCTCGCCCCTGTCTCAACTGCCCGCCCAGCCACTGGAGCAATGCCTGCGGCAGATTCTTGTGGCCGCCGCCGACTACTCCGCCGACGGCATCGTCGTCGGCTGGCCGCTCAACGACGACGGCAGCGAAGGCCCCCAGGCCAATCTCGCCCGCCAGTTCGCCCTCCAGCTTGCCGGGCGGACCACCCTGCCCGTGCGCCTGTGGGACGAGCACCTCTCCAGCTTCGCCGCCGACCAGAAGCTGCGCGGCCTGTACACCCGCAAGCAGAAAAAGCAGCGCCACGACTCGCTGGCCGCGGCGGCCTTCCTGGAAGACTTCCTCCGCGTCGGCGGCCCATTTTCCGCCCCCCTGGCCCAGGAGGTTAAGCCGGGGTGAGAAAAGATACCAACGGCACCATATTGATCTATTTCCGCCTGTCGGGAAGATATTTCATATGAACCTACAAGAGATAAGGAAGACATCATTAGAAACAGCCGCGAAGCTCGGATATGAAACAAATCACAATCTACCTTTGTTGGAATTTTACACTTGTCGAAATGCCTCAGAAATCATTGACCGTCTTCTCGGCATGCATTGCTTGGCAGCCTGCGCTTACGGATTCGATAGGGAAAGAGCTTGGGAATGGTTAAGTCGTGAAGTTGGCGGTAGCGTCTTAACTAAGGAAGAAACAACGTTCTTAAAGCTCGGTTCAGGCAACAAACAATTGTATATGACTCAGATTGAAGGCATGTGGGCTTTGGCATGGGCCGTTGGGGTGGTTGACATTCTCGACTTTGGCCATTCGTGCTCGCTCCGTTTCGCTACGATGCTTCCGGACCTCAAGAAAGACGAAAGTGGCGCAGGAATTCGTTCTAAGGCAAGGGTCCGCTCTCTGGCTGAGTTGGCCAGTGCTTGCGATCTTGCCTATTGTCTCCACTGGGCGAAGTAGGAGGCTCAGATTAATACGGTGAGGTTGCCCGGGAAGATAGATTCATATGTTGTTATCCAAAGGCGGCGAGCGTTGGAGTGGGCAGTTAGCTCCGAAGAATGGGATGTGATTTCACTAGATACCTAGAAAAGTAGGGCGAGCGGCTGCTAGGCCGTTCGCGCAATCCGTTCCTTGCTGCCTCTTTCGAGAGCCCGTCAGGGCGACTGCCTATAGCCCAGGGCGCAGCCGACGCGAAGCGAAGGCAAGCCCTGGGACAGCGTTGGCAGGGGGAAGATGAGCCATCCGCTGACCTGCCTTGTGGCAAGTTCATGCTGGCGATGGAACGGCACGCAGATTCCTCGCTTTGACGGAGGCGCCGACGTTAGTCCGGGGTCATTCTGCTGCCAACGGCCAAACATGGTCACGCGGGAGGTGNNAGCGTGACCATGCCACCCGAATTGGGGGTATTTCTTTTACCAAAAAAGCCCTAAAACCGGTTTAATAGCGGTTGCTGAACTTTGTCAGGAAGTGCGATGCCGGTCACGAATCAAGTTACCAACGTGGTGATTGCCGGCCTGGGCGGGCAGGGCGTGCTGAAGGCCTCGGATATCCTGGCCGAGGCGGCCTTTCGCGCCGGCCTGGACGTCAAGAAGAGCGAGGTCCACGGCATGAGCCAGCGCGGCGGCTCGGTGGCCAGCGACGTGCGCTTCGGGGCCAAGGTCCACAGCCCCATGGTGAGCGAAGGCCAGGCCGATTTCCTGGTGGTGCTGGAGCCCACGCAGGTGCAGCCCAACGCCCACGTGCTAAAGGCCGGCGGGGTGCTGATCCAGCCCGAACTGATCGACCCGGCTGCCCTGGACAACAAGCGCAGCCTGAACGTGGCCCTGCTTGGCGCGCTCAGCGCGCGGCTTGAGATTTCCCCCCAGCACTGGCAGGCGGCGTTGGAGGCCAACCTGCCAGCCAACGCCCGCCAGGCCAACGCCCGGGCGTTCGAGCTGGGCAGGGGTGCGGCGGCAAAGTTGAAGTGAAATAGCGTTGCGTGCGACCCTTCGCCCGGGCCATATTGTGGGCGGCGAAGCGGGCCGGAGTATCCCGGGCGGCGCCCGGGTCCAGAGGTGGTGACATGTCCGAACTGGCAACATGCAACGGCGGCTTCAACCCCGTCAGCGCGGTGGACTACCTGCCGGTCGAGCAGCTTGGCCAGATCCAGCTCGCCCGGCTGCAGGCCATCGTGCAGCGGGCCTACCAGCAGGTGGAGCTTTTCCGCCGGCGGATGGACCAGCGCGGCCTGAAGCCCGCCGCCGTCGGCTCGCTGGGGGACCTCCAGAAGCTGCCTTTCACCGTCAAGACCGACCTGCGCGACACCTACCCCTTCGGCCTGTTCGCCAGCAGCATGCCCGAGATCGTCCGCCTGCACGCCTCCAGCGGCACCACGGGCAAGCCCATCGTGGTTGCCTACACGCAGGAAGACGTCAACGTCTGGGCCAGCGTGATGATGCGGACCTTCGTCGCCTGCGGCCTGCACCGCGGCGACATCATCCAGAACGCCTACGGGTACGGCCTGTTCACCGGCGGGCTGGGGGCCCACTACGGCGGCGAGGCCCTGGGCGCCACGGTCATCCCCATCTCCGGCGGCAACACCGACCGCCAGATCATGGTGATGAAGGATTTCGGCGTGACGGCCATCTGCTGCACCCCAAGCTACTTCCTGCACCTGCTGGAGCGGGCGGGCGAGCTGGGGGTGGACGTGCGGGCCCTGCCGCTGCGGGCGGGGGTCTTCGGGGCCGAACCCTGGACCGAGGGCATGCGCAATCGCATCGAGGCCCAGACCAACCTCAAGGCCTACGACATCTACGGCCT
>PMYM01000077.1:5259-14849 GCA_003171235.1 Phycisphaerales bacterium | reverse complement strand
GTAGCCGGGGGCGAAGCGCAGCGTAGCCCCCGGAGACGGCGATAAGAAGAAGCGAGCCCCAAGGGGGCGAAAGAGAAAAACCTCTGTCGCCCTTTCAGGGCTCGCGCTTATCTCGCCACCTTTCCGGGGGCTTCGCCCCCGGCNNCATCCCGCGGCCAGCATTCCGTTGCCACGCAAACAAGAACCGCTATAAGGCGAGGCTTCCCCTGGCCAAGAGCAGAGGCAAGAAAGAAACCCCCGACTTACGCCGGGGGTTCTCAATTCTCACTTTAGCGCTTCGCACTCGCTTTTGCGTTGGCGATGTTGGCGGTTACTTCTTCTCCGCCGGCTTGCTGGAGGCCTGGGCGGCGACGATGGCCTTGGCCAGTTTGAGCCGGGCGGCCTCGAACTCGTTGCCGGTCTGGGCGAATTCCACCGTCGTGCCCGCCTCCTTGAACATCCTGCCCGTGACGGAATTCACGCACTCGGTCACCGTAGCGTCCTGCTTGAGTTGTTTGGCCAGGGTCAGGTAGAGGTGGTCCTGCAGGCCGCGGCGGAGGTTGACCAGGCGGACGCTGCCGCACGGGCCGGCGATGCCGCGGTCCTGGTCGGGATGAAGCTTTTCCTGGCCGGGATACAGCAGCACGCCGTCGCCGTTGGCGGCCCCGGCGTCCTGCGGGTCGTCCTGCTTGCGGTTGTCGAAGGTGACCGAGTCCAGCCAGACGTTCTGTTCGCGGTTGGTGGGCTTCTGCGAGTTGTGCTGCCAGTGGTCGCTGTGCCAGTAGAAGTACAGCGGGATTTCGTACTTGAAGCAGCCCCAGATAGTGGCGCGGATATCGGTGGCGGGGCAATCGTACACCGGGGCCCCGGCGGCCGGCCGCTTGCCGTTATACACCCACACCTGCTTGCCGGCCTGGCGCTGGGCGGCCGATTTGACCGGGTCGTATGTCTCGGTGGGCACGCACCAGATATCGACGGCCGGGGCAATCCCCTCGATCACCGAGTGAGTCACGAAGGTGGGCAGCTTGGCCCCCGGGCCGGCGCCGCCGTGGACGTTCTGGCCCAACTCGAGGATCTTGGGGAAGTCGCGCGGGCGGGGTTCATCCGGCAGGTACAGGAAGGTGGTGGTCTTGGGCAGGGTAGCGTTAATGAAGCTCATCCACTCGTCGGAGGCCTTGTGGGCGCCGTCGGCGGTCTCGTAGGCCGGGCCGGTGCCGTAGAACGAGGCCGGGATGATGACGTTGCCGGTGTTCTCGCCGGGCCCTTCGTAGTGATTGGCGGCGGAGAAGGCCTTGCCGTCGAATCGCCCCATGAGCTGCTTGGCCCGCTCGACGTCGTACCGCTCCACGAACTCCACGCGCTGGCGGTGGGCGAAGCGGTGGTAGCGGTCGTCGAAGTTCCGGCCCTGGTATAGCTCCACCTGGTCGCCCTCGAAGTACAGCATGGCCTTCATGCTGTTCTGGTCGGGCAGGGTGAAGTCCAGCACCTCCAGTTCCACCGGCAGCTCTTTCTTGGCGTCGTCGATGGTGAGGGTGACGGTGCCCTTGTACAGGCCGGCCGGCAGGTTCTTGGCGGTGTAGATCTCAAACCAGATGGACTGCGAGGAGTTTGCCGGCACGGTCAGGGGGAAGCCCCCGCGGCCAGCGCGGGCGTTCTCGGGCACCAGGATCTCGCCCTTCCAGCCGGTGGGCTTGGGCGGGGCGGCGGGCGAGCCGAGCTCGTAAATCCATTTGCAGTTGGTGGGTTTCTTCACCTCGATGTAATGGGCGGTGAAGACCTGGATAGGACGGCCGACGTAGTCGGTGGGGTCTTCGCGCGGCGGGGCGTAGGCGATGCGGGCCTTGCCGTCGGGGCCGGCCAGTTCGGGCAGGGCGGCGGAGAGTTGCTTTATGCCCTGGTCGTCGGACTCGGTGATGACCTGGAAAGCCACCACTTCGTTGCGGGCGGCGAAGAGGCGGATCTTCTGGCCGTCCCAGACGGAATTGGCCTTCTTGTTAGCGTTGGCCAGGTCGTCGCGGTCGACGCGCTCGCCGTCGTTGACGGCCCATACGGCTCCGACTCCGGCATAAGCGGCGCTGGACATGAGAATGACTCCGATGACGGTCAGCAGGTGAGTCCTCACGGCGCGTTCCTTTACTAGGAGTTGTGTGTTCGGGCGGCTTGGGCGCCGCCCGGTGCTTGCATCACGTGAAACAACATGATATCCGCCGGCGGCCTTGCCTTCGAGGCTCAAGGCGAAAAATGCGGACCGCCGGGCAGGAACTTTGACCTACAATCTGTTTTTCACTATTGCTTTGCGCCTGGCCAGGCCCGGGGCACTTGAGCGCCTTGTCGCTGTCGCCAGAGGATAGGATTTTTCCGGCAAGAGGACTTTATGACAAAACGGTTTTTGGGCTTGGTGGTCGTGACGGCGGGGATGGCGTTGGGTTCAGCCGGGGCATTGGCCCAGGAGTCGGGCACGGCCATTCTGGAGACGCGGACCGACGGCCTGTTCCTCCATCAGAGTCCCGAACCGCGGTGCTGCCGGACCATCTGGCGATACTGGGAAACCTGGCAGCCGGAGGTCTTCAAGCTGGACTCGGGCCAGATCGTCAAGGCCGACCCCTTCCGCACGGTGATCGTGCCCAAGGGGCCCGACGGCAAGAGCCTCACCGGCCCCGACGGCAAGCCCGTCATCGAACTCAAGCCGGCCAAGGGAACCGAGGGTTCGCCCCTGCCGCCGGAGCCCTGGCGGCAGGCGGATTTCGACGACAGCTCATGGTTCCGCCACGAAGGCCCCATGGTCGAGGGCTGGCGCTGCCTGTCGCTGATGTGCGTACGCGGCAAGTTCGAGGTGCAGGACCCCGCCAAGGCCCCCGAGCTGACCCTGTCGGTGGGTTTCCGCGGCGGCCTGGTGGCCTATCTCAACGGCAAGGAAGTCGCTCGGGCGTTTATGCCCGAGGGCAAGATCGCGCCCGAGACGCTGGCCCAGCCCTACCCCAAGGAGGTGTACGTCACCCCGGCGGGCATGCTGATAGACGAGCGGTCAAGTATGTCAGCCAACTATGCCAGCTACGTCGTGACCAGCCAGGGGGCGGCCAAGATACCCCCGACAGCCTGGGGCAACAACTTCAAGGATCCCGAAGTGCTGGCGCGGTTCCAGAAGCGGTGCCGGCGGCTGGAGGTGAAAATCCCCGCCTCCCTGCTGCGCAAGGGAACCAACGTGCTGGCCCTGGAAGTGCACCGCGCGCCGGCCAACGAGGTCATGTACAAGGCCATCGCCAACCACAAGGAAGTCATGTCGATGCTGACGGCCAGTTGGTCGGTCCGCACGCTGTTTCTGGGCAGGGTGGCCCCGGGCCTGTGGTGGAATCACGCCGCCCTGGAGGACATCCGGCTGAGCGCGGCCTCGACGGCCGGCGGCATCGTGCCCAACGTGGACCGCCCCAAGGGGTTCCAGGTCTGGAACGAATCGACCTTCAAGCGGGTGCTGCCCACGCAGTACGGCGACCCCAACGAGCCCCTGCGGCCGGTGGTGATTCGCCTCGTGCCCAACGGCGCCGGTTCGGGCCAGATCGTCGTCGGGTCATCCTCGGCCATCAAAGACCTGAAGGTGAGCGTAACCGACCTGAAGGGCGCCGGCGGGGAGACGATCCCCGCCTCGGCCGTGCAGGCCTGCTATGCCCTCTGGACCAATTACGGCGGCTTCTATTATGGCAGCTCTGGCCAATATGACGCCCTGGACAGCGAGGCCCCCTCGGAAGTGGCGGTGATGGACAAGGCGCCGTGGGACCGCAACCAGAGCATGGGCGGCCTGACCGGGGCGGTTCAGCCGGTCTGGCTGATAGTGCAGGCGCCCAAGACCGCCAAGGCCGGGACCTACACCGGCACGGTGACGGTCCGCGCCGCCGGGCAGAAGGACGTGCAGACGCCCCTGGAGGTCCGCGTGGTCAGCGACTATGTCTTGCCCGATCCTTCCCGCTTCACCACGTACGTGGGCATGCTGGAGTCGCCCGACTCGGTGGCCATGCAGTACAAGCTGCCGCTGTGGTCGGAAGAACACTGGAAGCTGCTGGACAAGGCCTTCGAGCTGCTGGGCCAGGTCGGCAACCGCGAGGTGTACATCCCGCTGATCACCAAGACCATGCTGGGCAACGAGCAGAGCATGGTGAAGTGGGTCAAGCAGGCCGACGGCTCGTACAAGCACGACTTCAGCGTGGCTGAGCGATACCTGGACCTGGCCGTCAAGCATCACTGGAATATCTCGGTGACCTGCCTGGGCGTCTCCGACGGCGCGCTGGGCAGCGCCCTGTGGTATTCGGGCAAACCGCGCAATCCGCCGGCCGTGACGGTGGTGGACGCCGCCGGCAAGATCGGCGAGATGGACGCCCCCGCCTGGGGCAGCCCGCAGGCCAGGGAATTCTGGAAGCCGGTCATCGATGGGCTCCAGGCCCTGCTGCAGAAGCGCGGGCTGGAGAAGACCATGATGTTCGGCTTCGTGGTGCAGAACCAGGTATTGCCCGAGACCATCGGCGACCTGAAGGCCCTGGCCCCGCAGGCCAAGTGGTGGGAGTACACCCACTGGTCCAAAAAGCGCAAGGGCAACGACGCCAATTGGCAGGACGTGGGGCGGATGGCCTGGGCGTACGGCGCCCCGCTGGCGGTCTTCTGGAACCCCGACGAAGACAAGCCCCACTACGCCTGGCGTGACCTGGCGTCGGACGTGTACTTCATCGCCGCCCCCCGGGCCAAGGGCCAGATCAGCGTCGGCGCGACCGGCGAACTGTCGATCTTCCGCGTCTTCTGCGAGAGCACCCTGCTGGGCAGCCACGGCGGGCAGGACCTGATCCCTGAGTTCCGCTCCTTCTGCGGCTTCTCCATGGTGGGGGCTGACTTCTGGCCGGTCATGCCCGGTGCGGATGGCAAGGAGCTCAAGCGCCTGGACAGCCGCTACGTCGGATGGGGGTCGCTCAGCCTGACCGAGACCATCCAGAGCCTGCTGGGGACCGGCAAGAGCGCCCCCTCCAGCAGTTGCCGCATCCAGATGCTGCGCGAAAGCCAGCAGGAAGCCGAGGCCCGGGTCTGCGTGACCAACGCCCTGCTGGACAGCGCCCAAGCGGCCAAGCTGGGCGAGCAGGCCGCCAGGTTCAAACAGCTCTGTGACGAGCGGACCAAGCTGTTCTTCTATGACACCCTGTACTTCGGCGAGAACGGCCAGGAATTCGGCCGGGTCTTCAACCAGGAGCAGTGGGACGCCCAGACCGAAAAGCTCTACCAGGCCGCGGCGGTTGCGAGCAAGTAACGGCTGACCTGTTCCATTTTCGGGTGCCATGCCCTTACGCGTCTTTTTGCGGAAGGGCATGCAGGGCAAGTGCGGAGTGCGAAAGTGCGAGGTGCGAAGTAAGGCGGGTGGCATGGTCACGCTTCTTTTGGCGTGACCATGTTGGGGCCAAGACGTGGAACGATGACCCTCCGGTTGTCGGACCATAGATGGTTGAAGTTGCAATAACAGTCTTGCCTCAGCCACGGCGGGGCTGACCATTCCAGGCCGGGGTGGAAACCCCGGCGCCCAAGGCCTGCGTGGCTTGGACGGAGCCATCCGCTAATTTGCATCGTTAAAGGCTCTTGCTGGCGATGAATCGATTTGCCGGCGGGCTTGCTTCTCAATTCTCGCCAGATTCGAACAATCAGGCCGGGCGAGTCCCACCATCGCCAACTTGAGCTTGTCACAAAAGGTCGCACGCGGATGGCTTTTCATTCCCGGCCGGTTTTGCCGCCGGGGCTGCCGCCCCGGCCTGGAATGGCGGATTGAGCCGTTCGTCGACCTGGTTGGTCAAGAATTGCGTGGTTGTTGTGATGCGATTCGCAAGCCATGGTACTCAGTGCCCTCGGGCTAATTGGCCAGACTCGCCCTTGTTCTTGCTGTCTTCCAGAGTCTAACCCAGGCCGCGGCGGTCGCCGGCAAGTGACGCGGTTCACCTGGCCGTGAGATGGGGCGGTCAGGGTATGTGCGTGATGGTAGGCTGGCCTGAGGGGTAGGCAGGCGGCGGGGTTGACGTGTAGCCGCCGGCCGGCGTGCCCAGCGGGGCGTTGCCGATGTTCCAGTGCCGCAACCAGAAGGCCATCGCCACCTCGGGATGCCGTTCGTGGCCGCTGCCCATGATCTCGTCGGTGTCGACCATGAAGCCGCTGGAACGCAGGAACGTCACCGCCGCCTGCGACTGGCTGCGGATGGCGCCCGGGTCGTTCTCGCCCCAATACACCATGATGGGCGTCCGCAGGGCGTCCATGGGGTACCAGTCTTGCAGCCCGCGCTGACTGAAGTTGCAGTTGCGGGCCACGACCACGCTGAAAATGTCCGGGTGGCGCAGGCCCACGAAGTACGCCGGGAACCCGCCGCCCGAAAAGCCCGTCATCAGCACGTTGCGCCGGTCGAGGTTGTAGCGGTAGGACAGGTCGCGCAGGATGGAGATGATCAGCCGCTCGTCCCGCAGCAGGGCGGTCGTGGGGCCGTCGCCCAGGATGCCGTCGGTGCTGGCGAGCTTGGGGCAGATGAGGAGGCAGCCGTGCTGCTCGGCCAGCATCTTCCATTCCCGCACCTGGCGGTCGGCGGTGTCGAAGGGGTCGGTGCCGTGGCAGGAGATGATGATGGGGGCGGGCTTTTCCTTACGGTAGCTGCTGGGGACGTAAAGGAAATATGACCCGCCGGTGGAGCTTTCCGTCAGCAGGCGCTGCTCGACCGGGGTATCCTGCGGCTGGTTCACCGGGCAGCCGGCCAGAAAACCCAGCGATATCACACTGGCAGCCAGGAGCGCCTGGCTTAAACAACTCGGCGAATGCATCGGGCAATCCTTCCTTAACTTCTAATCAGGCGACCTCCACTATATCGTCAAATCCCCGCAATCCCAAGAGGGTCTTTGACTGCAGGGCGCACTGATTCGTCGCCGATTTGCCCGATGCAAAGCCGGCGGCGGGGCCTGTATAATCCCGGCTCGAACTTTATCAGGGTGATGCTCAGGAATATATGAACGCTGCCAAGGACACGACATCCGGCATTCGCGGCGCCCCGGCCATGCTGGCCCTGGAGGACGGCACGGCCTTTGCCGGCCAGGCCTTCGGCGCCCCCGGCGAGCGGTTCGGCGAGGTGGTCTTCAACACCTCCATGACCGGCTACCAGGAGGTGCTGACCGACCCCTCCTACCGCGGCCAGATAGTGGCCATGACCTACCCGCTGATCGGCAACTACGGCGTCACGCCCGACGACGCCGAGAGCCGCTCGGTCTGGCTGGAGGGCTTCGTGGTCAAGGAGCTGTCGCGCACGGTGAGCAACTGGCGGGCCACCCAAGACGTGGACAGTTACCTGCGACGCCACGGGGCCACCGGCATAGAAGGCATCGACACGCGCGAGCTGACCAAGCTGCTGCGCACGGCTGGGGCGCTCAAAGGCGTCATCAGCACCATCGACCTGGACGCCGACAGCCTGGTGGCCAAGGCCAAGGCCTCAACCGGCCTGGACGGGCGCGACCTGGTCCAGACCGTCACCGTGGATGAACCCTACGCCTGGCCGCTGGACAAGGCGGAGCCAGGGACGGCGGGCAACGGCCTGCACGTGGCGGTCTTCGACTGCGGGGTCAAGTACGGCATCCTTCGCCGGCTGGCCCAGGCCGGCTGCCGCCTGAGCGTCCTGCCCGCCGGCACGACGGCTGAGCGGATCGCACAACTGGACCCCGACGGCATCCTGCTGTCCAACGGCCCGGGCGACCCCGCCCCGGTCACCAACGTCATCGCCACCGTCCGTGCGCTGATCGACCGGCCGCCGCGCGGGCGCCCGCTGCCCATGTTCGGCGTCTGCCTGGGCCAGCAGATCCTCGCCCAGGTGCTGGGCGGGCGGACCTTCAAGCTCAAGTTCGGCCACCACGGGGCCAACCACCCCGTCAAGGACCTGCGCACCGGGCAGGTGGCCATCACCGTGCAGAACCACAGCTTCTGCGTGGACATCGACAGCCTGCCCGCCGGAGGGGTGGAGATCACCCACACCAACCTCAACGACGGCACGCTGGAAGGCCTGCGGCACAAGGAGCTGCCCATCTTCTCGGTGCAGTACCACCCCGAGGCCAGCCCCGGCCCGCACGACGCCTGTTACCTGTTTGATGAATTCGTTGAGATGATGAAGAGATACAAGTAGTTGAGACACGTACGAGACGGAAGAGACGTTGATCGGTTAATCAGTGAATCAGTAAACCCGAAGTGGTGCCCAATGTTGAATGATTACCGATTAACCGATCAACTGATTCACCGATTAACGTCTTCACCCTGGTGAGAGGTTCTGGGACAATGCGAGAGATCGTCCTGGTCCTGGATTTCGGCAGCCAGTACAGCCAACTCATCGCCCGGCGGATACGGGAGCTGGGCGTGTACGCCGAGATCGTGCGGCACGACATTACGGCCCAGGAGGTCGCGAAACTTTCGCCCAAGGCCCTGGTGCTTTCGGGCGGCCCGGCCAGCGTGTGCGAAGAGGGCTCGCCGCTCATGGACCCCGCCCTGCTCAAGGGCGGCGCCCCTGCCCTGGGCATCTGCTACGGCATGCAGCTCATGGCCGACATCCTGGGCGGCAAGGTGCAGCGCCAGATCAGCCGGGAATACGGCCCGGCCACGCTGCAGGTGGACGTTTCCGACGGCCTCTTGGGCGGCCTGGAGCGGAACCTCGACGTCTGGATGAGCCACGGCGACTACGTCGCCCAGCTTCCGCCGAACTTCCGCGTGCTGGCCCACACCGGCGACTGCGCCGTGGCCGCCATGGGCGACCAGGCCGGGCGGCTCTTCGGCGTGCAGTTCCACCCCGAGGTGGTGCACACCCCCTACGGCAAGGAGATGCTCTCCAACTTCCTGTTCAAGACTGCCGGCTGCTCGGGCGGCTGGACCATGGCCAACTTCATCGAGGAACAGACGGCCAAGATTCGCGCAACCGTGGGCGACGACCAGGTGATCTGCGCCCTCTCGGGCGGGGTGGATTCCTCGGTGGTGGCGGCCTTGCTGGCCCGGGCCATCGGGCCGCGAATGCACGCCATCTTCGTGGATAACGGCCTGTTGCGCCAGGGCGAGGCCCAGCAGGTGCGCGAGACCTTCACCAAGGATTACCCGCTCAACCTCACCGTGGCCGACGCCCGGGCGGAATTCATCTCCGCCCTGTCCGGCGTCCAAGAACCCGAGCGCAAGCGCAAGATCATCGGCAAGACTTTTATTGACGTTTTTCAACGGCACGCACGCGAGATACCGGGCGCCAAGTTCCTGGCCCAGGGCACGCTGTATCCCGACGTGATCGAGTCGGTATCGGCCAAGGGCGGGCCCAGCGCCACTATCAAGACCCACCACAACGTCGGCGGTCTGCCGGCCAAGCTGGGCTTCAAGCTCATCGAGCCGCTGCGCGAACTGTTCAAGGACGAGGTCCGCCGCCTGGGGGCCGAACTGCACCTGCCCCGGCCCATGCTGGCCCGCCAGCCCTTCCCCGGGCCTGGCCTGGCCGTGCGCATCCTGGGCGAGGTGACCGAGCCCGACCTGGAAACCCTCCGCCAAGCCGACTGGATCGTGCAGCAGGAAATCCACGCCTGGGAAGGCCACCACCAGCTCTGGCA
>PMYM01000077.1:0-5217 GCA_003171235.1 Phycisphaerales bacterium | reverse complement strand
CGCATCCCGCCGGAGGTGCTGGCGCGGATCTCCAGCCGGATAATCAACGAGGTCCGCGGCGTCAACCGCGTGGTGTATGACATCTCCTCCAAGCCGCCCTCGACCATTGAATGGGAATAGGAAACAACAAAGACTGAACCACGAAGATCACAAAGAACACAAAGAATCCAAAGAGATTATTCAAAGCTGAATCTTTGTGCTCTTTGTGAGCTTTGTGGTTCAAGTTTTTCTTAGAGTGACGGAAATGATCGCGATTGTAGATTACGGCCTGGGCAATCTCAGGAGCGTTAAGTACGCACTTGACCGGCTGGGAGTTGAGTCGGAGCTGACCAGCGACCCTGCCGCCGTGGCCCGGGCCGAGGCGGTGATCCTGCCCGGCGTGGGGGCCTTCGGCGAGGCCATGGCCAACCTGCGCGAGCTTGGCCTGGTGGCGCCGTTGCGGGACTATGCAGCCTCCGGAAGGCCTTTCGTGGGCATCTGCCTGGGCATGCAACTGCTATTGACGCGATCGGAAGAGCATGGCCTGCACGACGGGCTGGACATCATCCCCGGCCAGGTGGTGCGATTCGGCCAGGAACTCACCGTGCCGCAGATGGGCTGGAACCAGGTCCGCCAAGCCCGGCCCTGTCCGCTCTTTGAGGGCCTGCGCGACGAGGACTATTTCTACTTCGCTCATTCCTACTATTGCCGGCCGGACGACCCCGCCGTCGCCGTCGGCCTGACCGACTATGGCCAGGCCTACGCCTCCACCTTGCAGCAGGGCAACGTCCTGGGCTGTCAATACCACCCCGAGAAGTCCGGCCCGTCGGGGCTGAAAATGCTGCGGAACTTCGTGTCGCTGATCAAGGAACAGGTTTGAGAAAAGCAGCGTAAGACAGGAACCTGCTGCAATACTCAACCTGCGTCACGCCAAGATACTTGAACTCACGAATTATCGGACAGCCTAGAGAATAAGGAATACCGGCTGTGACCCAGCAAACCCCCGCCCCCCAGCAGAAGCCCTCCTGGAAATCGGCCGTGCGCGGCAACGTGCTGGCCATGGGGCTGGTCAGCCTGTTCACCGACTTCTCCAGCGAGATGATGAACCCGCTGTTGCCGATCTTCATCGCCGGCCTGGTGGGGGGCCTGAAGGCGGCGTTCTACGTCGGCCTGATGGAGGGCGTCGCCGAGGCCACCGCCAGCATACTGAAGATCTACTCCGGGCGCATCAGCGACCGCTCCGGCAAGCGCAAGGCCCTGGTCATCGCCGGCTACGGCGCCAGCACGATTGCCCGCCCGCTGATGGGCCTGGCCGGGCTGGTCAGCGCAGCCACCGGCGGCCTGCAGGTGGTGTTCCTGAAGTTCCTGGACCGCGTGGGCAAGGGCGTGCGCACCAGCCCGCGCGACGCCCTCATCGGCGACAGCGTGCCTAAGGAAGTCCGCGGCCTGGCCTTCAGTTTTCACCGCTCGATGGACCACGCCGGGGCGGTGCTGGGGCCCGTTGCCGCCATCGTCGTCGCCTACTTCCTGCTGGGGCCGGCGCTGTGGAACCAGCCGGCGGTGGATGTGCACAAGCAGGCCCCCAGCGGCCAGATGCTCACCGCCCTGCGCTGGATGTTCATCCTGGCCATCGTGCCGGGCATCGCCGCCATGATCACACTGTTCACCATGGTCAAGGAGATCGCCCCCCAGGCCCCCGGCGGGGGCCAAGCAGCCGCCCGCAAGGCATGGGGGTTGCCCAGGAATTTCTACGTCTTCGTCGCCATCGTCGGCCTATTCACCCTGGGCAACAGCAGCGACATGTTCATCGTGATGCTGGCGGCGGATTACTTCCAGCTCAGCCTGCTGAAGCTGCTCCTGCTGTGGATGGTGTTCCACATTTCCAAGATCGTCTTTAGCATCCCCGGCGGATTGCTGTCGGACCGCCTGGGCCGCAGGCCGATAATCGTTGCCGGCTGGCTGGTCTACGCCCTGGTGTACCTGGGCTTTGCCCTGGCGGCCCCGGCGCCGGGTCAGACGTCGCTCGAGCGTGAGGGCTTGTTCTGGGGATTGATCCTGCTTTACGGCGTTTACTACGGCATGGCAGAAGGAACCGAGAAGGCCCTGGTGGCGGATTTTGTTCCCAGCGAGAACCGGGCGACGGCCTTCGGCATCTACAGTGCCGCCATCGGGATTTCGGCCTTGCCCGCCAGCCTGATGTTCGGCGTCTTCTGGACCTTAATCGGCCCGCGCATCGCCTTTGGCATCGGGGCCGCCCTGGCCGGCTTGGCCGCCATCCTGCTGGTCGTGCTGCTGTCCGCTTCCCGCAATAAACCGGCGGAGAAGTAAAGAAGTGCGGAGTGCGGAAGTGCGGCAGTGCGAAGCATGAAGGCGTTTTTCGCTTGGGAGTGCAGGAAAAAGAACACCCCCAAGCTTCGCTATCGCTCCGCTTGAGGGTGGCACTTTTCTTCTTCTTGCTCAACTACCGCTTTTTTTCGTTCGCGCTAGTTCGCGTTGTTCGCGGCTAATCTTTTCTTCTTCTTCTTCTTCTTCTTCTTCTCCGCACTCCGCACTCTCTACTTGTTGTGGGTGAAATATTCCCGAACCAGGGCCTCCATCAGTTCGGCTCGGCGGTCGTACAGCCGCTTGAGCTTGCGCTTGGCCCGGCGGGCCAGGGCGTAATGGGTGATGATGGGCAGGGCGATGGTGGTGTCGGTGTAACAAACCACGGCGTCGGGCAGGCGGGTGGGGTCCACCTTGCCCCAGGAGACCGCCTCGTGGGGCGTGGCGCCCGACAGCCCGCCGGTGTCCGGCCGGGCGTCGGTGACCTGGAAGAAGTAGTCCTGCCCCACCTCCTTGATCCTGAGCACTTCCTGGATCTGCGGCTCGGTCTGGAGCATGAAATTCTTGGGGCTGCCCCCGCCCATGAGCATGACGGCGCTCTTGCCGCCGGAACGCTTGGCCCCCAGCACGTAGCTGGTGGTCTCGTTGACGTCGATGGAGGGGTTGATGCGCAGCTTGTTGCCCTTGAGCTCCACGCCGGCCACGTTCATGCCGATGGTGGAGTCGCCCGGGCTGGAGGTGTACAGCGGCACGCCGCAGCGGTAGGCCGCCGCCATCACCGAAACGTCCTTCAGCCCGTTCTTATTCTCCCACTGGGCGGCGTACTTGCCGATAAGGTGGTGCAGCTCGGCTGTGCCCATCTCCTTCTGGAACTCCGGCTGAACCAGGATGCCGCGCAGGACTTCGTCGGTGGCCATGAGGCAGTCGGTGTAGCCCAGCAGCACGTCGTAGATGCGGACCACGTCGTTCTTGCGCAGGTCGGCGTCGTCCACCAGGTGGCTGCCCACGTGCAGCGGGTAATTGAAGGCGAAGTGCAGGTCGTGGTAGAGGTTGGCCCCGGTGGCCACCACCCAGTCCACAAAGCCCGCCTTGATGAGCGGGATGATGCACGAGCAGCCCAGGCCGGCAGGGGTCAGGGCCCCGGCCAGGCTCATGCCGACGGTAACGTCGTCTTCCAGCATCTTGCGGGCGTACAGGTCGCAGCCCTCGCGCAGGCGGGCGGAGTTGTAGGCCAGGAAGGCGTTGTCCATCAGGTCGGCCAACTTTTCCTTGCCGGTGATGCCCTTGGGCATGATGCGCTTGCCGGAAAGGTACTGATCCTTGTGGGGACACTCCTTCTTCTTCATCCACTCGGGAAGGTCGGTGAGGTCTTTACGCATTCTGTGAGTACGTTTCATTCTCTCGTTCCTTAGTCCTATAAAAGTTCAACAGCTTTCTACGCCGAGGCGCAGAGAACGCAGAGGAACGCGGAGAGAGAATCATTATTCTTTTGGTCTCTGCGCATTCTCTGTGCTCTCTGCGCCTCTGCGTAGGATTTTGGTTTTCCAAGCGATCACGGAAGAACGACAACTTTAGCCGGCGGCAGGCCGTTGAACCAGGTGGCGCTGGCGGTGGAGTAGGCCCCGCAGTTCTCGACGTACACGATGTCGCCCACCTCCAGCTCGGGCATCTCCTCGCCCCGGGCGATGACGTCCAGCCCGTCGCAGGTGGGCCCGGCCAGGGTGGAAAGCTGCGTCCGCCCGTTGCGCATCACCTTGTACTGGTACTTGGCGTGGTCGAAGATCAGCCCCGAGAGCGAGCCGTACACCCCGTCGTCCAGGTAGTACCAGTGCTTGTTGTCGCGGATGGCCTTGCCGATGACCCGCATGGCCAACGTTACCGCCGGGCCGACCAGGAAGCGCCCCGGCTCGGCGATGATCCGCAGATTGCTATCGAACAGCCGGTCGATCTCCCGGCTGACCAGGGCGGCGCAGCTTTCGAATGGGTCGGGCTCGTCGTCGAAGTGGCGGATGGGGAAACCGCCGCCGATGTCCAGTATCTCCAGCGGCAATTGCTTGAGTTGGGCGTCGCGCAGGATGATGGCGGCGATCTCCAGGGCGTCGCTGTAGTTCTCGTTCCGTGTGCACTGGCTGCCGACGTGGAAGGACAGCCCGGTAGGCCGCAGCCCCAGCTTGTGGGCCTTGATCAAGAGCGGCAGGGCGTCGGTTGGGTCACAGCCGAATTTCAGGGAAAGCTCCACCATCGAGCCGACGTTGGGCACCTTGATCCGGACGATCACGCGGGCGCCGGGGGCGGCGGCGGCGATCTTGTCCAGTTCGTATTCGCTGTCGAAGGTCATGAGCGTCAGCCCGGCCTTGGCGGCGGAGGCGATGGACTCGGCGGGCTTGATGGTGTTGGCGAAGATCATCCTTTGGGCCTTCACCCCCAAGCGCCGCACCAGCTCCATCTCGCCCACGCTGGCTACGTCGAAGTTGCAGCCGGCCTGGGCGAGGGTCTTGACGATCTCAGGGTGCGAGTTGGCCTTGACGGCGAAGAACGGTTCCACCCGCGGCAGGGCACAGCGGAAACGCTCGACCTGCCGGCGCAGCAGCGCCTTGCTCACCACGGCCAACGGGCTGCCGTGGCGGCGGACAAGATCCCTCAGCCGTCGCGTCTTGCTGGTGGTTTTCACAGCCAACGCTCTTCTCCAGGGTGGCCAAGCTGCTTACAGCGGCTTAGAGCAGGCGAGCAGGAGATCAGGTGACCAGGCGAAGCCCCAGAGGCTTGATACTGCATTTCCTGGGCGATAAGACCTCGCCTGCGGTCTCCTGTTCACCTGCTCAATTGCTCAAACAGTTCTGCGATCCAGGCCGAGGCCCCATGATAGAAAACTCCGCCGGCAGCTAAAAGTCAAAAGCTGAAAGCTTAAAGCTGAAA
>PMYM01000114.1 GCA_003171235.1 Phycisphaerales bacterium | reverse complement strand
CTAACCGGACAGTACTGATCGAAAATCGCTTATGCCGATATCATTCAACGGCGACATTTAACGGGAGTCAACAATGATCATCGGCACGGTGCGTGAGATCAAGGAAGACGAATATCGCGTGGGCGCCACCCCCGGCGGGGCCGAGGTGCTCATTCATCACGGCGGGCACACGGTGCTGGTGGAGGCCGGCGCGGGCCTCGGCAGCGGCTTCGATGACCACCAGTACACCCGCCACGGGGCCCAGGTGGTTGCCTCGGCGGCGGAGGTGTACGCCCGGGCGGACCTGGTGGTCAAGGTCAAGGAGCCTATGCCGCCGGAGTGGCCCAGGCTGCGCCGGGGGCAGGTGGTTTTCACGTATTTCCATTTCGCCGCCAGCCGAGAACTGACCGAGGGCGTGGCGGGGACCGGCATCGTGGCCATCGCCTACGAGACGATCACTGACGCCAACGGCCATCTGCCGCTGCTGACGCCCATGAGCGAAGTCGCCGGGCGCATGTCCGTGCAGGTGGGGGCCTGGACGCTGGAGAAGACCCACGGCGGGCGCGGGGTGCTGCTGGGCGGAGTGCCGGGCGTGCTGCCCTCGCGCGTGGTGATATTGGGGGCCGGGGTGGTGGGGGCCAACGCCGCCCGCATCGCCGCCGGGCTGGGGGCAGATGTGGACGTATACGACGTCAACCTCGACCGCCTGCGCTACCTTTCCGACGTCATGCCGGCCAACGTGCGGACGGTGCGGAGCGAACCGGCCGCCATCCGCTGGGCCATTTCCCATGCCGACCTGGTGATCGGGGCGGTGCTCTTGCCCGGGCGGCGCACGCCCATGCTTATCTCGGCCGCCGACCTCAAACTCATGCACCGCGGCTCGGTCATCGTGGACGTGGGCGTGGACCAGGGCGGGTGCGTCCAGACCAGCCGGCCCACCACCCACCGCAACCCCACCTACGAGGTGGAGGGCGTGGTGCATTACTGCGTGGCCAACATGCCCGGGGCGGTGCCGCGGACCTCCACCCTGGCCCTGACCAACGCCACTCTGCCCTACGTGCAGCACCTGGCCGAGGCAGGTTGGCGCTCGGCGGCGGCGGGCGACAAGGGCCTGGCCGCCGGCGTCAACATGGTCGAGGGCGCCGTCACCCACCCCGGCGTGGCAGAGGCCCACGGCATGAAGCTGGCGGAACTGAAGTTTTGACACGCGGGAACATGGGCGGAACCCCCGACTTACGTCGGGGGCTAAATAAGAAGGCCGCTGGTAAGATACGATTACTCCTCTCTTCCGGTCCCGGGCGCGGTCGCTTTAATTCAATTGACCCCGATAGGCTGGAGCTTTACCTTTGGCCTCGAGCATTTGCCGCGTTAATCGTGCCGCCGGATGCCACGCGCTGGTGCGTGCCCGCCCCAGCCACAGGCGAGACGCCTGTGCTACCTTTGGAGAATTACGCAATGCCCCCGCAACCGTTGTTGGACCTGAGCGGCATCGACCCCTCTCGACTCGTCGCCACCCGTGAGCAGATCCAACAGGTCAACCCCCACCGCTTCGAGTTCCAGCAGCTCGACGGCATACTGCTCAACGACCACGCCAACGGCCTGATGGCGGGCCTGCGCGACCTGCGCCCCGACGAATTCTGGGTGCGCGGGCATATCCCGGGCCGCCCGATCTACCCGGGCGTGCTGATTATCGAGTGCGCCGCCCAACTGGTCAGTTATCACGTTGGCACTATGGAGAGCTTCGAGGGATTCATAGGTTTCGGCGGCGTGGACGGCGTGAAGTTCCGCGGCCAGGTCAAACCCGGCGACCGTATGATCATGCTGGGCAAGATGCTGGAGGTTCGCGGCCGGCGGCGGTGCGTGGCGGCCACCCAGGGCTTCGTCGGCGACCAGATGATTTACGAGGGCACCATCACCGGAATGATTATCTAAGCAATGACCGACTGGGGCGGACTTTTCGACGCCAGCACGCCCATCCGGGCCCCGCTGGATTTGCCGGGCCTGATGGCCATACCAGGCAAGCGCGGGGTGTTCCTCTTGGAAGGCCCAAACGCTACGCCGCTGCTTCTGGCCACGGCGGCCGACATCCGCAGCCGAATGCGCTTCAAGCTCTCGGCCCCGCAGGAAGGCCCCAGCCGGAAGATCGACCTGCGCGAGATCGCCGTCGCCTTGCATTGGAAGCTCGCCCACAGCCATTTCGAGACCGACTGGCGATTCCTGGAACTGGCCCGGGCCATCTATCCTCAAGGCTACCAGGAACTGCTGGCCTGGCCGGCGGCGTGGTTTGTGCACATCGATCCGGCCGACAAGGCCCCGGCGTTCAAGACCAGCAACCAGCCCGGCCAGTTGGGCGGTGAGTATTTCGGGCCGTTCCCTTCCCGCTCCTGGGCCCAGGAGTACATCAACTCGCTGCTGGAGGTTTTCGACCTCTGCCGGCACGAGAATGTCCTGAGGCAGGCCCCGCACGGCCAGCCTTGCGTGTACGCCCAGATGGGGCGCTGCCGCTGCCCCTGCAACGGCAGCATCTCCATGGATGACTACCGCCGGCTGCTGCTGGAGGCGGTCGCCGTGGCCGGGGGGGGACTGGAACCCTTCCGCAGCCGCTCGCAGACCCGCATGAAGGACCTGGCCGCCGCCCAGCAATACGAGCAGGCCGCCGCCTGCAAGGCGATGCTGGGGCGATTGTCCGAGTTGGACAAGCCCGAATACGTTCACGTCGGCCCGCTGTCGCAATTGCGCTTCCTGCTGGTGCAAGAGGGGCCGGGGGCCAGGAAGTTGTGCACGTTCCTGCTGGACCGCGGCTGGATCGCGCCCGGTCCGGAAATGGAATTCAAAAAGCCCAAGCTCAAGCCGGCGGTCCTGCCGGATGAGCCTTTGCAGGCGGCCCTTGCGGCTATGGCCGAATTCTGCCGCCGGGAACACCCCGCCGGCCAGGCCCAGCGGGAGGGCATCGCCCTGCTGGCCCACTACCTCTACGGCAACCCCCAGCGCGCGGGCTTGATGCTGCGTTGGAGGGAAGACCTGGCCCCCGCGCAGTTGCGCGACGCAATCGAGAAGGTGTTTACGGCCGAGGACTCGCCACCTGCTGGTTGATTTGCGATTTGCGATGTTCGATTTACGATTTGCAGAAAGAGCCGGAGGCACTGCCTTGGCTCCCCACATCGTAAATCGAACATCGCAAATCGTAAATTCGCCTCCAACCAGGTTGGCCAAGCGAAGAACGTGACCCTGCCGGGCGGCTCTGATATAGTCTCGCCATGCTTTGGCGATACCTGCTCTTGATGTTCGGCGTTTTCACCGGGGCGACGGCGGTGATCATGATCCGCCAGTGCTCGGTGCACCCTTCACTGCTAGCCAGTTATCGCCAAGGCGTGGCGGCGGTGGTGCTGCTGCCGTTGTTCCTGCGCGATTGGCGGCGGCGCCGCGCGACCTTCGGTTGGCCTCAAGTGGGCATGACGGTGCTGCCGGGGCTTTTCCTGGGCGGTCACTTCATTACCTGGATCATCGGGGCGCGCATGACCCCGCCGGCTAATTCCAGCCTGGTGGTGAACATGCTGCCGGTGGTGATGCCGTTCCTGGCGTATTTCCTCATCCGCGAGCCCCTGCGGAAAGGGGAACTGGCGGGCACGGCCATGGCCATGGTCGGCGTGGCCGTGCTGGCGGGGCAGGACTTTCACCTCGACCGCACCAGCTTCCTGGGCGACCTGATCTGCTTCGGCTCCATGCTGCTTTTTGCCGCCTACATCGCCCTGGCCCGGCGTAACCGCGAGCACATCGTCAGCCTGTGGCTTTACGTCGTGCCCATCTACGCGGTGGGTGCCCTGGCCTGCCTGGCGGCGGCCTTGCCGCAGGTCAGCCCCCTGGCCGTGGGCGGCGGGCGGGATTGGCTGATGATCCTGGGCCTGGGAATCATCCCCACCGTCATGGGCCACAGCATCCTCAATTATTCGATGAAGCACCTGCGCAGCCAGGTGGTCAGCATCGCCAACCTGTCCCAGTTCATCTATGCCGGCATCATGGGCTACTTTGTCGAACGGGCGGTGCCGGGGTGGGCGTTTTATCCGGCCAGCCTGCTGCTGATCGCCGGCAGCGTGCTGGCCCTTAAGTCGCAGCCGCCGGCAGAGCGGGAAGAATTGGCCAAAGACCAGGCCCAGGCGACCTGAGTGGCACGGGCATCTTGCCCGTGACACTTTTTGCGCACGACCTGAAAGGTTGTCGAGTTTTCGTCGGAGCGGAGCCATGAAGAGCGGCAGATTCTTGAGCCTTGACATCGGGGCCACCAGCGGCCGGGCCATGCTGGCCGAGATCGCCGCCGGCCGCCTGCGCCTGCGGGAACTGCACCGCTTTGCCGTGACGCACCGGGTGCTGGGCGGCACGATGCAGTGGGATTTCCTGGGGCTGTGGGAGAGCGTTCTGGAGTCGCTGCGGGCCTGCCGCCAGGCCGGCTACCGCCGATTCGACGCCGTCGGCGTGGACACCTGGGGGTGCGACTTCGGCCTAATCGGCCAGGACGGCAAACTGCTCTACAGCCCGGTGTGCTATCGCGACGGGCGGACCGAGGGTATCGAACGGAAAATCGCCGCCGTGGCCGATCCCTACGAGCTCTACCGCATCACCGGCCTGCCCGTGCTGCGGGTGAACACGCTAAGCCAACTGGTGGGGCTTTCGGCCGGTGGCGGCGGGGCGGTCTTGCGGGCGGGCAAGCTGATGTTCGTGTCCGACCTTTTGCGGTATTTCCTGGGCGGGGTGGAGGGGTGCGAACTGACCGCCGCCGGCTCCAGCCAACTGCTGGACGTCCGCCGGCGCCGCTGGTCGGAGCAGATCCGGCGGAGTTTCAAGTTGCCCCGGGGCCTTCTGGGCCGGCTGGTCGAGCCCGGCCAGCATTGCGGAAAGCTCTTGCCGGAGGTCTGTCGCCAGACCGGCCTGGAGAGCTGCCCGGTCATCGCCGTCGCCGGTCACGACACCGCCGACGCCCTCGCCGCCGCCCCCTATTGCGACCAAGAGACCTGCCTCATCAGTTGCGGCACCTGGGCGCTGATGGGCCTGGTGCTGCCGCGAGATCGGCCGCTGGTCAGCCGCCAGGCCTACCGGGGCAGGTTCCTCAATGAAATGGGCGTGGACAGCATCATGTTCGTCCGCAACCTGGTGGGGTTCTATCCCTTCGAGCAACTGCGGCAGGCGTGGACGGAAGGGTCGGCGCCGGCGTCTTATGCCGGGCTTCTGCGCGAGGCCGCCCGCCAAAAGCCTTTTGCCGCCATGCTGGATTTCGACGATCCGCGGTTCTTCGCCCTGAGCGACGCCCAGGCCGCACTGAGAAACTATCTCAAGGACACCGGCCAGCGGCCCCTGGCCCGCCCGGCCCAAATCGTCCGAACGGTGATGGAGGCCCTGGCCTGGAGTTTTCGTCGCACCCTGGAAGACCTGCGCGCGGTCACCGGCCGGCCCGTCGGCCGCATCTGCATGCTGGGCGGCGGGGCGAGAAACGCCCTGCTCTGCCAGATGACCGCCGACGCCACCGGCTGCGAACTGCTGGCCGGGCCGGTCGAGGCCACCGCCACCGGCAACGCCGGCCTGCTGGCCCTGGGCTGCGGCCTGCTCAAATGCGCCCAGGACATTCGCCTGCTGTCGCGGCGATCATTCCGCCTGAGGCGGTATCTGCCCAGCCAGTCGCGATTGTGGGAGAAAGAGTACCCGCGTTACCGCCGGCTGGCCTCACGCCCGCAATTGACGGCAGGGCGCCGGCCACGTTAAGCTTGCAGGCATGCCCGAGAACCTAAAGGAAACCGCGCCGGGCCGGGGCATGCCCGATTGCCGCCCCCGGGGGCTTCAATGAGCAAGACCTTTGAGCAAGGCAAGGATGAAGTCGCCGCCCTGTGCCGCTACTTCGCCACCAACCGCCAGGCCTTCTTGGCCCCCGGGCTCAAGGAGGCCCACGTACGCCAATCCCTGATCGACCCTTTCTTTGAGGCCCTGGGCTGGAACGTCAGCAACAACCCGCCGGTCGCCCCCCAGTACCGCGAAGTCATTCCCGAAGACAGCCTCGACGTGGAGGGCCAGCAGAAGGCCCCCGACTACACCTTCCGCGTCGGCACGCTGCCCAAGTTCTACGTCGAGGCCAA
>PMYM01000140.1 GCA_003171235.1 Phycisphaerales bacterium | reverse complement strand
CCAGCACCTGGTAATCGGCGAAGGTTACGCTGCCATCGCCGTTGCAGTCGCCCGCCAGCGGCGCTTTGCCGTTGATGACGGATATCGCGTCCACGTCGGCGCTGGTGGGATAGCTGACCTGCATTTCAGGTATGCTGCCGGTGGGGTCGTAAATGGCGTGGGGGGGAGTGCGGCTGTCGTGCTCGCTGCCGTCGCCCAGCACATCCACCAGGCGGACGAAACGGATGGCGTTGAGTTTGACCAGGCCCGCCTGCACCAGCGGCTCGCCGGCCAGCGCCGACAGGTCGAAGGCGTCGCCCCCGGCGGCGGCCGGGGCGAAGGGGTCGATCTGGTTGGCGTCCACATTGGCCAGCACCGGGTGAACGCCGGCAAAGCCGCTCACCAGGGCGGGGTCCAGGCCGCCGGTGGGCCCCACCGGCCCGGGCACGCCGCAACTGGTCGGGAATTCGGCGAAGTCCGTGCCGTTGCTGCTGACCTGCACGCGGATCAGTTCGGCGAAGACCCTGGTCGGGCTGTAGAGGTTAATGGGATTCTCGAAAACGATGAAGTCGCTGCCGGGCCCGTCGGCGATGGCCCCGCCGCCGAAGCCCAGCGTCAACCGCCCCTGCTGGCCCAGGCTGACCACGTGCAGCGAGCCGCTGTACATACCGCCGCCCCGCGGCCCGCCCACGGCGTTCTCCACGTTGGGGGCATACTCGTAGCCCGGCCCGGGAGTAAAGTTCACCACCTGGCTGGCGAAGAAGTGGCTGTACCCCGCATCCGCCCCCCCCGCCAGGTGCGGCAGCAGGCCCAGCAGGACGGCGGAAAGGACTATCCGCAGATTACGCGATAAACCCAAAAGCTTTGGCCGCAGAGGCGCAGAGAACGCAGGGAAAACGATTTCGTTTCCTACCTTAGAACCGTCCACAGAAACCGTCACAGCACGGGGTGGAGAAACAGCCAGGCCCGAAGCGGCCGGCAAGAATTTAGCCGGGGGTGGAGCGGCGACGCTTCTTCTCTTTGTCGCCGCGAAACCCCCGGTCACCGGCGCGAAACATGTCAGAGCGAGTGCCGTGAATGCCTCTGGAGAATTGGCCTGACTCGCGACGCCGTGATCAACCCGTAGCTTCCCGGCGGGCCGCGCCATCGGCAGGGAATAATATACCGCTTGGGAAATCAAGGCACTGCCTCTGACCTTGTCGGGGTCCTTAACCGGGGGCTGCGCTTCGCTTCGCCCCCGGCTAAATTCTTGCCGGCCCGTCCGGGCCTGGGTCTTCCAAAGCTTTGGCCAAGCCGTCCCAGGGTGGATTGTACTATTGCATCCGGACTCGAAGACCGGCGGGATAGCGTTTATAGATTCGCCTCGAGGCGAAGGTATTCGGCCACGATCGCCTGGTGAATCCAGGATCGCCTCAGAATTCTTCCGAACCTTCATTGCCCGTATCTCTGCTTTCCTTTGCTATTCTCTGCGTATCTCTGCGCCCTCTGCGTCTCTGCGTACATTCTTGGATTACCTGCGCATCTTCCTCCGCCCCGCCGCCGCCAGCCCCGCCAGCAGCAGGGGCAGGCTGGAGGGCTCGGGGATGGAGTCGCCGAAGTTGGCCTCGAGCTGCTGGTAGTCGGCGAAACTCACCAGGCCGTCGCCGTCAAAGTCGCCGTTTTCCCAGCCCAACTCATGGGTGTTGAAGTTGCCCTCCAGCACCTGGTAGTCGGCAAAGTCCACCTTGCCGTCGCGGTTGGAGTCGCCGGGAATCCTGGGCCGGTCCAGGGTATAAATGCCCGACTCATCGGCGGCGCAGATCACGCCGTTGACCAACTGCACGGCGCTGATCCTGCCGGTGGAACTGGCCAGCTCGGTCAGGCCGCCGAAGTTGCCCGCGGCGCACACGCCGAAGCGCACCAATTCCGAGGGATAGCCGAACGAGGTCAAACTGGCCACCAGGTTGCCCTGGCCGTCGAATGCCAGGCCGGTGGCGCCGTCCAGGCCGGTGGCGGCGAAACTGGCCCAGACGTGCTGGGCGGGTTGGCCCAGCGGCGTCTGCCCGGCCAGGGCCGCATGCACCTCCGGCGCGGAGTACTTGAGAATCCGCCCCGACAGGTAGCCGCTGGCATAATACAGGTTGCCGGCGCCGTCGAAGGCCAAGGGGCCGGAGGGATCGCCCACCACGCCCAGGTTGAGCATGGGCTTCTCGGCCAGTGAGCCGTCGGGCCGCAGTTGGCTGGCGTAGATGCAGCTCTGCCAGTTGCTATCCAGCCCGGAGGCATACAGCGTGCGGCCCCGCACCGCCAGGGCGTACAGGAACGGCTGGGAGTATTCCGTCACCGGCGCCGCCGCGTCGCGCGTGCCGTAGCGATACAGGGTGAAATTGGAGTCCTCGGTGAAGTACACGGTCTTGTGGGTGGCCAGCACGCCCGCGCCGGCGTAATCCGGCCCCGACCATATCTCCGCCAGGCCACCTGCGTCGTATCGCCACAGCGTCATGGCCGGGGAAAAATCGCCGGTGGTGAAGTACAGATCCTTATCGGGCCCGCGGTCAAAGCCGATCATCCACTGGCCGGACTTGTCGGCTGGCAGTTGGGGCAGGTAATAGGGATAGACCTTGAAGCCCTCAGCCGGCTGGATATCCGCCCAGGCGGCCGAGGCCAGGGAAACGACGCATACCGCGGCAATCCGTTTGAACATTGCTGTTCCTTCTGTTTTTGTTGTCGATTGAACCCGATCGGGTGACGCTGATGCGCCTTCCGACGTTTCGCGGGCATCTTGCCCGCGCGTCCCGCGGGCGAGACGCCCGCGACACTAAAGATAAAATTACAAGCGGGGCAGGACAGGTTTGATCGCGGTGGCTGTTGTTTTCTCCTGCAAGGCCGCTTGGCGATGGCTCCAGGCTCCGGGCGCAAGGGCCTGTGGCCGACAGCCTGGGGGGCGGGAGGGCCGGCGCGACTAGCCGTGGGTCGCGACGGGTCCGAAAACAATAAGCCCCGGCCGATCGCAAGCGATTCGGAGCCGGGGCCAGGAGGCAGCTTGGGGGCTTTCGCCCCATCCGCAACGGGAACTTCTTGCCCGCGACGGAGGCCCGGCCTGTCGATGCACTCGCGAAGGCACGACCAGGTTGGCTGCAGGCAGGTCTTCTGGCTTCCGGGTCAACCTTCCGCCGCGTCTTCCCATCCGGTTCCAAACCGGGACAGTGACATTTTGCGGCGGTCGTCGCCGGTTACAGCGGCGCGTCCGCGGCCGATTCTCACGGCCTTCCCTTTTCGCCCGCCCTCGGGCAGGCAACCTGCAACGCCAATCAACATACCCCGCCGGGAGATTCTGTCAAGAAGGGAAAAAAGAAAAGTCGGAAGACCAAAATGCGGAGTGCGAAAGTGCGGAACAAGGAATAGCCGCGAACATCGCCAACAACGCGAACAAGAAAAGAGAGAACCGCAAAAGCAGTGCGAGGTGCGAAAGTGCGGAGCGCGGGAGTGCGAAGTGGCGGCGACCTCGTAGCCGACTCAACGCCATGCTCCAGCGCGTGCTGGACGACGATGACGCCGCTTTGTACGATTGACGCATTCCATGTTCTCGGGTGGGCAAGGCAGGAGACAACATGAGCGACTTGCGTGGACAGTTCCCGGCCCCTTCGCACCCTTACTGGCGGCGCCGACCGGCGAGAACCCCCGGCCTGGCACTGCTGGCCTGCCTGGCCATGTGCTCATTGGCCATGGCGGATGACTGGTATGTTTCGCCTGTGGGCAAGGCCGACGGGGCGGGCACGAAGGAGGCGCCGTGGGACTTGGCGTCAGCGCTGGGCGGAAGCCGGAAGGGCATTCAGCCCGGGGATACGATCTTCCTGCTCGAAGGCACGTACAAAATCGACCGTTCCCTCAATGAGGCGACCGTTTCCGTGAAACTCGCCGGCCGGGAGGATAAGCCCATCACGATACGCCCGACCCCCGGCGCCCACGTGGTCATGGATGGCGGCCTGCAGATCGAGGAGCCTTCCGCCTACCTGGTCATTCGCGACCTGGAGATCCTCGTCAGCGAACCCAGGCCCAAGGAGCCGCTGGATCCCGATCCGACCTATGCCAATATCAAGAAGGTCCGGCCCTGGGGCGGGCTGAACATCATGGCCGGCAAGGGCTGCCGGTACATCAACCTGGTCATCCACGACTGCCTCCAGGGCATCGGGTTCTGGAGCCCAGCGGTGGACTCCGAGGTGTATGGTTGCATCATCTACGACAACGGCTGGGCGGCCAAGGACCGGGGGCACGGCCATGCCATCTACGCTCAGAACAAGGACGGCGCCAAGACGATCTCTAATTGCATCTTCACCGGCGGCTACGGCTGGTCGATGCACGCCTACGGCTCCAGCAATGCCTACGTGGACAAATTCGCCATCACCGACAACATCACCTACGCCGCCAGCAACGACTTCCTGGTCGGCGGCGGCCGGCCCAGCAAGGGCATCGCCGTGACGGACAATTTCTTCCACGCCGCAAGCGTCCGCATCGGCTACACGGCCAAGGACAACGAGGATGCCCGCTTCCTCCGGAACATCCTGTGCAAGGGCCGCGTGAGCTTCAACAGCTACCGGAAGGTGGACTTTGTCGGCAACACGCTGCTGGGGGCGGCGTTGGACAAGGGCACGGTCGCTGAATTCAACGACCGCGACAACACGTCCGTCGCACAGGCTGACCTTGCCGCCGCCAAGCCGGTAATCTTCGTGCGGGCCAACAAGTACGAGCCGGGCAGGGCGCACGTGGCGGTGTTCAACCCGGCCGCCAAGGGCGCCACGGACGAAACGACGGCCAAAGTGGACGTCAGCGCGGTTCTCAAGGATGGGCAGAAGTTCCGCCTGATGGACCCCCGCGACCTGTGGGGCAAGCCGCGACTTCGCGCCGCCGTCGAAGGCAAGACGATCACCGTGCCGATTCAGGGAGAACTGGCCGTCTATGTGCTGATGATGAATTAGGCCGGTTTGAGATTGGATGGCAACATCATGACTGGAAAACGTCAAGCCTCTACGCACAAATGGAAATACACCTGGCGAGGGTTGAGCGGCCCCTACAGGGCCATGGGGGGATCCGGGCAAATGCAGAGCGACGCAGGGAGAGGCTCATCCAGGCCCGACAGGGCCGGCCAGAATTTAGCCGGGGGTGGAGCGGCCCGAGC
>PMYM01000089.1:2640-2823 GCA_003171235.1 Phycisphaerales bacterium | reverse complement strand
AATTATCGGACACCCTCGGCTACTGGCTACCGGGTACTGGTGACTGGCTACTTTTGGAGAGAGAGCATGGACCTGTACGATGCGATTCGCCAGCGGTACTCGGTGCGGAGCTACCAGGATCGCCCGGTGGAGGAAGACAAACTCCAGCGGGTGCTGGAGGCGGCCCGGCTGGCGCCCTCCGGC
>PMYM01000089.1:0-2592 GCA_003171235.1 Phycisphaerales bacterium | reverse complement strand
ATCGCCCTGGAGCACATCGCCCTGGCCGCCACCGCCGAGGGCCTGGGCACCTGCTGGATCGGCGCCTTCTATCAGCCGCAGGTGCGGTCGGTGCTGGGCATACCCGACAACTGCAAGGTCGTCGAGGCCATGGCGCTGGGCTATCCGGCCGACAAGCCGGGCAAGAAGGACCGCAAGGGCCTGGACGAGATCATCTGCTACGATCGGTTCAAGTAACGCGTGAAGTTGCCTTCTTTGGTGTGTTTCTTGTAGCCCTCGCCCTAAGGCGTGGGTTCCGTCAGGAGCGTGGTAGCAGTGTCGCCGGCTAAGAGTTTCAAGTGTGAGATCTTGCTGGGCCAGCCTCCGCTGGTGGAAGTGCAGGCCACAAGCGCCGTCTTCCCCGCCCAGGACGGGCTGGTGGGCATTCTGCCGGGCCGCGCGCCGCTGGCGGCGGCCCTGGGGGAAGGCCCGTTGGTCATCCAACAGGCTGACGGGGCCCAGCGCCGCTACCGCATCTCCGGCGGCGTGGCCTATATGAACCACAACGTGCTGACCATACTGGCCGAGAAAGAAATCAAAGCTGAAAGCTCAAAGCCGAAAGCTGAAATAGAAGAAAGAGAAGCGGCACAGAAGTCAAGATAGGAAGTCATAGTGACTTTTCTTGTTTCAGCTTTCAGCTTTATGTTTCGGAGAATGTCGTGACTGACATAGTTGACCTCCGGAGCGACACCCTCACCCGTCCGACGCCGGCGATGCGGCAGGCCATGGCCGAGGCCGTGGTTGGGGACGACGTCTGGAACGAAGACCCCACCGTTATCGAACTGGAGCGACGCACGGCCGAGATGCTGGGCAAGGAGGCGGCGCTGTACGTGCCCTCGGGCACGATGAGCAACCAGGTCGCCCTCCGCAGCCACACCGAGCCCGGCGAGGAAATCATCACCGACGCCGACGCCCACGTTTACTTCTACGAGGCCGGCGCCCCGGCCGCCCTGGCCGGGGTGAGTTGCCGGCTGGCCCCCGCCCAGCGGGGCATCTTTTCCGCCGACCAGGTTCGGCAGTTGCTTCGGCCGCGAGACGTGCACTTCACGCCCACCAAGTTGATTTGGATCGAGCAGACGCATAACCGCGGCGGCGGCAGCATTTGGCCGCTGGAAACCATCGCCGAACTGTCCCAGTTGGCTCAACAGCAAGGCCTGCGGTTGCACATGGACGGGGCCCGGCTGTGGAACGCGTCGGCGGCGACGGGCATTTCTGAACAGCGTTACGCCCAGCATTGCGACAGCGTCAGCGTGTGTTTTTCCAAGGGGCTGGGGGCGCCGGTTGGCTCGGCCGTGGTGGGCAGCAGGGAGTTCATCCAGCGGGCCAGGCGCTTTCGCAAACAATATGGCGGGGGAATGCGCCAGGCGGGCATAATCGCCGCTGGGGCCTTATATGCCTTGCAGCACCATCGCCAGCGATTGGCCGAGGATCACGCCCACGCCCGCCTGCTGGCCGAGGGCCTGGCCGCGCTGCCGGGCGTCGAGGTGGACCTGGAGGGCGTGCAGACCAACATCGTGGTCTTCGGCCTGAAGGCCATGCCGGCGGCCCAACTGGTTGACCGCGCCAAGCAGCAGGGCGTGCTGGTGCTCTGCCGCAGCCCCGACACCATCCGCGCCGTGACCAGCCTGGAAGTGGGTCGCCAAGGGATTCAACGCGCACTGGACGTATTCCGAACAATTCTTAGTAACAAGTAGCCGGTAGCCAGTGGTCAGTAGCTAGTGTCAGAATTTCAAATTTGGGAATTTCAAATTGCAGATTGGCGGAGCCAGAGGCGACGGGTTCGATTCTTCCGCAATTCCCAAATCTGAAATTCCCAAATTTGAAATCACATAAAAGATGCTCCGTCACAGTTGGAACTTGACGATCCGCCAGGCGATGGCGCTGCAGCGGCGGCTGGCGCCCAGGGTGCTGCAGGCGCCGCTGGATGGTCCGGTGCGGCGTATTGCCGGGGCCGACTGCGCCTTTGTTGGCGGGGGCAAGGCGGTGGTGGCCTCGGCCGTGCTGTGCGACGCTCGCACCCTGGAGGTCAGCGCCACCGCCTGGGCGGTCGAGCCTTGCCGTTTCCCGTACGTGCCGGGGCTGCTGAGTTTCCGCGAGGCCCCAGCCGTCATCGCCGCCCTGCGCAAACTTGACCAGCCGATCCACCTGCTGATGTGCGACGGCCAGGGCCGCTCCCATCCTCGCCGCCTGGGCCTGGCCAGCCACGTGGGGCTCTACCTGGGCCTGCCCACTATCGGCGTGGCAAAAAGCCGGCTCTGCGGCGAGCACGGCACGCCAGGCCGGCGGCGCGGCAGCCGCAGGGCGCTATTGGACGGCCAGGAGGTCATCGGCTGCGTGCTGCGGACGCGCACGGGCGTCAAGCCGCTGTACATTTCCGTTGGGCACCGGGTGAACCTTGAGGACGCGGTAAACTGGACCCTGCGCTGCACCCGTGGTTTTCGCCTGTGCGAACCTTCGCGCCAGGCCCACCTGCTGGTGACGGCCCTGGCCAAGCGGCTGGGTCAGGGGCTCTAACAGAACCTACGCGGAGCCGCGTTGCGGCCAAAACCGCTCAGATGCAAGGAAGGCCGACGA
>PMYM01000243.1 GCA_003171235.1 Phycisphaerales bacterium | reverse complement strand
TAGGGGTACCACAGGCAGGCCGGGATGTACTTTACCCGGCCCAGTTCAACGTCCTCGTAGGCGAAGACGGCCTTGCAGTTCTCCAGGCGCTTGGCGTCGATGGAATGCTCTTCCTCGAAGGGCAGCATGCCCACGCGGAGGAACCGCCGCGCCCGGCGCGAGGTGGTCTTGTCGCTAACCGGCTTGCGCCCGGACTTGCCCACCAGCGCCTGGCCCAAGGCCGAAAACAGGTTGCCCATAAGCCGCCCCAGGCGGACCGACCGCACCCACCAGGGCAGAAAGGCGCCCAGAATGAGCAGCCGCCCGCGCCAGCGCTGAAGGAACTTTTTGGGGTCCAGCCGGTCCAGTCGCGGCTCGATCTTTTTGGCCTTGGCGGCGAACTCGACGGCCACCTGGCCAAAGGGCCGCTTGAGGTAATGATTGACGCCGTGATACCGCTTGCCGTCGGAGATCAAAAGCGTCCAGGACTCGCAGTTGGGGTGCACCCCGGCCAGCAGCAGCACCTCCGAACGCGGGTTCTTGCGGAAGAAGGAACGCGGCTTCTTCATGGCGTAGGAGAGGCCTGCGGGAATGAACTCGACCTCGCCGCCGGGCACGGCCGCCTGTACCATCTTCTCCACGTCTTCCATCGTGGTGTGCACGCCGGCCTCGAACGTCCCCGGCTCCCAGTTCTCCGTCAGGGGGATGATGCCCAGGTCGGAGAAAAGATCGCGGTTGTCGTGCACGAACTGGATCAGGTCGGCGATGTACTGGTCGTTGAACCCCTTGCCGGCCGTGGCGATGATCGTGTGCTTGCGCCGGCTGTACTTGCTCAGGTTGGCCAGGGCCTTCATCTTCTGGTAGTAGGCGGCCCGGTTGTGGCGGAGCTTTTCGTAGATGTCGGGGCTGCGCCCGTCGAAGGCGAAACGCAGCGGCACCCTGGCCTCGCACAGCTTGCGGCAGTACTCCTCGTCGGCCAGGCGGATGCCGTTGGTCACCACGTGGGGCTTGAGGCCGTGCTTCTTGGCCGTGGCGATGATCTCCAGCAGGTCGTTGCGGACCGTGGGNNATGGTGGCGATGCAGATGGGGCAGTTCATGTTGCAGCGGTTGGTGACGTCCACGAACACGATGTTGGGCTTGTGGTTGGCCTGGCAGGTGTCGCAGTGCAGGCTGCAAGGCTTGCCCGCGGGAACGTATTGCCAGAGGTCCCGTTTGGTCTGCCAGGCGGCCGCGTCGTTGCTGACCAGGCTCTCCGAGGGCCCGCAGGCCGGGCACTGCTTGCGAATCCACACCTGGCCCTCGCGAAAGAAGAACTCCGCCGGCACCCGCCCACGGCACTTGTCGTTGTTGCACAGGCCAAGATTCTCTTCCATGCTCGAACTCCTGTCTGGCAAGAGGCTCGGGCGAGGGACATCGCCCACAAGGCCGCCCGCCAACAAACCCGGCGCCGGGACAAAGCGCCCGCCCGGGTGAACTTGACAACCGGGACACTTGACACTCTAAGACCTAATGCCTGATTGTCAATGATACATAATGTGCCGCAAACCGCATAACGTTCTTTGCCGCACTCAAGCCGCCGCCAAGCCGTGACGTGCCGAGTTGTCCGTGCGATCTCTCCGCAATCTCAACGTGACCAAGGCCTGCGCCGGCGTCTTGCCGACGATCCGCCTGGCGCTACCTTTCGACCGTGGCAATAGCTACTGCGAAGGCCCGTCCGGCAACGGGTATGGACATGCCTGCTGGATTGGATGGGATTGCTCCGCATCCGCCTCCGTCCGGACCAATTCTGCCCGGATTGCAGCGTCAACGGCAGCCTCCTGCTAAGGTCCATTTCGGCGCGACCTGTTGGCGGCTTCCGGGCTTGTTAAAGCGCCGGCTCTCGATACAATTGCCTCAGATGCCGGCGACGGTCGTCGGCAAGCATCGGAGATCGCCTCTAGAGAAAGGAGCCGCCGAATGACCCGACAGGTGATACTGGTGCTGCTGATTGCAGGCTTGACGTGTGTGCTGGTTGCCGGGTGCGGCAGCAAGGTCAGCAAGACCAACTACGACAAGATCAACAACGGCATGACGGTGGCCGAGGTCGAAGGCATCATGGGCAAAGGCGCCGAAGAGGCCGCTGGGGCCGGGGCCATCGGGAACCTGCCGGGGTCGGCCAAGGTCATGTCCTGGAAGGATGGCGACAAGACCATCACCGTTACGTTTGTCAACGACAAGGTGACGGCCAAGATCCAAAAGGGCCTGTAAGCAAGTTTGGGAACACAAGTGTCCAGGTTCAGTCCCTGCCTAACGTTGGGCAAGGGCCGTCTGGCGAACCGTACGAAAGACTCGATGACGACGGCAATACTGGGCTTCTGGTGAGGCCCGGTCGGCCGGTTGGCATGATAAGGAGAGACCAATGCACAAATTCATGACAGGTGGAATACTGCTGGGACTGTTGGCGTGCATGCTGCTAGCGGGCTGCAACGGAGAATGTCCGCTTTTTCCCAGTAATCGAGGTTCGGTCGCGGTTCCGCCGCCGGAACCGCCCGCGACTCTTCCTCCGGTGGTGAGGGCACAGCCTCCGCAACCGATGGAGGAAGTGCCCCAGCCCCAGCAGCCGCCGGTGGCTCTGCCGCCGGCCCCGCCGCCGGTGTCGGTTCCGCCGGCCGTCGCCGCCGCCATTCAGGATCTGGGCGACAAGTACCCCGGCCTGTTTACCTTCGACAAGAACAAGGGCCTCTTCCGCTTCAACGCCGACATCACATTTGATTCCGGCTCCAGCGTGGTTAAACCCGACGCCAAGGCCGCTCTCACCAAACTGGCCGAGATCCTCAGCGGCGATCAGACCAAAAACCGCACGATGACCATCGTCGGCTTCACTGACAGCGACCAGGTCGTCAAGCCGGCCACCATCGACCACCTCAAGCGACTGGGCAAACCCGCCAGCAACCAGGGCCTCAGCGAGGCCCGGGCCGAGGCGGTGGCCGCAGTACTCAAGGCCGGCGGCGTGGAGGGAAAACGCATGACCGCGCGTGGCGAGGGTGAAGCCAGCCCCGTGGCCGACAACAGCACCCCCGCCGGCAAGGCCAGGAACCGCCGCGTCGAAATATACCTGGTGCCTACCGAGGCAGGCCGAGGCTGAGAGCACGGCCGGCATAGCCAATGCCATTGGCGCCGTGGCTGACGGTACAGCCGATGCAGACCGGCAGGTAGGGCTTGCCGAGATGGGGTTGTTGGACAAAAGCATTGCCGGGATGAAGCCCGATGGTCGTGAGGACGCGTTCGACTGATATCTCTAAGATCAAGGAGAATCATCGTGGTGGAGAGACCCTCCAAGTTGATTCAGGAATTCAAAGCATTCGCGATGCGGGGCAACGTCGTGGACATGGCCGTGGGCATAGTCATCGGCGCCGCCTTCGGCAAGATCGTCAGCGCCTTGGTTGCCAACGTGATTATGCCCCCCATCGGCGTGCTCTTGGGCAACGTGGACTTCAGCAATCTCAAGATCATCCTGAAGAGCGCCGCGACGGCAGGGGACAAGGTCGTGCCCGAGGTCGCCATCGGCTACGGCGCGTTCGTAAACACCATCATCGACTTCGTGATCGTGGCCTTTGCCATTTTCATGGTCATCAAGCTCATGAACGCGGCAAAAAGAAAAGAAGAGGCCAAGCCGGCTGCCGCGCCCCCGCTGACCAAGGACCAGGAACTGCTGGTGGAAATCCGCGACCTGATGAAGGCCAAGGCCTAGACGGTCTCGTTTCGTCCGAGGAGTCTAACTTCCCGGCCAGCTTGGCGGCGATCCAACTATCGCCGGGGCTTGGAGC
>PMYM01000221.1 GCA_003171235.1 Phycisphaerales bacterium | reverse complement strand
CAATCAGGCCCACAGGGCCGGTGAGAATTTAGCCGGGGGCCAAGCAAGCACGGCAAAGCCGTGCGCAGGGCAGCCCCCGGAAAAGACATCCCCCAAGGCAGAGCGAACGGCTGGACCTGCACGCGATAATGATCTTGTTCGCGATGGTTGGATAAGCTTCCGGGAGTTGAGCCAAATGTACGGTGTGCAACCTCTAGCACGCGATTCCTCCAGGGTAATCACAGCATCGGCAGGAAGAATCAATGCCTTGGCCGGTCAGGCCGTTGCCTCTGGCCCATTGCCCGGGCCGTTACCGGGGGCTGCGCGTCCCTCCGGTGGCACAGGTTTTCAACCTGTGCTGCACAGCTTAAGAAGCTGTGCCACAACGGCCGCTCCACCCCCGGCTAAATTCTAGCCGGCCCTATCGGGCCTGAATGGAACTTACCCTGCGTTGCTCCGCCTTCGCGCAGGTCACCGCCGTCACGTAGGCTCGCTCAATTCTCAGATCATCTTGGCCGCGGCGACGGTGTTGGCCAGGAGCATGGCCACGGTCACCGGGCCGACCCCGCCGGGCACGGGGGTGATGGCGCCGGCGACATCCTTGGCGGCCTGGAAATCCACGTCGCCCACGGTCACCATGCGGGCGTCGCCCTTGGCGTCGAGCAGCGGTTGACCGGCCTGGTCCAGGCCGGCGGGAATGCGGTTGATGGCCACGTCGATGACGGTGGCGCCGGGCTTGATCATGTCGGCCTTGATTAAAAACGACAGGTCGGGGGGCGAAACCTTCTGGCCGGCCTCCTGGCGGCGCTGGTAGCCCAGCCAGCGCGCCTGGCTGACGCCGGTGGCCACCACCAGCACGTCGGCCCGGCGGGTGTGAAAGGCCAGGTCGCGCGTGGCGACGTGACAGACGGTCACCGTGGGGCTTTCGGCGGGGCTTTGCAGCAGGATGGCGGCGATGGGTTTGCCGACGATCTCGCTGTGCCCCACCACCACCGCCTCCAGGCCCTTCATGTTCGGCAGCACGCTGCGCAGCAGAGCAACCGCGGCCATGGGCGTGCAGGGGAAGATGCTCCCCCCGCCGTAGAAGAGCCTGCCCATGTTCTGGGGGTGCATGCCCTCGACATCCTTGTTGGGGTCGATGGTCACCTGAACCGCTCGGGCGTCCAAGTGGCCCGGCAGGGGCATCTGCAGGATGATGCCGGTGACCTTCCGGCTGGCATTGAGCTCTTCGATCTTTATCAAGAGCTTGTCCTGGGTGATGGACTCTGGCAAGTTGAGAAGCTGGTACTGGATGCCGACCGAGGCGCAGGCCCGCCCCTGCTGGTTGGTGTAGAGTCGGCTGGCGGGGTTCTCCCCCACCTGCACGGCCAGAAGGTGCGGGCGGCGGCCGGCGGCCTTCAGGGCGGCGGCCTGGGCAGCGGTGGCGGCGTTGGCCGCCTTGGCGAAGGCTTCTCCATCTATGATCTTGTCTGGCATGCTAGAGTCAGTCCTTCCACGTAAACAGCTTTACGCCCGCGATTTTCGATTTGCGATTTTCGATGTTCGATTTGAGGATTGGTCACGGCTAAGGCCTTGGCTTTTCCTAAATCGAAAATCGTACATCGTAAATCGAAAATTCGACAGAGTTCGGGCCACAGAGCTTAGTGCTTAGGATTTGGCCCCGTCAAGCGTCCTGCTACAATGGAAGTTGAATGCGGATCGTCCAGGTCATTCCCGGCGCCGGCGACTTCTACTGCGAAAACTGCCTGCGCGACACCGTCCTGCTGCGGGCGCTGCGCGAGCAGGGCCATGACGTGCTGGCGGTGCCGTTGTACCTGCCCATCGTCCGCGGCCCGGCGGAGGAGGACTACCGCGGGGCGGTCTTCTTCGGGGCGATCAACGTCTACCTCCAGCAGAAGTGGCGATTGTTCCACTGGACGCCGCGCTGGCTGGACCGGCTGCTGGACGAGCCAGCCATCCTGGGCCTGGTGGCCAAACAGGTCCGCCTGACAAATCCCGTGGGCCTGGGCAAGACCACACTGTCGATGCTCCGCGGGCCCGACGGCCGGCAGGCAAAGGAACTGGATCGCTTGGCGGAATATCTTTCGGGGATGGGCAGGATCGACGCCGTGCTGCTGTCGGACGCCCTGCTGGCGGGCCTGGCCGGCCCCCTGCGCCAAAGCCTCCGCGCCCCGGTGGCCTGCATGCTCCAGGACGAGGATGAGTGGCTGGACTATTTGCCCGAACCCTACCGCCGGCAGTGCTGGGAGGAACTGGCCCGCCGGGCGACGGATATCGACGCCTTCATCGCCGTCAGCCGCTACTACGCCGACCTCATGGCCGAACGGCTGAAGGCATCAGCGGGCCGCATCGCCGTCATCCACAGCGCCCTGGACCTGCGGGGCTACGAGGAAGCCCAGTCCCCGCCGGCCACGCCGATCATCGGTTTTCTCAGCCGGCTGTGCCGCCACAAGGGGCTGGAACTGCTGGTGGAGGCGATGGAAATCTTGCGCGGGCGGTTTCCAAATGTCCGACTGCGAGCGGCGGGCGGCTGCATCGCCGACGACAAACCCTTCCTCCGCCAACTGCGCCGGCGGCTGAAGAAACACGGCCTGGCCGCCCAGGTGGAGTGGCTGCCCAACCTGGAGCGATCCGCCCGGCAGGAGTTCTTGCGGTCGCTGTCGGTAATGTGCGTGCCTAGCCTGCGCCCGGAGGCCTTCGGGCGGTATATTATCGAGGCCCTGGCCTGTGGCGTGCCGGTGGCGGCGGTGGACCACGGCGCCGCCGGCGAGATCCTGGGCGCCACCGGCGGGGGGTTGCTGGTGGCCCCCAACGATCCAGCCGCCCTGGCCGCCGGGCTGGGAGCCATACTGGGCGACAGGTTGGCCGCCCATGAGCTTGGCCTGGCCGGCAGCCAGGTCGTTCGCGAACGTTTCAGCGACGCACACATGGCCCGGACCATGGCCGCCCTGCTGGGGGCCATTTCTGAGAGGGTTAAGACGCATGCTTGAACTGCGGGACGTGTCCAAGAGCTACGTCAGCCCCGACGGCGAGAAACTCGCCGTCCTGGGCCGACTGGACCTTCGCCTGCTGGAGGGTGAATCCCTGGCGGTGGTCGGGCCCTCCGGCTCGGGCAAGAGCACGCTGCTCAATCTGGTGGGCGGATTGGACCGGCCCGACGCCGGCAGCGTCCTTCTGGAAGGCCAGGACCTCTGGAGGCTGAGCGAGGGCCAGCGGTCCAGGGTGCGGAACCTGCGGATCGGTTTTATCTTTCAGCTTCACCACCTGTTGCCCTCCTGCACGGTGCTGGAAAACGTGCTGGTGCCGACGTTGGCGGGCAACCAGGAGCCGCCGGCCGAGCAGTCGCGCCGGCGAGCCCTGGCCCTCCTGGAGCGGGTGGGATTGCAGGACCGACTGGAGTATCGCCCGGGGCAGCTTTCCGGCGGGCAGCGCCAACGCGTGGCGGTGGTGCGGGCGCTAATCAACCAACCGGCCCTGCTGTTGGCCGACGAGCCCACCGGCTCGCTGGATGCCGCCGCGGCCGCCGAACTTGGCCAAATGCTCATCGAGCTGAATGCACAGGAACATACCGCCCTGCTGGTGGTGACGCACTCGCTCGATCTGGCCGGAAGGATGGCCAGAAAGCTCCACCTGCGCGGCGGGCGGCTGGAGGATTCCCCGGCATGACACTGGGCAGGCTGCTGGCGGCCAACCTGGTCTTCCACCGCTTCAAGCACGCCTCGGTGCTGGCGGGCACGG
Source organism: Phycisphaerales bacterium (assembly GCA_003171235.1). Classification (GTDB taxonomy): domain Bacteria; phylum Planctomycetota; class Phycisphaerae; order SM23-33; family SM23-33; genus FEN-1344. The sequence goes on along the minus strand of PMYM01000221.1, from coordinate 5,415 downwards.
CCCTGGCCGCCGCCATCGTCGTGGGCGCCCTGACCGTGGGCGACTCGGTCCGCCAGAGCCTCCACGACCGCGCCCTGCGGCGGTTGGGGGAAATCCAGTTTGCCCTGGCGCCCTCGGACCGCTATTTCACCGACCAACTGGGTCGCGATGTTTCCGTCAGTCTGAAGGCCACTGCCTCCTCGGTCCTTTCCCTGAGTGGAGTTGCCGCTTGCGGCGACCGCCAGGCCAATCGCGTCACGGTGCTGGGTGTGGATAACCATTTCTGGGATTTCGCCAGGGACGCAGGCGCGGAAATTGACGACTCCTTGTCCTACCGTTCGAAAGACGGACCCTTGCCGGTTGTCTTCAACAGCAAGCTCGCCCGGACTCTTGGAGCAAAGCTCGGCGATGAGGTGATGCTGCGGATCAGTGAGGCCAGTCTCCAGCCGCTGGATCAGCCGGTGGCCGGGCCGGAGAAATATCCCATAGGCCTGCGCGGGCGCGTGGTGGCCATCGCCGGCGATGACCATCTCGGCAACTTCGACCTGCGGGCTAGCGCCCTCGCTCCGGCCAACGCCTTTGTTCCGCGACAGCGCCTCCAGCAGGCAGCGGGCATTCCCGGTCAGAGTAACCTGCTGCTTTCCGGCGGGGGCGACCTGGCCGCCGCCCAAAGCGCCCTGCGTGCTCGCTGGCGCCTGGCCGACGCGGGCCTGACGTTCCGCACCATCGCCGCCACCGGCCAGGTCGAACTGGCCAGCCAGCGGATATTCATCGAGCAGCCGGTGGCCTCCGCCGCCCTGGCCATGCCCACCGCCCAGGGCGTGCTGACCTACCTGGTCAACAGCATCAGCGCCAACGGCCGCAGCACGCCCTACTCGATGGTGACCGCCGTCGGGGCGGCCAATGGCGGCGGCCAGGCGACAACCCTTCCGGCAATTCTGCCGGCAGGCTTGGCCGACGACCAGATCGCCGTCAACCGCTGGCTGGCGGACGACCTGGCCTTGAGCCCCGGCGACCGCCTGACGCTGGGGTACTACGTCATGGGCCCCGACCGGCGGCTCCAGACACGCCGGCGGGAATTCACCGTGCATTCCGTCGTGCCGCTGGATGGGCCGTACGCCGACCGCCAGCTCATGCCGGAATTCCCCGGCCTGGCCCGCATGGAGCGGACCAGCGACTGGCGGCCGGGGTTCGACGTCGATTTCTCCAGCATCCGCCCCAAGGACGACGACTACTGGCGCGACCATCGCGGCGCGCCCAAGGCCTTTGTGACGCTGGCGGCCGGGCGGGAAATGTGGGCCAACCGCTTCGGCAACCTGACGGCTGTGCGCTGGCCCGCCGGCAGCGACCAGGTCCAACTCGAAGCGGCCCTCAGAGAGAAACTGGACCCCGCCCTGTTGGGCCTGTCCTTCCAGCCGGTGCGGGCGCAGGCCATGCAGGCGGCCCAGCAGTCGCAGGATTTCGGCGGGTTGTTCTTGGGGTTCAGCATGTTCCTGATCGCCTCGGCCATGCTCCTGGCGGGGCTGCTGTTTGCCCTGGGAGTCGAGCAGCGTTCGGGCGAGGTGGGCACGCTTTTGGCGGTGGGCTTCTCGCCCGGCCGGGTGCGAATGCTGCTGCTGGCGGAGGGATCGGTCGTGGCCTTGGCGGGCTGTGCCCTGGGCTGCCTGGGCGGCGTGGGATATGCCCGCCTGGCCCTGAGGGCGCTGGGCACGATCTGGTCGGACGCCCTGGCCGGAACGGTTGTCCAACTGGCGGTCAAGCCCGCGACGGTTTTGCTGGGCGGGGCGGTCACGCTGGCGGCGGCCTTGGCGGTGATGTACTTCACGTTGCGGCGGCAGGTGCGGTCGTCGGCCTCGTCGCTGATGGCCGCCGGGGCTGACCGCGCCGTTGCCGCCCCCTCGCGCCGGCGGCGGGCGATCCTGGCGGTGCTGGCGATCATCCTGGCCGGCGGGGCCGCCGGGGCGGCGATTGTCTCGGCCATTTCCTCCCGGCCAAACCCGGAGGCCTTCTTCGCCGCCGGCAGTTGTCTCTTGCTCTCCGGCCTGGCGGGCTGCGCTCTGCTGTTGCAGGCGATGGCCGCGCGAGGCGGCGGCAAGGTGAGCCTGGCCGGCCTGGCCATGCGCAACCTGGTCCGCCGGCGGGGTCGCAGCCTGGCCGTCATCGTGCTGCTGGCCTGCGGCACCTTCATCGTGGTGGCCGTGGGGGCCAATCGCCAGGCCCCCGTGTCGCCCCAACTGCGAGACAGCGGCACCGGCGGGTTTGCCTTCTACGGCGAACTGGCCATGCCCGTCACCTTCGACCTCAACACCGCCAAGGGCCTTCAGCAGGCAGGCGTCGATCCCGAGGGCGTCAGCGGCCTGGCGGTGGTGCCGATGCGCCTGGCCGAGGGCGACGACGCCAGTTGCCTTAACCTCAACCGCGCCGGCAGGCCAAGAATCCTGGGCGTCGATCCGGCGCTGCTCAAGGAGCGGGGTTCGTTCCATTTCGCCGCCGAGTCCCGTGTCGCGGGCGTCTCGCCCGCGAGTGGCGCGGGCAGGATGCCCGCGACACCCAAGACGGCCCAGGGCGCCGCCGGCTGGGCGGTGCTGGATGAGCCTCTGCCCGACGGGGCCATCCCCGCCGTGGCCGATCAGACCACCATCGCCTGGGCCCTGGGCAGCGGGCTGGGCAAGACGCTCACCTACACCGACGAGACCGGCAGGCCGCTCAAACTGCGGATCGTCGGCCTGCTGGACGGCTCCATCCTGCAAGGCGGGCTGATCGTCTCCCAGGCCAATTTCGTTGACCGCTTTCCATCCGCCGGCGGCTATCGGGTGCTGCTGGTGGATTCGCCCCCCGANNCTGGACCTGCAAGTCGCCCGCGACCGCATGGCCGAATTCCAGGCCGTCGAGAATGCCTACCTGGCCATCTTCCAGGCCCTGGGCGGGCTGGGGTTGCTCTTGGGCAGCCTGGCCCTGGCGGTGGTGATCCTGCGCAACCTGATGCAGCGGCGCGGCGAGCTGGCGCTGATGCGTGCGGTGGGCTACCAGCCGCGGCGGCTGCGGCTCTTGGTGCTGCTGGAGTACTGGGTGCTGCTGGGGCTGGGGCTTTTGTGCGGGGTGGCGGCCGGTCTGCTCGCGGTCACCCCGGCCATGCAGACCCGCAGCCTGCCCGCCGGGTCGCTCGCCCTGACCGTGCTGGCCGTGCTGGCCGGCGGAGTGCTCTGGACGCTGCTGGCCGTGCTGGCCGCCCTCCGCGGCAACCTGCTGGACGCCTTGCGCAACGAATGAACTCCCTCCGAGAGCCCGACGTGCCTCTCTCTGATTCTTGAAGCCCCGCCAGGGGCGCGCCATTCCAGGCCGGGGCGGAAGCCCCGGTAATCGAGTCTCCTGCCGGTGCGAAAGAGCCATCCGCTGATCTGCCTGGTGGAAGGTTGCGCCTGGCGATGGATCGATTGGCGGATGGCCGCTGGGGACGGTTCGATCCGTCGCCCGGGCAATGCCGGCATCGCCAACCTGAACTTTTCATGACAGTTCGCACGGGGATGGCTTTCTTCGCACGACGCCGACGGCGTGCGCCGGGGCTTCCGCCCCGGCCTGGAATGGTTGGTCAGGGGTGAATTGTGGGGCGTTCCGCATCTTGGTAAACTGGCTGGCTGGAGATGACATTGCCTTCCCGCAGTTGGATCAATAAGTCGTTCCTGGTTCTCCCGGCCCTGGGCGTCGTGGCCTTGGGCGCGGCGGGCCTTGCGTTGTGGCTGTCGGGCGCGATCGTCCAGCCGGTGAACATCGGCCAGGAGGACGAGCCGGTCGCGGTCCGGCCGGTCGCAACCACTAGTCAAACCGCCGCCGCCCTTCCCGCCGGCACGCTGACTCTCGGCAGCGGCCAGCCCGCCGCCCAGTTGGCTCCCTCTCCCGACCCCGCCGCCCAGTTGGCTCCCTCTCCCGAATTGGCCGGGGCCTGGCCGTGGTTTCGCGGCCCGTCGCGCGACAACATCAGCACCGAACCAACCCCCCTGCTGCGCGACCTGGGCGCCGCCAAGCGGCTCTGGACGGTGAGCCTGGGCGAGGGCTACGCCGCCCCCGCCGTGCTGGACGGCTGCGCGTACATCCTGGACTACGACCAAGTTAATTCCGCCGACGCCCTGCGCTGCCTGAGCCTGGCCGACGGGGCCGAGGTCTGGCGTTACTCCTATCCGCTCAAGGTCAAGCGCAACCACGGCATGAGCCGCACCGTCCCAGCCGTCACCGACCAGTACGTCGTGGCCCTGGGACCCAAATGCCACGTCACCTGCCTGGACGCCAAGACCGGCCGGTTCGTCTGGGGCATGGACCTGGTCGGCCAGTTCGGCACCATCGTGCCCGAGTGGTACGCCGGGCAGTGCCCGCTTATCGACGGCGAGCGCGTGATCCTGGCCCCGGGCGGCTCGGCCCTGGCCATCGCTGTCGAGCTGGCCAGCGGCAAGATTCTCTGGCAGTGCCCCAACCCCAACCGCTGGAACATGTCGCACGCCTCACTGGCCGTCATGGAACTGGGCGGGCGGAAGATGTACGTCTACGCCGCAGCCGCCAACCCCGCCGCCAAGACCGGCGGCGGCCTGGCCGGCATCGACGCCCAAACCGGCGAAATCCTCTGGGAGAGCACGGCCTGGCAGATCCCCGAGGCCGTGATCGCCTCGCCCCTGCCGCTCCCCGACGGCCGAATCTTCCTGGGCGGCGGCTACGGCGCCGGCTGCCTGATGCTTCAGGTCAAACTCGAAGGCGACAAGTTCACGACGGCCCCGCTGTGGCGCCTGAACGAGAAGCAGTTCGGCGCCGTCCAGCAGACGCCCATCTTCTACCAGGACCACATCTACGGCGTCCGGCCCGACGGCCAGATGACCTGCCTGGACCTGGCGGGCAACATCCTCTGGACCAGCGGCCAGGCCAAGTTCGGCCTGGGTCCGTTCATGATCGCCGATGGACATCTCCTGGCGATGGACGACTCGGGCCTCCTGACGCTGGCGGAATTCAGCCCGACAACCTTCAAGGTCATTTCCCAGTCGAAAATTCTCGACGGCCACGATTCCTGGGGCCCCTTCGCCCTGACCGGCGGCCTGCTCCTGGCCCGCGACCTCACCAGCATGGTCTGCCTGGACCTGCGAAGAATTGCCAACTGAACCCGCAAGCTGAACGCATATTACAGCGTACAGTGAATACCCTACCTGCAATTCTTTCGTATCTCTTTGCGGGGCCGAGAGTTGATTCCAAAACCCTGTATAAAAGAATCAAAAAGAAACGCAAAGAATCAAAAAGTTTCACAAAGGTTCCCAAAGCCCTTGGGAGGAAACCTCTAAGCGGTCTCAGGTAAATCCGTTTCGGTGGCACAGCCTTTCTAGGCTGTGCGCACAGGCTGGAAAGCCTGTGCCACCAAACAAGACCTAGGCAAGACCGCTTAGAGCGCTTTGCATTACGGTG
>PMYM01000171.1 GCA_003171235.1 Phycisphaerales bacterium | reverse complement strand
AGAGCACTTCACGCTCGCCTGTACCCCTGCGGCCTGCCTGCGGCGTCGCCGGGCGGCGTCAGGCTGCATCGACGATGCGTCCGCATCGCCTGCTTCGCCTTCCTTGCCCGGCTCGTCCTCGGCTACGGCCGACAGAGACACATTCGATCGTGAAGTGCTCTAGGGTAAGGTTCGGATGCCTACCCGGCGGGGGAACATCCCAGGCGGCTTAAGTGGCATTTTTCTTGCCGCGAAAGAATAAATAAGCGGATGCCCACCACTACCGGCGCTATCTATTAGGGACACCCACCTCCGCCGGGGATACCTTGAAATTGGCTCCCGCGTGAGCTTCATGTCGCTTTTTCGGCGCGAAAAAAGGCGGCGCCGATTGAGGCTGCCTTAAACGTGAAAAACACGAGAGGGTGATGGACGACCTTCATTGGCTTGGGATGGTGAGGGTTACTTTTTGCGCGAAACAAAGCGGCGCGGTTGTGGGTGGGAAGTAAAAACTGGGCAACGGGACGCTATTCTTGGGCCCTAGGTGGCCCCCAATTGGGTGCGCATCCTGGCCCCCGTTTGCATTCCCGTTGCCATATCGCCAAGGCCCACGCGCTGGCAAAGGACGGGCCGGCGGCGACTCAAACGGCTGAAGTGCTCCCGCAGCCTGCAATCGATGGGGCTCGCACCTACGGGCCTCGCGGACCTTCACTGTGCCGCAGACGACGCAGCAACAACACGCCGGGTATGCAGGCTATCGTGAGTATTGCCAGCAATCGGAAATCATCGACATACGCCCACAAGCTGGCTTGTCTCGATAACTGTGCACTCATAATCACCTGGGCTTCCTGACCGGCTTGATATGTGCCGCTTTGGGGCGTAAGGGCCGACTGGATCTCATGCAACTGCTGCTGGTATGCGGCATCGTAGGGTGTCATGTGGGCGACGAGAGCGGTCTGATGAATCTGCGCTCCTCGGGCCAGGAATGTGGTCATCATCGTTATGCCGACGGCGGCCCCGATGTTACGCAAAAGGTTATAGATGCCCGTTGCATTGCCCATTTCCTCGTTGCGCAGCGTTCCCATAGCGCTTGTCGTCAGCGGTACAAAGATGAATCCCATCGCTAGGCCGTTGAGTACGTTAGGCCAGATGACGTCGATGGGGGCGATCTGGAGGTTGAGGTTTCCAAGGGCATAGGCTGAATAGCCAAGGGCCCCAAAGCCCATGAACAGCAGGAAGCGATTATCGACTAGGCCGACAAGCCGGCCGACAACAACCATCGCCACAAAGGAACCCAGGCCGCGGGGGCTCACGGCAAGACCGCTTTGAAGGGCCGGATAACCGAGCAGCGTCTGGAGAAACAATGGCAGAAGCGCGGTTGTGCCGTACATGACGGCCCCAACCACCGTGATGAGCGCGGAACCGGTCAGAAAGTTCCTGTTCCGCAGAATCCGCAGGTTGACGATCGGCTGCCTCGTCCGCAATTCCCATATCACGAACGCCGGGAACGTGAGCAACGTCGTGACCAGCAACGTTCGTATGAACGGAGAACTAAGCCAGTCCTCCTCCTGTCCCTTGTCCAGCATGATGTGCAGGGTGCCGACCCACAGGGCCAGTAGGATCAGGCCGACAAAGTCGACCCGAGTAGCGCGGGCGCGACGGACATACGGCGGATCCTCGACGAACATCTGGACGAGCATGACGGCAAACACGCCTACCGGCAGGTTGATGTAGAAAACCCAGCGCCAAGAGTAATTGTCGGTGATCCATCCTCCCAGAGTCGGTCCGATGATCGGAGCCACGACGACACCCATGCCGAAAATTGCCATTGCAACGCCGCGCTTGGACGGCCGAAAACTCTCCAAGAGCACCGCCTGGCTGATCGGCTGCATGGCGCCGCCGCCGAGTCCCTGAATAATCCGCGCCACGATGAGAAAACTCAATGAATTGGCAGCCCCGCAGGCTATCGACGCCAGCGTGAATAGCCCGATGCAGCCCAGCAGAAGCCTCTTGCGCCCAAACATGCTGCCCAGCCAACCCGTTGCGGGGATCACAATGGCGTTGGCTATGAGGTAGCTGGTGAGCGACCATGTGGCCTCATCGGGGCTTGCGGACAGATTGCCGGCGATGTGTGGCAGGGCTACGGTCACCACCGTGCTGTCTAGAACGACCATGAATGTAGCGGACATCACGGCGGCGGCAATCAGCCCGGGATGAGCCTTGGGCTGCCACGGTTCCATCAAGATCGCCGCAGGTTGCGCGGATGATTGTGACATGACCTAGGTGCTCCGCGGAAGAAAGCCGTCAATGGGACGACGACGCCACCGTGCGTTCCGTCGTCGCCGCGCGAGCGGATGAGGGTTCAATAGGCAACGGATGCTGCTGACCGCCGATGCCCACATGAACTCTGGGAACAACGGACATCCCTGGCGCCAGCAGCCACTTATGCGAGGCCTCCGAATCGAACACAATCTTCACCGGCACTCTTTGGACCACCTTGACATAGTTGCCGGTGGCGTTTTCCGGAGGCAGCAAGCTGAAACGGGCGCCTGATCCGGCCTGGATACTGTCCACCTTCCCGTGGAAGGTTTGGCCTGGGTAGGCGTCCACTTCAATTCGCACCTCTTGCCCCTGGCTCATGTGCGCGAGCTGGCTCTCCTTGAAATTCGCCGTCACCCAGACATCGGGCTGGACCAACGCCAGGACAATCTGTCCGAGCTGGAGGTACTGCCCCTGACGGGCAGTCCGCCGTGTCACTCGTCCGGCAACCGGGGCCTTGATCGTCGTGTAGGACAGATTCAATTCGGCCTCGTCTACCGAAGCCTTCGCCTGGTCCACGGTGGCCTGGGCGCCTTTCGCCTGCGCCACAGCAGACGCGATCTGCTGCGGGCCAGTCTTGGCAGCCGCCAGCATTCCTTCGGTATAGGCCTCTTTGGCCTGGGCCTCGCCTACTGCGGACTCGGCAGCCGAGGCTCGTTTTCGAGCAGCCGCGAGATTCGCCTGGGACGAATCCGCCGCCGCTTGCGCAGCATCCACTTGCAGCTGTGACACGGCGCGCTGATCTAGGGACTTGTAGCGTTTGAGATCGGCTAGACGGCGGGTAGCATCTGCCTCGGCGGCCGTCACATCCGCTTCGGCCGATGCAAGCTGAGATTTGCTTGATTGTATGGCAGCCTTGGCCTGTTCCACTCCGGCCTGAGCCTCGGCCAGCGATGCCTCCGTGTTGGCGCGAACCAGGTCAACGTTAGTTGTGGCCACCTCCAACCTTGCCTCGGCGGCTTCGAGGGCGGCCTGCGCCTCCTTCAGCTTAGCCTGATAATCTCTTGGGTCGATTCTCGCCAGAACCGCACCGGTCGGGATGTCCTGATTATCTGCGACCTCGACGCTCTGGATTATCCCTGGCACTTTCGCGCTGACCTGAACAATCTCGCCGTCAACAAAAGCATCATCGGTGTCTTCGTACTGGCGGGCATGCAGCCAATAGGCGAAGCCGCAGATGCCCCCGCCAATGATCAAAATGAAAAGGAGTATCCGAAGAACCGGATTCCTGTGGAAAGGCTTGCCAGGCGGCTGACCATTGCCAGTGCGCTGCCCGTGTTCTGTCTTCTCTCGGTCCTGCTCGTTGCTTGTCATGGTGTCAACTTCTCCATTACCTCAGAACGAATCATCGCTCGAGGGACTGCTACTGTGCTTGCTTCGGCTGGCTTTGCGGAGACAAGTTATCCATCTCCCACCCTCCGCCAAGGGCCTTGTACAAGGCGATAAGCGACGTGGTAACTGTGGCTTCGCTTTGCAGCAGATCCTCTTGCGACTGGTAGAGCTGCCGCTGGGCGTCAAGAACACTTGTGAAGTCCGTCAGGCCTTGCCGGTAAAGCCCCTCGGCAAGCTCGGCGGATTCTTCATTGGCTTTGACGGCCGCCTGCAAAGACTTGCGCCGGTCCTGTTCCGTGATAAAGGTCGACAGGGCGTCGTGAACTTCCGCCAGGGCCTGCAAAACGGTCTGCTCGTAGCGGACAAGGGCCTGTTCCTGCTGGGCGTCGCGCACCTTGACGACCGCGCGGAGCGCCCCGGCGTCGAAGACCGGCCACTGAACCGCCGGCCCGAAAGCGAATGACCGGCTGTCCCATTTGAGCAGCTTGTCCACGTCGGAGGCTTGAAGGGTGAACGAGCCGGTCAGCGAGAACCGCGGATACAGGTCCGCAACCGCCACCCCCACGCGGGCGGTTGCAGCTGCCAGTTCGCGTTCAGCCCGCCGGATGTCGGGGCGGCGGCGCAGCAGCTCGGCCGGCACGCCGATGGGAATCTCCGCCGGAGGCACGGGAACCGGCTTGGCCGCCGAGAGCGTTTGCACCAATGCCCCAGGCTGTTGCCCGATAAGCACGGCTAGGCGGTGCATCGCCTGCCATTGCAGGTTGCCAAGCCGAGGAAGGCTGGCCTCGGTCGTGGAAACCTGAGCGGTGGCCCGGGAGACGTCCAGTTGCCGAGCGACGCCTTTGCGGGCCTGCTCGATCGTCAGCTCCAGCGTCTGACGCTGTGCCTCAAGGTTGCGATTGGCGATTTCGAGTTGCTGCTGAAACGATCGAAGCTCGACGTAATTGCGAGCCACTTCGGCCAGCACGCTGACCAGGACCGAACGCTGATTCTCCACGCTGGCTTCCTGGTCGGCGTTAGCCGCCTCGACGCTGCGACGAACCCCGCCAAAGACGTCCAGTTCCCAGGACGCGTCGAACCCGGCTTGGTAAAGGTTGGCTTCCCAGGGAAAGCCGGGCACAGCAAACGCGTTGTAGGGCCAGGCGTTCTCGCTGGCACGGCTGCGGGAGTAAAAGGCGCTTGCGTCAACGTTGGGATACTGCCCAGAACTGACGACGGCCCGCTGTGCGCGAGCCTCGCGGACGCGAGCGGCCGCCAGACGCAGGTCGTGATTCGCTCGTGCCGCCTGCTCGATCAGTGAACTCAAGGTCGGGTCATTGAGCGTGGTCCACCACTCCGACGTTTGACCTGGGCGCGTCGTGGCCGCATACGGGTGCGTCGTGGCCATCGAAGGTAGCGGCTCGAATGACTCCTTAACCGGGATCTGCGGCGCCTGATAATCTGGTCCGACGGTGCAGCCGGCAAGAACCGAAGACAACGACAACAGGATGATCAGGGGTCGTGCCATGGGTGTCTCTGGTGGGTCAATTCGATTTTCCTGTCGGGGCTGGGCGTTTTCGGGAGGGTGTACGTCCCTGCATGCTCGCCCTGGGGCCTAGTCCACAGACAAACAGAGAGACCAGCGATTGCTGGCTGCGGTCCCTGTCAGACAGGCCCTCAAGCTCGTTGAAGCTCGTTCGGAGCATGCCCAGGAAATACTCAGCCAGGACTTCGGGGGAAACGTCGTCACGGACTTGGCCGCGCTGAACGCCCGAGCGGATGATCTCAGCGATGGCCTGGGTCAGTTTCTTGCGGTGCTGGATCCAACGTTGCCGCAGGGCCCCTCCTTTGCCCAGCGTTCTTTCGGCCTCCGCGTGCATCAGCCTGAACAGCGGGCGGCGTTCTTCCATGAATTTGCTGATGATTTCGCATGCCCGCCGAAGGTCCTTCTCCACCGAACTGCCAACATCGACGTCTTGACGGAACAGTTCGCACATCTGCTCAAAGGCGGCGATGGCCGTCTGAAAGAACAGGTCGTCCTTGCTCGTGAAATAGAGATAGATCGTTCCCTTGCCCACGTCAGCGAGCCGGGATACGTCCTCGAGCGTGATCTCGTGGAACTGCCCTGTCTTGAACAATTGTTCGGCCGCAGCCATTATGCGCCGTTTCTTGTCCATCATCATTCCTGATTCTGTCGCTTCGACTGACCAGTCAGTCGGTTGTTTAATCACAGATTCGGCCCTTTTGCAAGCGGTAAAGTGCTTTGTCCATCCCGAAAACCACATCCGGCAGCGTAAGCGGCAAGGTCTTGGGTTTGCCACCGTCGTGATTGTAACTTCCGTAGCGGATAGGAGTCGCCACGGAGCCTCAGGAATAGCAGGAAGCGGGCAGAATCCTTGCTTGGGCGTGAAGTGCAAAGGGCGGGACAATTTCGTGGCGCTCTGGGACAAGAGCTCCCGTAGTTTTGGATGGAACAGTCCAGTCCCGAAGATGAGGTTCCCTCGGCCGTCTTGCACACGACTTCGGCTCAGCCGTCGCCGTCGAGGTCGTACACCATGAACTGTGTGTAGTGAGCACCCTCACGGATGTTCTTGCCCAGGTTAATCCGCCACAGGAACCTGTCGTCGAGCTTGTAGGCTTAGGGGCTCTAACAGAACCTACGCGGAGCCGCGTTGCGGCCAAAACCGCTCAGATGCAAGGAAGGCCG
>PMYM01000245.1:2635-4397 GCA_003171235.1 Phycisphaerales bacterium | reverse complement strand
TATCAGCAGCTCGAAAAGCGGCTTGCCGAAATAGAGCCCGTCATCGAGGCCCTGAGGCGCCACGAAGTGGACGCGGTCGTGGGCGAGGGGAAGATCGCATTCCTGCTGCTCCGGGAAGTCGAGGAGGCGTTGTTAGAGAGCGAACGGGAATTCCGTGCCATGTTTGATCTCTCGGGCGTGGGCATGGTCCAGGCCGATACGCCCGCCTTCCGCTTTACCCGAGTCAACGCGAAGTTCTGCGAGATAGCGGGCTATTCAGCCGAAGAATTGCTGACCAAGACTTGGCTTGAACCTACGCATCCTGAGGATCGTCGAAGAGACATGAAGGAACTTACGCGGGTGCTCCGCGGCAAGACCGACTGGTGGTCCATTGAGAAGCGCTGCGTCCGCAAGGACGGAGGCATTGTCTGGGTCAATGTCAACGGGACCGCCCTGCGGAATGGCGCCGGCCGAGCCGTCAGGATCGTGGCCATGATTGAGGACGTCACGGCCCGCAAACAGGCGGAGCAGGAGCTGCGCGATTCCCACAAGCAACTGGAACGGCGGGTCCAGGAACGGACCTCCCAACTGTCGCAGACGGTCCGGTCGCTCCGCGGTGAAATTGCCAAACGCGCGCTGGCTGAACAGGCGTTGCGCGACCGATCTGAGCAGCTTCGCCGACTGGCTTCGGAATTGACCCTGGCCGAGCATCGTGAGCGTCGCCGGCTCGCCCAGATTCTGCATGATCACCTGCAGGAGGTCCTTGTTGGCGCCAAGTCCGCAATGGCCCCCTTGGAGCGGGCCGGAGTCAAGACGGTGCGTCAGGCGTTCATGGAGGTCCAGAATTTCATCGACCAGTGCATCGGCCGTCCGGGCGACAGGCCTTCAGCGGAGAGCGGCAAACCGATGGGGCTAAAGAAGGCGGCGGTCAAGAACGCTCAGGGGCTCGCCAGTAGGAAGTCGTCCGGCAAATCGCGGCGGCCCGGCCGGTAACCGATGACTGCTGTCCGGCCTGTGGCTGCGAATTCGGGCATGTCAAAGATGCTTGCAGGAAGGCAGGGGGGAATCGAAACCGCCACCCGCTGGGCCACTGCCTCCCGCCCAGTCTATAATTATGTGTTCAGGTTGCTGGGGGGGCGGAAAGGACCATGCAGCCGTGAAGCGAAAACTAATCCTCTACCCCCTGATCGGCGTCCTCGTCCTGGCGGGGGGCCTGTTTGGCGTCTGGTGCTGGATCGGCATGGCCGGCAGTTCGGCATTGGAGCGATGGATCGGCGGGCAGGTCAAGTCCATCGCCAGTTCCTACCTCAACCCCAGGGTCGAGTTCGACGACCTCGACTACCAGAAACCCTACACGGTCGTGCTGACGAAGTTCCGCCTGACGGTCGATGACCCCGACAACGCCGGCCAGACCCTCGACGTGATCCACGTGGATAAGCTGCGCCTGGAACTGGCTGAGATCCCCAGGCAGGGCAAGCCGATCCGTATCCAGAAGTTGATCCTGGACCATCCGAAGATCAACGCCATCTCCGCCCGAAGCGACGGCAAGTTCATGGGCTTCCAGAACATGCTCAAGGAGAGGAAGGAAGTCGGGTCCAAACCCGCCCAGGAAGAGGCGACCCGACTCAGCGACGTCTTCCAGATTGTCCTGCTGCAGATCATCGAGGGCCAGATGGTATACGAATCGCGGGGCAGCGGCCAGCCGCCCATGATCCTGGACGCCATTAACAGCCGACTGGACGTCGAGAAGGACGACCAGGGTTGGTACAAGCTGGCGGCCACG
>PMYM01000245.1:0-2548 GCA_003171235.1 Phycisphaerales bacterium | reverse complement strand
GTCGCCGGCGAATACAAGGGCGAGGCGGACAACCTCAGCGGCAAGGTGCTGCTGAAGGATCACCGCACCGTGCTGGATCACCTGGACGCCGATACGCTCAAGGGCAAGATTCATCTGGCCGCCGACGTGGCCCTGACCGATCCGTTTGACGGCCGGGTTCAGCTTACGGCCAAGGACATCCTGATGGAGGAGACGCTGCGGGCGGCGGGCGGCGGCGGCGGTGGTGAGCCCAAGTATAAGGGCGCCGTGAACACCGAGATCACGCTCACCGGCCCGATGGATAAGATACTGACTCGCTCGGGCGGCGGCGGCTGGCTGAAATTGCGCAACGGCCGCCTGGTGAGCCTGCGCATAATCTCCGACATCGGCCAGGCACTGGCTCAGAGAATCAGCTCGATCCTCACTGGCGGAAAAGAGGGCCGCCCGGACACGGACTCGGCCGACCTGGAATTCCAGTTCATCGGCGACAAGATCCACTTCACGCAGATATTTGCCCAGACGTCCTCCTTCGCCATCAAGGGCCACGGCGACGCCTGGTTCGACAAGCGGCTGGACCTGCTGCTCAACGGCGGGCCGCCCGATAAGCTCCTGTCGGCCCTGGACGGAGGCGGTGGGGGGGGCAACCAAGTGGTTAACGCCGTCGGCGACGTCCTGCACGCGGTCGGGCGCGGGGCGACGGACATCACGTCCGGGATCCTCAGCCAGGTTGCCACCATCGTCGTCGGCGGCACGACCGACCAGCCCAATGTCCGCGTCGAGCCATTCCGCAAGATCCGCGACATGCTGGGAGGCAAGTGAGCTTTCGGGCGTCGCTACTGTTGTCGAGGCCGGAGGTTGCCGCGCGACCTGGCGCTGTCAAGCCACCGCAGGCGGTTGGGGGGGGGCCTACGTGAGAGCGAACCACCCGTCGGCGGTCACGCATCAGGGCGGGCCATGCCAGGGAATCCCCCGAGCAGAAAGTTACGCGGAATCACAAGAGCCCCGACGGCCAACTGAATCCTAACGACCGGCGTCACGCTGGAACTTGTGGGCCCGCGGGCGCGGCCATCGCTTCAGTCGAATCGTGCCGCGTTAGGGGTGACGGACCTGGATTCTTCAAAAAGCGGCTCCCTCTTAGCCACGCGCTGGGCGTAGTGGAGGATTCGTGTGGCGCGATCTTCCTGCAGCAGGTGCGGCTGCGAGTCGTCCGCCTCACCGAACCAGCTTGGCCTGTAACCTCTCATTGCTCGGCCCTCCTTTTCTGAAGCCAGTGCGGAGGGCCGGGCTCGGCTTCTCCACTCAATCAGGGCGGAACGCGGCCCCTGTGGTTCAACAGGTTCCAGAGGCCATGGCAGCAGAGGGCAGGGCGTCTTCCGGGGCGCCACGATCACTTGGATCGCAGCACCCCGGAATTGCCCGGGCTCTAATGTTGAAAGGTCACGGCTTACACGGGCACCGTAACGGTGCTCCTTTGGATGGTCACTGCACCGGAGGGCGTTCCGTCTGCACCGGCGAAAAGCCGGCCCAGTACCGCGGCCCCGTCGTTAACCGTGATCGTTACCGCGGCAAGAATATTGCCGTAGAAGATCGTGGTCGTATCCAGGGTTGCTGAAGACCCGACCTGCCAGAAGATATTGTTCGGGTTGGCGTTACCGGCCAGGATCACCTCGGCGCCAGGCCCCGTGGTGAGTGTGGACCCCATCTGGAAGATGAAGACCGCATTGGGGTCTCCCTGGGCGTCGAGGGTCACTGTGTTGCCGGGGCCGGGAACCCCCGAGATCTCCAATGAACTTGAACTCCAGTACAGGCCGGGGGTGAAGGTCGACCCGCCCAAGTTGCCGGACACAGTGACAAGAGCAACCGAACGGCCTATGGCGTCGTTATACGCGGCCAACAGATCGGTTTGGGCGTCGATGACCGCCTGGTCATCGATGTGGATGGTCCCGTCGATCTGTGCCGGGTTGATTCCCTGTGAACTTCCCGGGTTCAGCCCGACATCTCCGGTGATGACGTTAGCACTGCCGCTGATCGCATCGGTAGCCATCACCGCGAAGGGGGCGGCCCGCCCAAGGTCGATGGGCGCTTGCGCCGTGGTGTCGGTCACCCACTGCTCGCTCACCGTCCCGACGCCCGGCGTGCCCGCCAGGTCCGTCAGGCCGGTCATGCCCAGCGCCAGCGTATACGTCCCGGCCGAGCCCGTCAGGCCCGTCAGGTTGCCCAGGGTCCAGGTGATGTTGTCCGCGCTGGTCAGCGTCGCCGTCGTCAGGTTCACGCCGGTCAGCGTCAAGTCCGCCTTGGTGAAGCCCGTCACCGCCTCGGAGAACACGATCTGGATCGAGCTTACCGCCGTGTTCCGCGGGTCAGGAGACACCGGCGTGATCGCCGCCGTCGGGGCCGTGGTGTCGGTCACCCACTGCTCGCTCACCGTCCCGACGCCCGGCGTGCCCGCCAGGTCCGTCAAGCCGGTCATGCCCAGCGCCAGCGTATACGTCCTGGCCGAGCCCGTCAGGCCCGTCAGGTTGCCCAGCGTCCAGGTGATGTTGTCGGCGCTGGTCAGCGTCGCCGTCGT
>PMYM01000032.1 GCA_003171235.1 Phycisphaerales bacterium | reverse complement strand
TTTGCTGTGACAGACTACTAGGCGGCCAAGCGAAAACGCAACCTGAAACAACAGCGCCGGCTGCGGAAATCTCCGCAGCCGGCGTTTTTTAATCCAATCCGCAATTACCGAATAGCTGCTCTACCGGCGTTTTCGCCCGGCCAGTGCCAGGATTCCCGCCGCCAGCAGGGTCAGGCTGGCCGGCTCGGGGATGGACTGGCCGAAGGTAGTCTCCAGCATTTGGTAATCGGCGAAGTTGACCATGAAGTCGCCGTTGAAGTCGCCCTGGGCCCAGGTGCGGTCGAAGATCCCGAAGTTTGCCTCCAGGGCCTGGTAGTCGGCAAAGCTGACGGTGCCGTCTTCGTTGGCGTCGCCGGCAAGGGGGGCCAGGGCGGCCCCGGCGCCGTGGGCCAGGAACCAGGCGTTGGCCGTCTCGCTGAATCTCCCGTAATTGGCGGCCGAAGGGTCGTGCAGGTTGATGCCCAGCAGGCTCTCCAGTTGGGCCTGGGTCATGTTGGCCAGTTGATTGATGTTTGACAAGCCATTTACCGTGATGCTGCCGTTGGCATATTGCCCGCTCGTCTGGGGGTAGACTGTCGGCTGGTAAGACATGTAGTTGCCGGTGCCGATGTTGACTACCGTGGCGGTGCTGGCTCCGGGCTCGAACTTGGCCACGAAGCGTATTTCCGAAGGAGTCAGCCCCGCCCCCACGCAGCGCAGGAAGACGTTCTTGTCGAAGTTGATGATCTGGGGATAGGCGGAGACGTCGAACACATTCACTCCCCAGTTGGTGTTCTGGGAGCAGGTCAGGATGAAGGTGTTGTTGTTGACGTTGACGGTGCGCACTATGGGGATGGGAGGCGGGACCGGGGGGTCGTGCGTGGGATCTCCATTGCCAAAGCCGGTCAGGATGAGGTCAAACCCCAGGTATGTATTGATGTCGGTCTTGGTGATGACGTTGTTGCGCACGGTGATGGTGGTGAAGCCCGGCTGCTGGTCCATCCAGCCCTCGCTGTACTCGGGGGGGTCGAGGTACATGGTGGTGTTGGCGTCGGCGAAGTAGTTGCCTTCGATCAGGACGTTGGCCCCGCGGTCCTTGATGTGCGTGCCATCGGATCCGGCCACCAGGGGGCCGAAGTAGTTCCAGCGGTAGGTCATGTCGGCCAATTCGACGTAGGCGTTGTGGATGGTGTAGCTGTTGGCGGCCCCGTTGTTGTACAGCAGGCTTTTTTCGAGGATGCAGTCGTGCACGTGGCGCGGCACCTGGCCTGAGCGGACGTCGCTGGAGCCGAAGAAACCATTCTGGTTGTTGGTCAGTTCCATGTTGGAGAAGTGCAGGTAGTTGCCGCGGTCGATAAACACGCCCGACGACGCCGATTCCCCTTTCGGGTCATAATTGAAGCTTGTCGCTTGGCCATAGGAGTTGGTGAAACTGTTGGCCGGCCGGGCGCCGGTGATCTTCAGGCCCGAAACGTCCCAATATGAGGCGCCGGCGCTGGTAGTTGAGCCATTGGCCTTTTCCGAGAAGCACAGGATGCCCCGGGCCTGGTTTCCCGTGTAGTAAGTCGAGTTCTGAGCCGAGTTGACCGTGCGGGTAATGGCGTTGGCGCCGTTGAGGCAGGGGCGCTCGCCGTTGGGGCCGGGAACGCCCACGATGTGGATGGGATTGCCCGGGGCGCCGGATCGAGTCAGGTTGACCTTCTCGTGGTAGTCCCCGCCTTGGGCGGCTGATCGCCAGTGTATGTACACGGTGTCGCCGGCATTGAGGCTCTCCCAGGGCACGCTAACGGGATCCGCGTATGCTTGCCCGGGGCCGACCTGGTAGTCGGTGGCCCAGGCAGGTGTACCTAGTAGAATCGCTGTAAGGTAAGCCAGGATACAGGGGAAAAGGATGGTGACGGGGCGGGTCGAGCGCATGGGACACTCCTTTTGCTCGAGGGCGTATGAACTACAGGCCAAAGTAACTATAGGCACGGAGCGAGGTTACCGCGCCTCCTTTGGGCCGCATTATATCACTGACGGCGCTTTTGTCACCCCCAAAATACGCCATCCTTCCGGCAACGCTCATCGCCAGCGGCCGATTCCTCACTCTACTCTGTAGCGCACATCCGCCGGCCGGATTGCGGCAAAATGCCCCTCAGAAGATTTCGCCCCGCCGCCGCCTCAGGGGTTCTTGAGGTCCAGGCACTTGAGTTCACGCTGGTCGCGGCAGAGCAGCTTGCCGTCGGCAATGGCCATGGGGCCCCAGACCGTGCCGCCCTTGCCCGACAGCACCTTGGCCCGGGCCAGTTCCTTGTAGCCGTCGGGGCTGGCCTGGACCACCGCCAGCGTGCCGCTGTTGCCGTCCATGACGTACAGCAGGCCGTCGGCGATCACCAGGTTGCCCATCTCGACGCTGGGCTTCTCCCGGGTCTGCCACTTGAGCTTGCCCTCCAGGTCCATGCACACCAGGCCGATCCTGGTCTGCTGCACGCTGTTGCCGTTGATGTAGAGATAGTCCTTGTACAGGATGGCATTGTGCAGGTGGGAATCCACGCTGTTGTTCTTGAACAGCTCCGTGACCGTCCACTTCTGGTCCTCGTGGCTGACCTTGAACATGGCGCAGCCGGCATCGTACCCGCCGGTGATGAAGAACCGCCCCTCGCCCACGTAGGTGGGCGAAGGAATAGGAATCTTGCAGTTCCAGCCGTCGTAGGTCCAGAGCGTCTTGCCGTCGGAGGGGTCCACCCCCACCACGGCCACTTGGTCCTTGTTGCCTTTGCGGGTGAGCATCACCACCTGGTCAAGCTTGTCGATGCTGGCAATCATGGGCGAGGCGTACTGCATCTCGCCCAGAGGGCTGGACTTCCAGACCTCCTGGCCGTCGGTCTGCTTCAGCCCGGCCAGACAGGCCTGTCTGCTCTGCGGGGCGATGATGACCAAGTCTTTGTACAGCAGCGGGCTTTGGCTGACGAACCAGGTCGGGGGCTGGCCGCCGTAGGTCTTGAAAATGTTCTTCTGCCAGACCAACTGATGGGTGGCCTTGTCCACGCACAGCACCTCGCCGGTGCCGCCGACGGTGAAGACGTGCTTGTCGTCCACGCTGGGGGTGGAGCGAGAGCCCTCGTGGGGGTACTTGCCGGGGGCGTCGTAGGCGTAGTTCCATTCTTCCTTGCCGCTGGAGAGGTCCAGGCAGCGCAGCACCTCCTGCTTGTCCTCGAGGCGGTCCAGCAGGTAGACCCTGCCGCCCTCGACGGCCACGCCGCCAAAGCCCGGCCCCAGGGGCAGCTTCCAAAGCTGCTTGGGCCCGGAGGCCGGCCAGGTCTTGGCCAGGCCGGACTCGGGGGAAACCCCGTTGCGCTGCGGCCCATAAAACTGCGGCCAGTCCGCCGCAAACGCCAGACCCATCGTCGCCAGAACCGCCGCCGTCGCCAGTATCGCTCTACGCATCGCAAACTCCGACTAAAAGAAACCCGCGCCGCCCCAAGCGGCGAGACTACGAAGTCCCGCCTCCGGCTCTTCCGGCGGCGCCTTCTTCTCCGGCCCCGAAGCCCGGCCGCAGGCCGCGGCGGCGGGCGGAAACAGGGCATTATACCCCTTGGGCAGTCCCCCTGCCAAGCGCCGTTGGATGAACCCCTTGCGCTTGGCCCGCCAGAGCTGGTAATATACCGGCGTGTTTAACACGAAAGATCGCAAGCCCTGCATCGACCTGTACTCGCTGGACGCGGTGCTGCTGGAAGACCTGCGCGAACGCCTGGAGGCCCAGCCCGCCCTGGCCAAATTCCACGTCCGCACCCCGGCCTTCGGCCCGGGCGGCATCGAGGTGCAGGAAATCCACCGCATGGCCGCACATAGCGTCAAGGCACGCCTGCTGATCTTCGACGTCCGCCGGCTGACCCTTCCTCGCCTCCAGGCCGCCTATAACAAGCTCGTCGGCTATAACCGCGCCGACCTCAACGCCTCCTGCCACTCCGTGCTTGTCGGCGACGGCCCCGAAGGCTTTCTTTCCGACGGCGGCTTTGACCTCTTCGCCCCGCTCCTGGCCAAGCTTCGCCTGGACTACAGCCCCGCCGCCTTTTTCTTCGACCCCTTTCTGCACTACAGCCACGAGGAACATTTGCCCATGGGCCTGGACTACCCCATGGAAATGCTCTCCCGCATCCCCCAGCGGCTGGCGAAGTATTTCCGCAGCAGCGCCTCCGACCTGCCCAACGTCCGCCGCTATTTCCGGGCCAGCACCTACCCCCTGGCCCAGCAGCCCCATAAGGCCCTCCAGCGGCTGGAGCACCTCCGCCAAATGCTTTCCAGACGCCTCCAGGAGTTCTTCCCCGACCAGGCCACGCAACTGCTGGACCTGCTGGGCCCCGTTGGCTACAGCCTCCCCGGCGAAAGCCTGAGCGTCCGCATCTACCCGTTTTTCTTTGAAGAAACCCTCTGCCGTCTCATGCATTGACCCCGCCCGGGGTTGCGGCCGCCATGGTTTTGACTAACATGTCAAGCATGACGGCCACCGACCAGACTGGCCTTATCTACCGCCACCGGCAAGTGGGGTATTTGACGATCTTCTCACTGGCGGGCGCGGTGGTGTTGCTGGCGATATTGGCCGTTTTCGCCGTCCCTGGCCGTGAAATCTGGATAGTGCTGGCGATGGAGGCGTTCCTCTTGGCCTGCCTGGCCGCCTTCTCAACGCTGACGGCGCAGGTTGACCGCCGCTGGGTTTCGGTGCACTTTGCCCTGCCCTGGCTAAGGCGGCGAATCCCGCTGGCGGAAGTCACCGATTGCCGTCCGGTGCGGAATCACTGGCTGTGCGGCTGGGGCATCCGGCTGATCCCACGCGGCTGGATGTTTAACGTCTCGGGCCTGTCGGCGGTGGAGTTGGACTTGGCGGGCGGGCGGCATTTCCGCATCGGCACCGACCAGCCGGAGGAATTGGCCGCCGCCATCCGCTCGGCCCTGGGCGCAGCCAAATGAATTATCGCGGGCCGACCGCCAGCAGACATTAGCCGGTGGTGCAAATGAATGGGCCAGGATTCGCGCGACATACTGGAGTACTACGAGCGGCGCCGCCGGGAATACCAGCGCATGTACGACATCCCCGAGCGCCAGGGCGAACTGGCCGACCTGAAGCGCAAGTTTTGCGAGTGGTTTGACGGGCGGGACGTGCTGGAGATCGCCTGCGGCACGGGGTATTGGACGAACTGCATTGCCGCCGCCGCCCGGAGCGTCCTGGCCACCGACCTGAGCGAAGGCGTGCTAGAGCTGGCCCGGCAGAAGTCATATCCCAAGGGCAACGTTAAGTTCGCCGTGGCCGACGCCTTCAGCCTGGCCGGGGTGGGGTCGGATTTCTCGGCCGCCCTGGCGGGTTTCTGGTTCTCGCACGTGCCCATAGGCCGGCGGCGGGAATTCCTGGTCAACCTTCACTCACACCTGAAGGCGGGCGCCACGGTGGTGATGGTGGACAACCTTTACCTGCCCGGCCGCAGCAGCCCGCAGGCCCCCCGCCGCGACGCCGAGGGCAACACCTACAGCGTCCGGCAACTCTCCGACGGCAGCCGCTGGGAAATCCTCAAGAACTTCCCCACGCCCGCCGAACTGGCCGACGCCCTGGCCGGGGTGGGCATGGCCCCCAGTTACCAGCAGGGACAGTACTACTGGACGCTCAAGTACCAGACGCCGCCATAGGTCTTCTTACCCTCCCAGCGAGAATGCTGAGGCTGTCCGATAATTCCACAGCTCGAATCTCTTGTGTTGAATCAGGGCAATCTCTTTGCCGCCCATCCTACTTCCAGAGTGTCACCCATGTGCCCGGTACAAACTGTTACCTATGTACCCGGTCCGGACCCCATTCCAGGCCGGGGCGGCAGCCCCGGCAAGACCGCCTCCCGCGCGGTGAAAAAGCCATCCCCGTGCGACCTGCCATGACAGGTTCACGTTGGCGATGTCGGCATTGGCCGGGCCGGGGCCTGGGACTCCCCGCTGAGCGAGACCTTCCTCCACCCGGAGGTCTACAACAACGCCACTTACTTCAACGCCAACTACTACATACCCAACCTGATAACGCAGAACCAGAGCTGGCTGAAGACCCAGCCGGCTCGGATCGCCATGGCCGGCCTGGGGTTCGGGGGCACCGCGCCCGTTGACACTCAGATGACCCAACTGGGCATCCCGCACTACTGCGACCTGACCGCCATCGGCACTCACGAGTGGAACAGCGGCTGGCTGGGCCCGCTGGTCAGCATCCTGATGACGCCCGACATGACCACCTGCGCCCCCATCGGGCAGCTGCCGAGGTAAGCTGGTGTTGCGGGCATCTTGCCCGCGCTTCCGGGCTGTCCCGTAGTCTCGTAGGGTGGGAGAAACCGCCCGCAGGGCGGTCTCCCACCGTTCTTTCCGGTTGTGGCCCCGAAGATGGCATGAGTAAAAAAGCGGTCTCCCGTCGGGTCGAGTAGACTCGCCCGAAAGAAAGCGAATAGGCGCTTTCAAAGGTGGCCCAGAGGGCCGAGGAGACCGCC
>PMYM01000152.1 GCA_003171235.1 Phycisphaerales bacterium | reverse complement strand
CACAGGTTTGTAACCTGTGCATTAATCTTCAGGCACAGGTTGAAAACTTGTGCCACCAATTAAAAATTGGCTAAGCTGCGCAAGCTGGATAACGAACAGGCAAACTGGTTCTGGAATATTTTTTCGTTTTTCTGATCCAGCCAGCTCGGATATTTCACTTAACATTCTATTGGACAATTAATTATGTCTTATTTTGTCTGTCAGTCGAAAGCCTGAATCTGCAGCGATACGCCGTCCGATATCAGCCATAGCATGGATGCTCCGGATGGCNNGCCAGGGAAGGCCTATAATTCTCTGGTTTGCCTGCGGCAAGCCGAATGTGGACCAAAATGAGAAACGCTAGTAGAGCCCGCAAGTCCCCCTCCCCTCGTAAGACTGCAAGCAAAGCCCTGTCAACCCCCTCGTCCAAGGTCGATTCCCCCACGCCGGGCGACTTTGACCGCTGGCTGCAACGCCAGCCGCGCCTGCCGCGGGTGCGCAAGGCCCTGGTCAAACGGATCAAGGCCCAGATCGCGCAGGGCACCTACGAAACCCCGCGAAAGCTCGAGATCGCCCTCGAGCGCATGCTGCGGAACGTCGGGGGGCGGTGAAGACTTCTCCCCTGCCCCTTACGCAAGCCGGCCGCCATCCTGGCCGATAGTACAGTCAACTCAGGCCAGGAGAACATATGGCAGCCGAGCAGTTCGATCAGAGAATCACCCAAGCCGCCAGCATGGGCAAGATCGGGCTGGTGCAGGCCATCCGCGACATGCAGTGCGGCTTCCCGCTGGATTTCTCCGACGAGTACCTCCACGGCCTTACCCTTGAGCGGCTGCGCCATCTCTACCTGGCGCTGCTGATGTTCGCCGGCCCCCAGCCGCAGGCGGAGCCGCGGAGCGTCTGAAGGCGATTCCCCAGGCGGCCGCCGCCGATGCCACGGAAGGCTTGCCTGGTTTTTCGCTATCGCTCCGGCGGGAAAACCATCTCCGGCTGGAGCGTGAATCCGTCATCCCCCACCCTGACTAAGGCGATGAGATTGCCGGCCTGGTCGGTCAGGGCCGCCTGGCCTGGGGTCGCCGGGCAATCGGACCTTCCTTGCCGCCCAAAGTAAACCTGCTCAACCTGCGCCGCCGGCAGCGCCAGCACCTGCATGTCCTCCAGCGCCCGCAGCGGCGAGACCAGGTCCTCCGGCAGGCGCAGGTCCTGTGCCGGCCGGGCCTGATCCAGTCGGAAAGGCCCCACCGCCGTGCGGACCAGTTTGCTGCAATAGGCGCCTGTGCCCAGATTCTGCCCGATATCCCTGGCCAGCGAACGAATATACGTGCCGCCCCCGCAGGCGACGCGAATCCGCAGAACCGGGTATTCGTATCCCAGTAATTCCAGGGCGTGGATCATCACCGGCTTGGCGGCCAGGATGGGCTTTTTTCCGGCTCGGGCCAGGGCATAAGCCCGCTTGCCCCCGACGTGAACGGCTGAATAGGCCGGCGGCGCCTGCTGGATGGCCCCCACAAAGCCCGCCAGCGCCGCCTCGATGTTCAAACCAGAGGGAATGGCCGCATCCGGCCCTGGAATAATCTCCCCCTCGGGATCGTCAGTTGAACTCGTCGCGCCGAGAGTAATTTCGGCCTGGTAGTGCTTGGGGCGCTGGGCCAGGAACCTGACCAGGCGGGTGGCATGACCCAGGCAGACGACCAGCACGCCCTGGGCGAAGGGGTCCAAGGTGCCGGCGTGGCCGATTTTCTCAGCTCTTCCCAACCGCCGCTGAAGGATGCGGATGGCGTCGAAGCTGGTTATGCCGGATGGCTTGTCCACGTTGAGGAAGCCGAACATGCAGTCCATTAAGCCGCCGCGCGGGCCCTGGGGCAAGGGCTAAAGCTCGCCGTGGCGACTGGACGATATGTAAGGGAGGTCGAGCTTTCAAGGTTGCGGAGCCAGACATGAAGCGCATGGACATTAAGACAAATCCTGCCGCCGCGCACAAGACCAAGTTCTACACCGCTCGCGGGGCCAACAAGTCCCTGGTGCTGGTGAGCCGGATCGTCTCCGACGCCGTCAAGGAATACAACCACTTGCTCGAGCAGCAGGAACTGGCCGAGATCGCCCAGCTCCGGGGTTCGGACGAATACTGCGGCCGGCTCAAACAGGACATGGGCAAGATGTTCCGCCGGCTGCAAGGGTACGTCTGTGAGTTGGAGCAGTTGGGCGTGGAACTGCGGGACTTCGAGCGCGGGCAGGTGGATTTTCCGGCCATCCGCAACGGGCGGGGAATACGCCTGTGCTGGGAAATGGGCCAGGACAGCGTCAGCAGTTGGTACGAACCCGACCTGGGTTTTTCCGCCCGGCGGCCCATCTCCGAACTGGCGCACAAGCCCCCCCTCGCCGTGCACACCGACTGAGCCCGAAACGGGTGGCATGGTCACGCTTCCTTTCGCGTGACCATGTTTAGCCCTCCAGCTACGGCAGGATCATACTGTTTGGGCAGACGCCACGGTTGCCAAGGCCGGGTGGCATGGTCACGCTTCCTTTCGCGTGACCATGTTCTATGTCTCCTGTTTGGTGGGGCGAGCGACTGTTGGGCCGGTCGCGCAAACCGGACAATCCGCCCTTGGCCTGAGGCCGGGTGGCATGGTCACGCTTCTTTTCGCGTGACCATGTTTAGACCGTAGGGCGCGCCACTTAGCCGCGTCAGCGGCTCGTTGCACGCGCAATTCCTCAGGACATGCCCTTCCGCACAAGGCGCGTAAGGGCATGGCACCCTTCCTCGAGACTCACCCCGCGGGCGGTGCCCGTCCTACGGAAGAGGCTTGCTTGCCGCTTTGCGCAGTGTGGGGTTGGCGTATTCCACGTCGGCCTTACGCCGCAGCTCGGCCAGGATGCGGGCCTGGAGCCCGGTGCCATGCTTCCCCCGTCGTTGCTGTTGGGGGAAGCATGTCCCACCACTTGTACCGCTTTGGGCATGGGTTGACCAGCGGTTCCATAGGATGGATTATCGCCCTCGTCAACCGGACGGGCAACCCAAATCGTCTCGGACATGCTTCCCCTAAACGACAGGGGAAGCATGGCACCCGGCGTGACCATGTTTAGCCTTTTAGTTACGGCAGGCTCATACTGTTTGGGCAGACGCCAGGGTTGCCAAGGTCTTTCATGGCCGCCGCAAAAGACGCGGCTGCCATGCCACCCGGCCCCGGCAAATGTTCTATCTATTGAAGGGGCTTGGCAGCCGCTTTGCGCAGTGTGGGGTTGGCGTATTCCACGTCGGCCTTGCGCCGCAGCTCGGCCAGGATGCGGGCCTGGAGCTGCTCGGTCAGGCGGTCCCGCAGGCCCAGGCGAACCTTGTCCTTGACCTGGTCGAAATCCATCTTCTCGGCCGGCAGCTTCTTCTCCAGGCGCAGCACGTGGCAGTCGCTGCCCACCTGGACGATGCCGCTGAGTTCGCCCGGCTGATTCAAGGCGAAGGCGGCGTCGCGAATGGGCTGGGCCACCAACTCGTCCTGCTTCGAGAAAGGCGGCAGCAGCCCGCCCTGGGCGGCGCTGACGGCGTTGATGGAATTCTGCCTGGCCAGGTCGGCGAAATCGCCGCCCTCGCGCAGCAGGTTGACGACGCGCTGTGCCTCCTGGATGCCCGGAAGCTGGATATGACGAACCTGCACCTTGGGCCCATACAGCCGGGCGAATTCCGTCTGCACCATGACGTCGGTCAGCACCACCCGCGACTGGGCCATCTTCCTCAGCAGGGCGTTGCGGCCCATGATCTGCTTCCACATGTCATAGGTGATGCCCCTCCGGCGGAGCAGTTCATCCAGCACGCGCTGGCGGGCGTCGCTGGAGAGGTCGTCGGGCAGAAAGGCCGCCAGGGAACGGTCGTTCTCGGCCTGGATATCGGCATCGCTGACCGATATCTGCTGGCGGGCAGCCTCCTGGGCCACCAGCACGTTGGCGATCATGATCTCGGAGGTCTGCACGCCGTAGGCCTCGATGAGTTGATTGACCAGATCATCCAGGTAGAGCGGCGTGCCGTTGACGGTGGCCATCAGGGCCGCACTTGCCGGAGCGGTGGCGGCGCCCGGATTGCCGACGGGGAACGGTTGCAGCAGGCCATCCGGCGAGGCCGGCGGCGGCGCCTGGGGCGGTTGACAACCTATCAGCAGGAGCAAACAGCAGGCGGCAAATGCGTGTTTCATGGTTGTACCTTAGCGTTTTCCCGCCGCCGGCGTCAACCATGCGGGAGTTACGCGCCCCGCGCCGCCTCGCCTAAGAGTCCCTAACAAAATGCCGCGTGAGCCGCGTTGCGGCCAAAA
>PMYM01000216.1 GCA_003171235.1 Phycisphaerales bacterium | reverse complement strand
CGATTTACAATTGTCAATTGACAATTTTCAATTGAGGAAGGGGTCAGTCCTTTTCTCAATTGACAATTGTCAATTCCCTATCTTTCCTCGTATTTGAGGGCCTCGTTGGGGCAATTGGCCACGCAGGGCGGCTCGTCCTGCCATTCCATGCCGCACAGGTCGCACTTGGAGGCGATCTTCTGCTGGCCCTCCAGGCTGGGAGCCACCGCCCCGCAGGGGCAGACCATCACGCACATCCAGCAGCCCACGCACTTGGACTCGTCGCAGATGACGTTGCCGGTGAGCTCGTCACGGTGCATGGCCCCGGTCATGCAGGCCTCCAGGCATTGGGCATCCTCGCAGTGACGGCACTGGAGGGCGAAACTGTTGCAGCCCATCTGCTCGACCAGCACGCGCGAGCGGGCGGTGTCCTTCTCCTGGCGGTAGGCCTTGATGATGTGCTTGGACTGGCTGTGCTGCACCAGGCAGTGCACTTCGCACAGCCGGCAGCCGATGCAGTATTTCTCGTCGGCAAATATCTTCTTCATAGCATTCTCACATCTTGCCAATGCCAAATTGCCAATTTCCAATTGCCGATTGCCAATTGCGGAAACAGCCGGTGTTTGTCTTCAATTGAAAATCGGCAATTGACAATTGAAAATTCCTATTCTCCTGCCTGCTTGATGCCCAAAACCTCCAGCTCCTTCTCAGTCATGTCCACGCCGCGCAGGTGGTCGCGGTTGCCGCGCAGGCTCTCGATGGCGTTGATGCCCATGCCGCCCAGCATCTCCTTTATCTCCAGGCTCCAGCCGCGGAGCAGGTTCTTGAGCCGGCGGGTGGCGATCGCGGGGTTAAGCCGCCTGGTCAGCAACTGGTCCTGCGTGGCGATGCCCCAGTTGCACTTGCCNNCCCAGGGCGATGGCCTTGACCACGTCGGCCGAGCAGCGGAACGAACCTGCCGCCACCAGGCTGGCCCGCCGGCGAATGCCCTCCTGCCGCAGCCGGCTGTCCACCGCCGCCAGGGCGAACTCGATGGGTATGCCCACGTTGTCGCGCACCATGGTCGGGGCGGCGCCGGTGCCGCCGCGGTAGCCGTCGATGGCCACGATGTCGGCCCCGGCCCGCACACAGCCGCTGGCGATGGCGGCCACGTTATGCACGGCCGATATCTTCACGCTGATGGGCTTGGTATAGCAGGTGGCCTCCTTCAGGGCGTAGATCAACTGCCGCAGATCCTCGATGGAATAAATGTCGTGGTGCGGGGCGGGCGAGAGGGCGTCGGTGCCCTGCGGAATCATGCGCGTGGCGGAGACTTCGGCATCGACCTTCTCGCCCGGCAGGTGCCCGCCGATGCCCGGCTTGGCCCCCTGGCCTATCTTGATCTCCACCGCCGCGGCGGCGTTGAGATACTCGGGCGAAACGCCGAACCGCCCGCTGGCCACCTGCACGATCATGTGGTCGGCCAGGCGGTAAAAGTCGCGGTGCAAGCCGCCCTCGCCGCTGTTGGCGTAAGTGCCCAGCTCCCTGGCCGCCGTGGCCAGGGCCAGGCTGGCGTTGTAGCTGATCGAGCCAAAGCTCATGGCGCTGAACATGACCGGCGTGGACAACTCCAGTTGCGGGCCCACCTCGACCTCGGGGTCGAGGGTGTCGGGCTTGGCCCCAAGGAAGGTCTGCAACTCCATGGGCTCGCGCAGGGGGTCGATGGAGGGGTTGGTGACCTGGCTGGCGTTGAGCAGGATGCGGTCCCAGTAGATCGGCAGGGGCTTGTCGGCCCCCATGCCCGTCAGCAGCACGCCGCCGCCCTCAGCCTGCTTGTACAGGTTGCGCAGGACGTTGGCCGTCCAGTTGCCGTTGGCGCGGAATTCCATTTCGCTGCGGCGGATGGTGATGGCGTTGGTGGGGCAGAGGGTGGCGCAGCGCTGGCAGCCCACGCAGCGCTCGGTGACGGTCTCGACGCCGTCGGCCCCCAGCAAGTGAACTTCGTTGGCGCACTGGCGGGCGCAGACGCCGCAGGCGATGCACCGCTCCAGGTCGCGCTCGACCAGGAAATCGTACTGCACCAGCCATTTCTTCGCTTCTTTCTGCTTGTTACCGACGCTCATTTTCACACCCAAAAAACTTTTAACGCAGAGGGCGCAGAGGAACGCAGAGGATGTCTTTAAACTCTGCGGCGAATCTTCTTCTTTTTTTACTTTGCGTTCCTTTGTGCCCTCTGCGTTAAGAGCTTCTTCTTTCTTTATTTCTTCTGCTTCTTTAACTCAGCGTTCCTCTGCGCCCTCTGCGTTGAAAGTTTTAGTTCTTCTTTGTTTCTTCTACCCTGGCGACCAGCGGTTCGCCGCCGCCCAATTGCCAGATGGCATCGGGCTCGGGGCAGATCGTCCGAATGGCCGACTCCTCCGAGGCCACGATGACGCGCTTGCCCTTGCGGGCGGCCGTCATGGGCCGCAATTTGATCCGATCGTTCAGGGCCAGCATCCCGCCTTGGAAGCCCACCAGGATGCTGAAGGGGCCGTTCAAGAGGGCCGGGGCGTACACCAATCGCACCGAGCGGGCCAACTTCTGCCGCTGGGGATCCATCCGCTGTATGTCGCTCCAGAACGGCGGGGCGAAGGCCATGCAGGCCACTTCCATGGGCAGTTTGTGCTTGCGCATCAGCAGATCGGCCAGGTAGGCCACCACCTCGGTGTCGGTGTGCAGGCTGCAGTGGTAGCCGAAGTTGTCCAGGTAGCGGCGGTTGGTGCCGTAGCTGGAGATCTCGCCGTTGTGCACCACCGTCCAGTCCAGGATGCCGAAGGGGTGGGCCCCGCCCCACCAGCCGGAGGTGTTGGTGGGGAAGCGCCCGTGGGCGGTCCAGGTGTAGGCCTGGTACTCCTCCAGGCGGAAGAACCGGCTGATGTCCTCGGGAAAGCCCACGCCCTTGAAGACGCCGCAGTTCCGCCCCGACGAGCTGACGAAGGCCCCGTCGATATTCACGTTGACGTGCATGACGGCCATGACCACGATGTCCTCGTCGGTCAGCTCGTAGTGGCGCTCGCGCATGCTCTGCCGCGGCAGGGCAAAGTACCGCTCAAACAGCGGGCGAGAGCGGATCTCGGGGATCGGCTGGGTGGGGATGGTCTCCTGGTGGGCGATGTCGAAGATTTCGCGCAGGTACTTTTCGGTGGCCTCCCGGGCGGCTATGCCCTCGTACATCAGGTGCAGGGCGTAGTGCCTGGGGAATTCCGGATAGATGCCATAGGCGGCGAAGCCTCCGCCCAGCCCATTGGACCGGTCATGCATGTTGGCGATGGCGGCGGTGATGTCGTGGCCATTGATCCGCTGCCCGTCCTGGCAGCAGATGCCGACGATAGCGCAGCCGCCGCTGTCGCGGGGGCCATCCAGCGGGGGCTTGATCCGCCAGGGGGCGGGCAAACCGCCGCGAACGATTTCCTGAAGACGACTCATATCCCGCTCTTCCTGCTTAAAGTCCGGCCTACGGGTGCTCACCTTGATTCTACGAAGAAACGGCAGGATAAGTATTGTAAATGTTTTGACGTGATATATAAGATTTGCTAAACACACGGCGTAGGCGACAACCTGGGCTATCGCCTCCCCCGTGAAGAAAGGCACGTTCATGCATCATCCGCCGGCCCGCCATCAGCAGGCCGC
>PMYM01000185.1 GCA_003171235.1 Phycisphaerales bacterium | reverse complement strand
GTGACAGACTACTAGCCGGGGGCGAAGTAAGCACGGCGCAGCCGTGCGCAGCGCAGCCCCCGGAAAAGGGCGCCGCACAAGGCAGAGCGAACGGCTGGACCTGCATGCGAAGTTGATCCTGCTCGCGATGGTGGGATAAGCTTCTGGGAATTGAGCCAAATGTAGTCATGTAGGGCACGCGGGTTCGTGAGCGAAGCGAACGGTTCCGCGTGCGGGATGAAATGGCGCGCTGGCGGGTGGCATGGTCCTGCTGCTTCGTTTCCCGCGCGACCATGTTTGATGTTTCAGAACGGCAGACGCTTGCTATCTTGAGCATGCACTAGGGTTGCGAGGGTTTTTCATGGCCGCCGCAAACGGCTTCGCCAAGGCTACGCCGGTCAAGAACGACGCGGCTGCCATGCCACCCGGCCGATTTGAAATCCCCCAAATTTGACATTCTAACGGGTGGATGGTGGGACTCGAACCCATAACCCTCGGGACCACAACCCGATGCTCTAACCAATTGAGCTACATCCACCATGGGTTGCCGCCCCTTACGGTGGCAGCGGCTTATTAACCATACTGGTCCGGGGCGGTTCTGTCAAGTTGGGGATAACTCTCCGCTCGGATCAGTTTCGGGGCAAAGGGCAAGATCGGGTGGGTCCAACGGGCTCACTATTCCCGTTTGAGACGACCAGCTCGAAGTGCCAAGTCCCGCAGGGACGCCAAGAAGGTAGCCGGAGGTGAAGCGAGCACGGCGTAGCCGTGCGAGCGAACCCCCGGAGAGCGCCCCGCGTTCAACTGAGCGAGTGGCTGGATCTGCGAGCGGAACTGGCCCGACTCGCGACAGGACCGTGAGCTTTGCGGAAGAAGCAGGACGTGTCGCTTGTTTCACGTGTAATGCATCAGAGAATCATGCCATCGGCAGTTGAGAGAAACCCTTTGGCCAATCACGGCACTGCCTCTGTCCATTCAGAGCCACTTACCGGGGGTTCCGCAGCCTGCGCTTCGCTCCAGCCGCTCCACCTCCGGCTACCGTCTTGTGGCCCTTCGGGCCTGGACCATACCTTACAAGGGCACATGCTCTTGAGCCAGCGCAGCACAGCCTCGAAAGGCTATGCTCACCAGCAACCTTCTTGAAACGCGCTACGCCCCGCCCTCGGCCGGTTTGGCGCTATTCTGCTTGAGGCGCAAGCGGAGCATGGCGTCGATGAAGGGCTGGACCTGGCCGTCCAGCACGTCGGCGGTGTTGGTCGCCTTCAGCTCGGTGCGCTCGTCGCGCACGAGCTGGTAGGGGTAGAGCACGTAGGAGCGGATCTGGTGGCCGAAGGCGATCTCGCCCTTCTGGCCGTACATCTTGGCCAACTCGGCGTCGCGCTTGGCCTGCTCGTGCTGGTAGAGCTTGGCCTGGAGCATCTTGCGGGCCTCGGCCCGGTTTTGGTGCTGGCTGCGCTCGTTCTGGCACTGCACCACGATGCCCGTGGCCAGGTGGGTCAGGCGGATGGCGGAAGAAACCTTGTTCACGTTCTGCCCGCCGGCCCCGCCGCTGCGGTAGGTGTCCTCGCGCACGTCCTTGTCCCAATCGACGGCGATCTCGATGTCGGCCAGTTCCGGCAGCACGTCGGCCGCGGCGAAACTGGTGTGGCGGCGCTTGTTGGCGTCGTAGGGGCTGATGCGCACCAGGCGGTGGGGCCCGCGCTCGCAGGAGAGGTAGCCGTAGGCGTATGGCCCGCGGACGTGCAGCGTGACCGAGCGGACGCCCGCCTCTTCGCCGTCCACGCGGTCGATCTCGGAGGCCTCGAAGCCGTTGCGCTCGAAGTACCGCAGGTACATCCGCAGGAGCATCTCGGCCCAGTCGCAGCTTTCGGTGCCGCCGGCGCCGGCGTGGATGGAGAAGTAGCAATTACCGGCGTCCAGCGGGCCAGACAACAGCGTGCGCAACTCCAGCCGCTCCAACTCGGCGGCGAATTTCGCGGCCTCGGCCGCCGCCTCGGCGAGCGTGGCCTGGTCGCCGGCCTCGACACCCAGTTCATTCATCGCCCGCAGGTCGCCCAGCCGCTTGAGCAGGTCGTTTACCGGGTCGATGACGGACTTGAGGGTTTTTAGTTTCTCGACGACGCCCCGGGCGGACTCGCCGTTGTCCCAGAACCCGGGGGCGGACATCTTCTGTTCAATGGCGGCCATTTCGGCCTGGCGCGAGGGCAAGTCAAAGAGAGTCCCGGATGGCCAGCAGACGCTCGCTCAGGGCCTCGATTGTCACGTGCTGATTGGCGGTTTCAGTCATAGTCTTCACACCCTAACGAATCCGGCGGGCGTTCTCTAATCAATTTGTGACGCAGTAGAATGTCCAGGGCAGGGTGCTCTCCCTCAGGACGCAAAATGGCGTGCAGTGCGAGCCGGTCGCCTGACCGAAGCCCGAAGGGCTGGAAGAATTTAGCCGGGGGTGCAGCGGCCAAGCGCAGCGCAGGCCGCGAAACCCCCGGACAGGTCCGGCAAATGAACAGAGGCAGTGACGTGACCGGCCAAGGGGTTTGGTCTGACCTGCCGATGGCGTGATTCTCTGGAGAGACCTTCCGCGGCAAAGTTGGTGCCAGGGCGGATGGCGTGGCGGCCGCTGTTTGCCGCCGTGTCTGACGACCTCAGAGGTAATCGCACCATCGGCAGGAATACCCCAGGCGCGCGTCGGATCACGGCACTGCCTCTGCCGCTCCTGGGCATCGCTTTCTTACACCCAAACGAGTTTGCGCCTCCCAGGCAAGCAAAGCTCGCACGTCCCAAACCAAGACTCTACGCAGAGGCGCAGAGAACGCGGAGAAAACGCAGAGGAAGGCTTATAAGGAAGAACGCTTAGCGTACAGGCTGGCTCGCCGGATTGGTGGTACTGGCAGAAGCGCCCGCCTCGCCCTTGATTGTTTCAAAACTGTCCACGCAGGCCTTGAGCTTGTCTGCAACGCTCTTCCACTGCTCCTCGGTAGCCGTGGCCGTGATTTCGTAGAAGATTCTCCCTTTCCTGACTACTTTGCGGTAGCAGTGAAACGCCTGAACATCTCTCTGGCCCGAATACTCGACCGTCCAGGTGTCATTGAGTATCTTGCTATCGGAAAGGAGGGTGTATTTTGAATTCTTCAACATCTCCCTGTTTATCACTGCAAACTGGTCCATGGTCGGGCCGGTTGAGAAGTGATGGATCATAACAAGGACATCCGGGTCAAGAGCATCCCCCTCACTGATGGGGAGGTACAACGTTACAATTGAATTAACCGTTCCCTTACCCGGCTCATCCAGCGGCGCAATGGCAAAGCCGGCCTTCGGGAAGATCAGTTTGTTAGTACTCGTTTGCTTAGCATCCTGGGCTTGACCGAACGCAACGCACAGACAGAGCAGCCCGACGGCGATCGCGCGTTTCATTAGTTGATTCTCCCTGAAAGGTCTTGCCTGATTGGGGGGATTCTAATCACGAGCAATTCCATTCTCTATATATCTTTCTCTCTGCGTTTTTCTCTGCGTTCTCTGCGCCTCTGCGTATGATCCCGGTTCAGGAACAGATCGTATATCCGCACTTGGGGCAGCGGCTGCAGGTTATCTGGGCGTCCAGGGGCTGATGACATTGGGGGCATGTAATCGGCGAAGGCTCGGCGCCGCTCTGGGTGGCCATGGGCTGGCCGGTGCGGCTGCCGTCGCGGTAGATGGTTATTCCTTTACACCCGCTGTGATAGGCCAGCAGATAGACCTCTTCCACCTGGGCCGGCGTGGCCTGGCGCGGCAGGTTGATGGTCTTGGAGATGGCCCCGTCGATGTAGCGCTGGAAGACCGCCTGCATCAGCACGTGCTGGACGGGGGGCACCTGGTGGGCGGTGACGAACACCTCGGCCAGTTCGCGCGGCAGGTCTGCGATTTGAGAAAGCTCCTCCCCGCCGGCCAGGCGCAGGGCCAGCTCGTCCTTCCACAGCCCGCGGCGCTGAAGCTCGGCCTTGAACACCGGGTTGACCTCCAGCAATTGCCGGCCGGAGAGGATGTTCCGCCAGTAGGCCAGGGCGAAGACCGGCTCGATGCCGCCCGAGCAGCCGGCGATGATGGAGAGCGTGCCGGTGGGGGCGACGGTGGTGACGGCGGCGTTGCGCATCGCCCGCCCGCGCCGCTGCCAGAGGCTGCCTTCGTAGTTGGGGAATACGCCGCGCTGGGCGGCCAGGGCCTCGGAGGCGGCGAAGGCCTGCTCGGTCAGGGCCGCGGCCACCTGCCTTCCGAACTCCAGGGCGTCGGGGCTGGTGTAGGGAATGCCCAGCTTCATCAGGGCGTCGGCAAAGCCCATCACCCCCAGGCCGATCTTGCGGTTACCCAGGCAGATCCGCCGGATGGGGTCGATGACGTAGTTGTTGACGTCGATCACGTCGTCCAGGAACCTCACCGACAGGTCCACCGCCTCGCGGAAGCCCGCCTCGTCGAACTTGCCGTCGGCGACGAACCTGGCCAGGTTGATCGAGCCCAGGTTGCAGGCCTCGTAGGGCAAGAGCGGCTGCTCGCCGCAGGGGTTGGTGGCCTCGATCTTGCCCAACAGCGGCGTTGGGTTGTCGGCGTTGATGCGGTCGATGAAGCACAGGCCCGGCTCGCCGCCGGCGTGGGCGTTGGCGATGATGAGTTTCCACACGTCGCCCACGCTGTAGCAGTCGCTCGCCTGCCCGCCGGCCTCGACCAGGTCGGCCATGCCGTAGGTGGCAATGTCGAGCTTGCGCGGCAGCAGGTATCGGCGGTGGGTGCGCGGGTTGATCACCACGTGCGGGGCCTGGGGATTGTGCTCGACGGCGTCGAGAAAATCGTCGCCGACCTTGATGGAGATGTTGAAGTTCTCGAACTCCCCCGGCCGGCTCTTGGCGGTGATGAACTTCAGGATGTCGGGATGGGTGACGCTGAGCATGCCCATGTTGGCCCCGCGGCGGAAGGCCCCCTGCTGGATGGCGTTGGTCGCCTCGGAAAACACCCGCCAGAAGCTCATGGGCCCGCTGGTGGCGCCGCCGCTGGTGGAGATGTAGTCGCCGGTGGGCCTCAGGCGGTCGAAGGCGAAGCCCGTGCCCCCGCCGGCCTTCTGGATCATGGCGGTGTGCTTGACCGACTCGAAGATGCCCTCGATGCTGTCCTCGACGGGCAGCACGAAGCAGGCGCTCAAGAGGCCCAGCTCGCGCCCGGCGTTCATCAGCGTGGGGCTGTTGGGCAGGAAGACGCCCTCGCCCATGAGCCGGTAGAAGCGCTGGGTAAATTCATCCACCTGCTGCTGGTCGGCCCCGTAGCGCCACTCGGCCTTCGCCACCGCCCTGGCCACGCGCATGAACATATTCTCGGGCGTCTCGGCCACGCTGCCGTCGGGCCGGCGGATCAGGTAGCGATGCCGCAGCACCGCCAGGGCGTTATCCGATAGCTGCAGGCTTGGCTGGTCCATTTTGGCTCTCTTGCTATTTATACGCCTGCCGGAATGGCGCGCCGGCAATCCCACTGACTTGGGTGATCCAAGATTCTCACACAAAAGAAAAGATTTGCAGTAGAAAAAAGTCAGCCTGCGTTCGACAATGCCGTTGAAGCACGTCGTTTTGTTTTGCATGCAACCTCTGTGTCGCGCGAAAACGCAACGGGAAGGAGGTGATAAAAGCATGGCAAAGAAAGCCAAGAAGAAGAAGGTCAAGAAAGCCAAGAGGAAATAACTCTCGTGCCGCCAAGTGAGCGGCTGCCCCGCCGGCGGAAAAACCGGCGGGGAGAAAGCGGCAGGGGTCCAATCAGGCCTCTGCCGCTTGTGTTTCGGCGCCGCCGCCGCCCCGTAAAAAACTGCTGGGCGCGAGAGGACTCGAACCTCTGACATCATCCTTGTAAGGGATGCGCTCTATCCAACTGAGCTACGCGCCCGATGCAATTGAGTATATCACGCGGGCAAGCCCTTGCCAACGCCCGCCGCGGGGATGGAAAATGCCTCCATGCTGGCTAATCTGCTGACATTGTTGCGCCTGGTGCTGGCGGCGGGATTCGCCGCCGGGGTGGCCCTGGCCGGGCCGGGGCATGCGCTTTCAGCCGGATGGCTGACGTTGCTGCTGATCCTGGCCGGCGGAGCGGAACTGACCGACCTGCTGGACGGCCCGCTGGCCCGGGCCCGCGGCGCCGCCGGCCGGGTGGGAGGCCTGCTGGATCCGCTGTGCGACGCCCTGTCTCGCCTGACCCTGTACTTCGCCGCCGCCCTGGCCGGCTGGGTGGCCCTGGCCGTGCCCCTGGTGATGGTGGGGCGCGACCTGCTGGTGGCGTATTGCCGCGTCTTCCAGGCCTACATGAACTGGCCGACCTCCGCCCGCTTCAGCGGCAAGGCCAAGGCCGTCATCCAGGGGTCGGCCCTGCTGGCGCTGGTGGTGTTGGCGGGCCGCCAGGAAAGTTACGCCCAGCCGGCGCGCCTGGGCATCGGCGCCCTGGTCATCGCCGTGACCCTCTGGAGCCTGTTCGATTACCTCCGCCTGGGCATCCCCGCCGCCTTGGCAATGCACCGCCAGGACCGGCGGCAAGGCCAGGGGCGCAACTGACCCCCCAGCCTGGCTCCTCAAAGCAGCCGGGCGGGATTGCCGCGTTTGTCTCACCTCCTGCCTTTGGCGTGCCGATGGACAAACAGCAGCGTACAATGCAGAGGAAGGGTTAGAGGAACGCAGCATGAAAACTTATCTGACGCTCGCGGCGCTGTTGGCGTTTTCGGCATCGGCCGGCGCACAGGTGGCGATGACCCAGGACGGGCGGGTGCTGGACTCGAATTCCATGGTCGGGGGCAACGGCTACAACAGCGTGCGCGCCTCCAACCGCATCGACTCCAACCTGTACGTCACCGGCCAGGTGACGCGCGGCTTTGCCTTCCACGGGAACGTGGGCTATCTGCCGGGCGACCAGTTCCACGGCGCGCTGGGTTCAACCAACATGGATTCGTTCATCCGCGATTCGGTGGGCGTGGGGCAAGTCGGAACGGGCGCGGCGTACACCCCGGGCATATTCCTCTCGCCCAACAGAACGGTGCTCAACGTCAACGCCATCGTCAACCAGGCAAACTCCCCCGGCTCTTCCCAGCCGCTGACGGCCTACGTTTCCCCCGCCACCACCCGCCGGCTGTACGCCACGGCGGTGGAGGATTATCGTCCCCTCGTGCAGGTTGCCGTTCAGCCGCCGGGGACCAACCCGCTGCTCATGGGCCAGACTATTCAAACCCCGCCGGAACTGCTTTCGGCGGTGCCCTCGGCCGTCGCCGGGCCGTTCAGCGTCGAGACGATGCGGGTGTCGGTCAGCCCGCTGTTTGGCATACTCCAGACACCCCAGCAGCAGAAGCAACTGGCTGAGGAACTGGCCCTTCAGCGCCAGTTCGAACGCGAGAACCTCCAGGGCAACGCCCTGCCCGACCAACCCCAAGCCCAGCGCCAGGAAGTCCCCCAGCCGTCGCCGATGGATAACGCCATCACGGCCCCGCTGCCCTCCGACGCCCGGGGGGTGTACATTGAACTTTCGGGTCCGCGCAACGATCAGACCACGCCGGCCGGGCAGAATCTTTTGTCCGGCCCGCAGGTTCCTCCTGGTCAGCGGCCGCTGATCGAGCGGTATCCCCCCGCCGGCGAAAAGGGCCGTCCGCCGTCCCAGCGCCCCCCGGCCGAGGAAAACAACCGCCCCAACCTGCCCTACGACCCGTCGGCCACCTCGGAAGTCATGACGCCCAAGACCGGGCAGGACATTTATTTCGACCTGCTGACCAGCCTGCAACCGCAGCGCCCGGGCGTCGTCGCCGCCCGGGGCGATCCGTTCGCCGCACTGCTGCGCCGGCCCGAAACCCCGGCCCAGCAGCCCGACCAGGCCCAGCGGCCCGACCAGGAACACCCCCTGCCCCCCGACCGCGCCCCCGACCGCTCCAGCGACAAGCTCGAACGCCGCCAGAACGTGCTGGTGCTCCACAGCCTGGCGGGCGAGGGCCCCGACCTGTTCAATCGCCACATGCGACAGGCTGAAGCCTGGCTGGCCCAGCGCAAGTTTTACGAGGCCGCGCAGGAATATGAACTGGCCGCCCTGATGGACCGCTCCAACCCGCTGGCCCGGCTGGGCAACGCCTTGGCACTGGTGGGCGCGGGCGAGCCCCGGGCCGCCGCCCTGGACCTGCAAAGCGCCCTGCGCTATTTCCCCCCGCTGATGGACACCCGCGTGGACGTGCCCAAGATACTGGGCAAGGAGTTGGCCGGCGACCGCCTGGCGCTCATTCAGCAGCGAATCGAGTCGGACGGCCAGAAGGTCGATCCCTCGCTGGTTATGCTGGCCGCCTTCGTCAGTTCCTCGCTGGACCAGCCCGACAAGGCCCGCCAATACGCCGCCCAACTCAAGAGCATCGCCGGCGATGACCGCCTGGCCGCCGCCTACGCCGACCGCATCCTCCAACCGGCCACCCAGCCCGCCTCCGCCCCGGCCAAATAACCCCGGCCGGCCGTGAGTGTGCAACCAATTGCGCGAGCGACCCAACGGTTGCTCGCTCTGCCTTGCTCAGGCAAACAGAACGTTTCCTGGAGCTTAGATTGTCCATAATCCGTAGGCATGGAGAAACAACAGCATAAGCTGCTCACTCACCCGCCACGAGCTCTGGAAACTCGAAGAGGTAGCAGCAATCGCCTGGCAAAGAGTAGTGCGCGTAATTGTAACGAATGGCCTGTGCATAACACACTTGTATCGTATCCAATTCCCATGCCAACAGGGCACATCCAAGCGTTGACATCTTTGTGTTCATCGGGGCTATAACAACGTTGTATTCTGGATACTTTCCAAGTTGTGAGCGAATCGCCTCCTTCGTTCCCCAAGGATCATCGCTAGGAAACTCGAATTTCTCGACGGGCGCAAATCTGGCCGCCATCTCCGAGGCCAGTTCATGGAATCGTCGATTTGCCTCCTCATGTTTTGGGCTTGTGCCGCTTCCCTTGCTCCCACATCCCAATGAGATGCGATTTGGCTCAAAGGACTCAATCAATCTAGTCGCTCTCTCGTGCTCGTAGCCAACAAGAACGACCAAGTGTGTCTTCTTGGAGGGCAGAATCGCTCCGGGATAACCCAAAACTGAGCGTACCTCGGCAACGCCTTTGCTCAGCCACTTCTCCTCACCTCTTCTTGGTGCATCATAGTCCCCGGCACTTGCATACGCGAGCATGCACGTATCCCCATGATGCGTATGCTGGCGAAGTAGCTTCAGCACGATCAGGAGCGCTTCATGGGTAAAGGTCGTGATGTCTACCAGCCAACGACGCGGGGACCTCGACGGTAACGCATCGAGCTCTGCCATCCATGAATCCGCGATCCTCAGGGGATCCGTGCTGTCCATTGATACCCGTCGGGTCGTCCCCCCAAACAAGCCGAGAAGCTTCTCCGCGTTGCGGCCAACATGCCTCTCCAAGTTCTCATTGACACCAACCAGAACCGTCTCAATCTGGACACCAGACAGTTGCGACGCAATGGATCCGCACCGGTCTTCATAGCTGGCCCCGCAGATAAATGCATCAAGTGGGCCACCTACGGCCGCCGCAAGATTGGTCAATCCCATCTTTCTCATGCTCATGGCGTTCGCCTATTCAAATAACTTCAGTTGCCTCTCTTCCAGACTTTCAGCACTGCCGGAAGGATTGTATATTCGCTTCTCCATCCCGCGAATGAAAGTCTCGGGATTCCTCATCGCTTCAACTAACTGGGAACTCTTGAGAAAGAAGTATCCCGCAAAACTCGTAGGATCTAGATTGAAATGCGGTGCAAGCCTCCGACTCAGAATATACAAACGAGTCCGCCCGGTTCCCTCTTTGTTTCCTATACTAGATTCGTGAAAATATCCATACCGCATACCCAGTCGCAATACCTCCCGCAACTCCCCGCTTGGGTCATCAGACAAAGCAACTGAAAACACCCTCCGCTCTGAGCGGTTGGACAGGAGAATCTGCCAGAAGACGCCACCAAGCGCACGCACCAGACTGTTCAGCCGTGTGACAATTGCTTCATCGGGCGAATCTGCCGATTCATCATCCCGGAGCTTCTCCAGATCATCGAACAGAAACTCATCGGCCTGCTTGCGGACGACGCGATTCTGTATCTCTGGACGAATGCTGGCAATAGGGGCTCCTCTGTACTCTGCCTGCATCTCGCTGAACATTTCAGCGGCTGCCTCAAGAAAGTAACGGATGATCCCTGACGAAACATGAACCAATTGCTCAAAGCCAGAATACGAATAGGTAGAGCTTGTTGTGCCCGCAAGCTCCTTCATATAGTCGGGCCTCGCATAGCGAAGAGCATCATCATCGGGCCTGTATCCCCGACCGCTCTCCGACCATGCCCTTCTGTGTCGCTCTGCAATTGCCTGCACCTTCTGTTCTTGCACAGCGTCAGGTGGGAAGAAGTCTTCGGGGTCGGTGTCCACTATGCCGCAATACCTGAGACGATTTCTCACTATCTCTCTCACTCGCTCCTTATAGCGACGTTTGCTGCTTGTATACACCGTGGAAATATTGACCTCCGTGTAGTCATGCGGAGTATCAATCGTCTGCCCTGTGACCGTCCGGAAAGTGCGATAATGCATCTGAGTGGCGATTTTGATGCTTACAAAGCGGCTCGTGCGCGAAGACACCCATGAATTGAGTATACGCGTCTGGGTAACATTCAAGTTATCTGCATCATCAATGAGAAGGTATATCGGTTTGCCTGGGCCAGGCATAAAAGGCAAACGCCCCAATGTCTTCAACAATGGACACAACATGTCCAGGTAGCCGCAAAGCGGCCCGTAGAATGGAAGGACTTCCTTGCGAAAGTCCAGGTGCCTCAGATAGGATATGACCTCATGGAAGAGGGATTCGCATGTGTCAGCAATCACACGACAACACTCACCAACACTGTGGCACTCGGAGAACGCCTTCACGGGCTTGTCGTATCCACATTTAGCCAACAAGCCCCAAAATACATCAGCTCCATAGGCTTGCGCCGCAGCCAGGTGCGCCGGATCTGTATCGGAGCACATAAGCTCTGCCAACGAAGCAAAAGTCTTAACGGCGATATACATAACCATAAAGTGTTCGTTGAGGATCACGCTGGCATGCTGACCTTCAAGGCGTCGCAGTTCAGTGAGCTTTAGATCGCAGTTCTTCAACGGAGCGTAAGCGGCGAAGAATTCCAGTTCCTTCAATTGTGACGCAGGCTTGTGGAGCAACTGGCAGTCTGGCTGAAGATAGCGCAGGATCATGCTCTTGCCGGACC
The DNA here is from genome assembly GCA_003171235.1 of Phycisphaerales bacterium. GTDB lineage: Bacteria > Planctomycetota > Phycisphaerae > SM23-33 > SM23-33 > FEN-1344. Next base: position 10,138 of record PMYM01000185.1, on the reverse strand, counting down.
CTCGCGGGCCATTGAGGAAGACGTGTCCGTCGCCAAGGATCTTGGGGAAGTCAGTAAAGACATCGACGAACAGCGCCAGAACCTCTTTGGCCGGGATGTCTTCGGGGGTCTGCACCGTGAAGGGATTGACTAGGCTATCCATGGGATCGCTCCGTGAGGCTTCTACAGGCTTCTTCCAGTCGGCCCTTGAGCATCTCGCCAGTAGGACGTTCAGGACTCGTGCCTAAGCACAGTGTGCAGTTGGCATCGTCTGCAGGGCCGGTGGGATACCCCTCCTCCCGTAAGGTGAAGGTAATCCGTTCCTCTTTGATCGGATACCCGCTCTCTGGAGGAACGAGACAGGCCGTGATGGTGACCTCGATCTTCTCGAGTACGCGGCATTCGGATGGCCAGAAACGCATGCAGTACATCCGTTCTTGATGCATTTTCTGGGTGCGGGCGTATATCTCATCCAGCAAGAACACCTCGACGTCCGGCTTTGCACCATCAGACGTCCTTGTGGTCTTCTTGTACGTCCGCGTCCCAGTAGCTGGCGTGATTTCGTAAGATAGATGCACTGCGTCGTGGTCAATACGAACAGAATAGAGCGCATGTGAATATGCATGAAACAGTTCGCTGAACGGCGGCAAACTCCCATCTGCTAGCCTGAACCGCGACGCTCTGGTCCGGTCATCAGCAAGCTCGTCGGCAAATCGGAGTAGCGCGGAGAGGAAGCGGGGGCGGATGGTTTGCCCGAATAGCTCGTCTCGCTCTAGTAGCGTACTGATCGTGTCTTTAGATCCGTCTTCAGTCTTTCCGCCGTGTACCGACGCTATACGGCGAATGAAAAGGCCCTCTGTGGCGTCGCCAAGCCGCTTGGCGACCTCCGGCGAAGCCATAATCTGCCCGATGCGCTTTTCATGTCCTTCCCGGCCTAACACATTGCCGACGTCGTGAAAGTGGATGGCAGCAAGAAGGAGGAAGCCTTCGTAAGGCGAGAGCTTCAGGTTCAGCTCCCTGAGCAGGTCGGAAGCTCTATCGATGGCGCATTTGACGTGGTTGGGGCCGTGGTTGTTCAGGTAAACGGCGTGCTCGTATGTAATTGTGCCGTTCCCGATGTCGGCCAGGAGGGCGCCACGTTCGACCTCGGTATGCACGTGCTGGTCCAGGTATGCCGCCAGTTCCTTATAGTTATTCTCGTATCCGGCCCCTGGACGTTCCGGGAAACAAGGAGCGTGTTTCTGTTCCATCTGATGAAGCCACGCTTCAAGGTGTTGCTTAACGGTGAATGGCTTTATCGCTGGCATCTGTGTTCCCCCAGAGTATTGCCACGAGCTCGCGCAAGTATGGATGCAAATACCGCTTTGGCTAGGAGAGGCGGAACGGCATTACCAACCTGCTGCTGTTGGAACCCAATTGAGCCCGTGAAATGATACCAATCCGGAAAGGATTGGATTCTGGCAGCCTCTCTGACGGATAACCCCCGATGCTGCATCGGGTGAATCAACATGTTCTTTCGATAATTGCCGATAACAATGGATGGTGCATCATCACGCAGGCGGTGATAGATGCCGGTATGGCAGCGTGTTCTATCAGTGTAGTTCCCCATCAGTCGAACTGGGATACTCTCCCAGTTCCCGCCTGGCGGGACATGCTTGTATCGCTTGATGATGTGCGGTGCGCTGCGGGTTACGTAGTGCCCTGCACACTCATTGAGGTTTTGCCGCATAGCTCTGGCATAGGGTGAAGGAGCGACTGCCTGGTATGGCAAGCGATCAAAGTTGGCACCGTTCGGCAAGTCCGGAAGGCCAGCAAGAGCCTCCCTCACCGTGACACCGGGGCGTTTAAGCGGCTCTGGTAGAGGCACACGGACGCCGTGTCGCGAGCCAATCGCAAATACGCGAGATCGCCGTTGAGGCACGCCAAAATCAACAGCGTTGAGCACGCCATGTGAAACCGTGTAACCGATGTGCTCTAGTCCGGCAACGGCCTCCCTGAAGAAGAAGCCGCCCTCCGTCTCAAGTATGCCCTTAACGTTCTCAAAAACGACCCAGTCCGGGTGCCAAAGCCGAACGATGCGGAGAAACTCCTTGAAAAGCCAGTTATTTCGGTTGCTGGCTGATCGGTTACGTTGGTTCGAAGTGGAGAACCCTTGACAAGGCGGGCCTCCAAACAGGATAGTGGGCTCCGTGGTGTTGGGGAGATCGCGGCGTTTCACATTTTCAATCAGTCGGCAAAGAACTTGGGCCGAAGGAAAATTGCCTGCGTAGGTTGCGGCCGCGTGGGGGTCAGCATCAATGGCCATGCGCACGTCAATCCCGGCCAGGGTTGCCCCCAGCGACATGCCTCCGGCCCCTGAGAAGACATCCACGCCGATCATGCACGCGCCGTGCGCTACGTTAACATGTTGTAGCGAGCATCCTTGCGCACGACACCCCCATCCTTGGCGGGCGTCATCGAAAAGGAAGAGTACCGGTTTGCCGTTCGCATGTCAATCGCCTATTTGTCGGTAAATCCGGGCGTCTGGTGTAATTCGGGGGAACCATACTTTAACTACGGTCTTTGGGGGTCGAACCTATTTGGCTGTAGGTCGCGTCCCACCCCCTTATTCTCACCTCCTTATCTCCCCGGCTCCTGGACTCCAAAAAAAGATTATATCGGGCGGGGGATTTCGCTTGATATTTCCGAAAAACATGTTATATATATGGATAACATCCGTTTGGGGTGCCCGGGTCCTGTCGCGCCCGGGGCGGCTTTTTGACAAGTGAAGAGAAGAACCCGGTGGCCGGTAGCCGGTAGCCAGGAGCCCGTAACCAGTAACCTGTAACCTGCAAGGAATCCGTTCCGTTTTGTTCCGAATCGTTCCGATTCCGCCGCGAATTCCTTCCTGGATTTTTCGCCATTTTCCGTACTTTTCCGTAGTTTTCCGTTTTGGCCGCGGCATAGGTTGCCGCAACTGCCTCGGCAGGAAGGGGATGAATCAATTTCATGGGGAGATGCCATACAGGGTTTGCTGTACATGCTCGCAAACACTGCAAAACTCGCCAGTCTGTAGGTCGGGAAGACCCCCCCGACGGCCATGCTACGGGTTGCGGGCATGGCGGCAAACACCGGCCGCCACGCCACCGCATTCCGTACTTCCTTATCCTGTTGGCGTTGTTGGCGAAGTTCGCGGCTAATCTTCTCCGCACTTCACACTCGCACAGGTTGAAAACCTGTGCCACCACTCCGCACTCCGCACTCTCGCACTTGCTACGTCGTTACCGGCAGCCAGCCGCCGTCGACGTAGTAGGTCGCGCCGACGCAGTAGCTGGCCTTGTCGGAGCAGAGGAAGACGAAGAAGTTGGCCATCTCCTCCGGGCTGGCGAAGCGCTTGATGGGCGTGAGCTTGGCGGCGATGCGGTCGTAGAACTCATCCGGCGTGCAGCCTTGCTCTTTGCTCCCGCGCTCGGCGTGGACGTGCCAGCCGGGGGTCTTCACCAGGCCGGGGTTGACGCAGTTGACGCGGATCTTGTCGCCGATGAGCTCGTAGCCCAGGCACTTGGAGTACATGACCATGGCGGCCTTGGCCGTGCTGTAGATGGGCTCGCTGTAGCTGGCCAGGCTGGCGCAGATGGAGGCGTTGTTGACGATTGCGCCCCCGCCGCGCTGGCGCATGAAGGGCACAATGGCCCGGGACATGCGGACGGCCGACATCAGCAGCATGTCCATGTAGTATTGCCAGCGGGCATCGTCCGCGCCCATGCAGGTCTCGTGCGTGCCCTCGCCGGCGTTGTTGATGAGGATGTCGGCCCCGCCGAAGGTGGCTTTGACCTTGGCGGCGAAGGCCAGGATGTCGCCCGGCTTGGTGACGTCGGCCACGAAGCCAAGCGTGCGCACGCCCAGCTTTTCGACGTCCTTGGCCGCCTTGGCCACCTTGTCGGCTGTGCGGGCGCACAGGGCCACGTGCACGCCTTCCGCCGCTAGGCCCTTGGCCACAGCCAGGCCGATGCCCGTGCTGCCGCCGGTTATGACCGCCACTTTGCCTTTAAGTCCGAGGTCCATATGCAATCTCCTTTTGGGGCTTCTGAATGGCCAAAGATTCTACGCAGAGGCGCAGAGGACGCAGAGAAAGACGCAGAGGAGGCATTATTCACAAAAAAGAGCAACAAAACTATAAGTCTTCTCTGCGCCCTCTGCGCCTCTGCGTATAGTCCTGGTTTTGTGACGATCATTTCCTGGCGGAAAGGATCCGCCGCATGTTCGCTCCCAGCACGGGCAGGATAGCATCGGCCGGCAGGTCCAGCGACAAGAGGCGCGCCAGTTCCCAGTCGGTGCCGTGGCCCAGGGCGTCGGTGCCGAAGACCACGCGGTCCGAGCCTACCTGCCTGAGCGTATCCTCGTAGGGAATGCTCGAACAGAAGCTGCCGCAGAATTCCAGGTACACGTTGGAGGTGGCCTTGACCAGTTCGACCGCCTCGCGCCGCCCGACGTCCCCGCCGCCCGAGTGGGCCAAGAGGAACGACGCCCCGGGGTACTTGGGGGCGACGGCGGCCAGCATGGCCGGCGAGTCATACGGCCCTTCCCAGGTGTGCAGCAGGATGGGCAGGCGGTGGGCCTGGGCGAAGGCGTAGGCCGGCCCGAAGCGCGGGTCGGTCACCGGCACCTGCCAGTAGTCGCACAGGAGCTTCAGCCCCGCCCAGAACGGCCGGCGGAAAAACTCCTCCAGGTGCGGCGCCAGTTCGTCAGCGTACAGGGCGTTGAAGCCGAAGTAGCCGCGGAAGCGGTCGCCGTAGGGCTCCAGAGTTTTTTCCAGCAGGCGGTTGCCCGGCAGCGGCTCGCCCAAGAGGGCGTCCTGCCCGGAGATGAAGGTGGTGGCGATGTTCAGCCGGTCCATGATCTGCACGAAGGTCTTGGCCTGAGCCTCGCGCGAGGCCTCCTCACGCGGCCAGATGCCCGCCGCGCCCAGGTGGGCGTGGGCGTCGATGATCTGCCCGGGGGGGAGTTTGCCGGCGCGGAAGTTTTTCCACAACTCCGGCCCCAGGCGATCTTCCGCCTTAGGCTGCTCAACCGTCGGCGCCAGGCCAAGCAGCTTGTCCAGGTTGCCGTGGGCGATGGCCGCGCGGGCGGAATCGTCGATGCCGGCGTTTTGCAGGTGGCCGATGCTGGCCCCGTTGTGGGCCTTCCACCCGGTGGCAAAGACGATGCGCCCCGCGCCCAGGCGGCGCACGATCATCTCGGTGGTGCCGCCGGTGTGCTGCCAGGACAGGTCGATCAGCACGTTTTCCCGCTGGCTCATCACGTGCAAGAGGCTGAGGTTGAACAGGTGCGGCCACATGCCGTGCATACAGATGATGGGCGTCTGGGGGAACCCCCCGGCCAGCTCCAGCAGGTCCTGGTCGTTGGAGACCTCGCGGATGTCCAGCAGGATGACCGGGTTGAACTCGGCCAGTTTCTCCAGCAGCGGCGCCAGGTGGTGCAGGCGGTGGCGGAGGGTTACGGGGAAGACCCGCAGGGCCCGGATGCCCTGCTTCATCTGGGCGATCAGGCCCTCCACCGAACCTTGCTCGTACATCATGGCCGGGCAGATCACCAGCGAGGGAACCAGCCGGCGGCGCTGGGGCTCACTCAGCGAGGTAAGCTCTTCTAGCAGGCGGGCGTTGCCGGTGGGCGGGTGCTGGTCGCGGGCCTGCGACCGCCAGACCAGCGAGCGGGCGATGCCCAGCCGGTCCATCTGGGCCAAGAGGTCGGCGCAGGCGGCAAAGTCGGGGCGGCTGCGGGCGCCGGCGCCGATCTGGCCGTTGGCGTCGAAAAGCGGCGGAAGCTTAAGCATTATGAACGTCTCCTGTTTATCAATCAGGCCAGTGATACGCCGGGTGCCATGCCCTTACCGCGTCTTGCGTGCCCGGCGTAGCCTTGGCGAAGCCGGGTGCCCAAGGGCATGCGGCGAGGTGCCGACAAATAAAGGACTTGGGCGAGCAACTTGCTGCTCGTCCGCGCGAATTTTACTTCACCTCACGCGGGCCAATGATACGCATCACCACGCCGCCCCACAAGGGAGGGGCTTGGGCCGAGCCGGCGGAACGTTGCTGGGTCAGATAGAAGCTTCATTGCCAAGATAGCGGGTTATGACTTTCCGAGACCTATCGGGCCGAAAGTTTTTTGGGCGGGGGTGTAGCGGCCAAAGGGCGGCGCAGGCCGGGCGGCAACCAGTTAAGGCCAGAAGGGCCGAAAGATGGTAGCCGGGGGTATAGCGTCCCGAGCGAGGTCGAGGGACGCGAAACCCCCGGTGAGGGTCCGCTGAAGGAACAAGGCAGTGGCGTGATCGGCCAAGGGGTTTGGCCCGGCCTGCCGATGGTGTGATTTTCCGGAGGCATTGCGCGTGCAGCAAAGTCCCACGCCCTGCATATTTCGCCAAGCTCACCGAACCATCGCGAGCAAGATTAACTTCGCGCGCGGATCCAGGCGCTCGCTCTGTTGGTCGTGGGCATGCTTTCCGGGGGCTGCGCTGCGCCCGGCTGCGCCGTGCTTGCTCCACCCCCGGCTAAATTCTTTCGTCCCTGCGGGACTTGGTTCTTCGTTCGGCTTTCCACGACCGGAGTGAGTGAAGGTCTTCCCGGCCGGGTGGCAGGGTCACGCTTCTTCACCTCCCGCGTGGGCATGTTCGCCCAAGCGCGCTTTACAGTGTGCGGGCGGCGGGGGCATAATGCGGATGACTCGGCGAAGTCGCAGTTCCCATTTAAGGGGCTAAACATGGTCACGCGAAAAAAAGCGTGACCATGCCACCCCGCCGTGGGCTTTCTTCGGACAGGAACATGACCCACCAGGCCAGCAAACTGGTTCAGCAATTAGCCGCCATCTGCCGCCAGCACCTGCTGGCGGAGAAGTGGCTGCTTGCGCCCTCGCGGCGGGCAGGTTCGCAGTGGCTGGAGTCGGCGGCCCGCCTGGGCACACCCGTCGTCAACGTGCACGTCAAGACGCTGACTGCACTGGCGCTGGAGCTGTCGGCCCCGGCCATGCTGGCTGCGGGCAAGCGGATGCTGGGTGAGTTGGAGGGGGCGTTCATTGTCGCCGGCCTGTGGAAGGGCAAAGACAGCCCCTACCTGGGCCGGCTGGAGCCGACGCTGCGGCTGTTCTCCCAGCTTTACAATTCGCTGCTGGAACTGCGCCTGGGCGGGCTGGAGGGCGGGCAGGTCAAGGGCACGTGCTTCGAGGTGCCCGCCAAGGGGCGGGAGATGCTGGCCCTGCTGGCCGGGTACGAAAAGCAGTTGGGGGAGCGAAAGTTGGCGGATTACGCCGGGGTGCTGCGCCTGGCGGCAGAGCGGCTTGGGCAGCAGCCCTGGCCATTGGGCAAGGACGTCCTGGTGTTGATGCCGGATGGGCTTGGGGAATCGGCCTTGGAGCAGGCCCTGCTGGCGGCGTTGCCGGCGGAGAGGGTGATTCTGCTTGAGGCGGACATGCCTTATTTAGCCCCCGACGTTAGTCGGGGGTCTTCTGGATTTGCTTCTTCCGTGTCCGGCACGAAGAAGAAAGAAGAAGCGGAAGAAGGAAGAAACCCCCGACTCACGTCGGGGGCTACGAGCAAAGGCAGAAAAGGGGAAGAAGAAGCAAAATACCCCCGGCCTGCACCGGGGGCTAAATATGAGGGCCTCCAGACGGGGTCCGGGGCGAGAAGCGACCTGGAACGGTTGCGGTGGATTCTGCAACCGACCGATGCCCCGGCGCGGAGTGCCAGTAGCGATGCCAAAGGCGACGGCAGCGTGGAGATCTTCCGCGCCGTCGGCCAGGCAAACGAGGTGCGCGAGGTCTTCCGCCGCATACTCCGGCAGGGCCGGCTGGATGAGGTGGAGATACTGTACACCCAGGCGGAGCCATACCTGCGGCACATCTATGAACTGGCCAGCGCCCTGCGCCGGGACCAGGACGATTCTCCGTGTCGCGGGCGTCTCGCCGAATTGCGCGGGCAAGATGCCCGCGACACTAAAGACGGGGCCGGCCTGGCCGAAGGCATTCCGCTAACCTTCGCCGACGGCCTGCCCCTGCGGTACTTCCGCCCGGGCAGGGCGCTGGCGGCCTGGCTGGAGTGGATCGCGGCGGGCTATCCCCAGGCCACGCTGGTGCGGATTCTGCAGGACGGCCTGCTGGAGCTGCCCGCCGGCGCCGGGGACATCAGCCACCTGCGGCTTTCGACCGTGCTGGCGGGTCTGGGCGTGGGCTTCGGCCTGGACCGCTACCTGCCGGCGGTGGACGATCAAATGGCGGCGCTGCAGGCGCGGCTGGCGGAAAATCCGCCCGACCTGGAGAACGACGAACCCGCCCGCCGGGATGATCTGGCCCTGCGCCGCCGCCTGGCGGAACTCGACGTTCTCAAAACAATGCTGACGACCCTGGCGGCCAATTGCCCCGGCAATCCCGATGACGGACTGGAACTTTGCCGCTGCGCCGCCGCGGCAGTGGGCAAGCTCTTCCGCAGCGTCAACCAGCAGGACAATCTCTGCCGGCAGGCCCTGCAAGAGCGTATCGGCCAGATGTGCGAACTGCTCCTCGCCGGCCAACCGGCGGGCCTGGACGCATCGGCCTGGCTGGCCCAGCAGGTCGACCAGGTGCGCGTCGGCGGGCGCAGCCCCGCCCCCGGCTGCGTGCACGTGGCGGGCATATCCGGCGGCGGGCATTCGGGGCGGCGGCGGACCTTCATCGTGGGGCTGGACGACGGCAGTTTCCCCGGCCTGGCGTTGCAGGACCCCGTGCTGCTGGACCACGAGCGGCGGCGGCTGTCGGGCGCCCTGCCCCTGCGGGCAGAGCAATTGGGCAGAAAGATCGAGCAGTTCGCCCTGCTGCTGGCCCGGCTGAGGGGGCAGGTCACGCTCTCCTTCACCTGCCGCGACCTGGCAGACGAACACGAGATGTTCCCCGCCGCCCTGCTGGCGGGGGCATGGCGGATCGTCAGCGGCAAGATCGACCAGGACCAGACGGCCATGCTTAAGTCGCTGCCGCCGCCGGTCTCGTTCGCCCCGGGCGCGGCGGACAAGTGCCTCCACCCGGCGGACTGGTGGCTGTGGCAGGGGTGCCATCACGGCCCCCTGGCGGAGGGGCTGGCGGGGGAGTTCTACGCCAACCTGGCGGGCGGCCGGCAGGCGCGCCTGGCTCGGGCGGGAGAAAGCTTCACCGCCTACGACGGCTACGTGCCCCAGGCCGGGGCGGACCTGGCCCCGCGGGCCGACGGGGCGCCGTTTTCGGCGGCGCGCCTGGAGTGCCTGGGCCAGTGCCCGCTGCGGTACTTCTTCCGCTACGCCCTGCGGATCCAGCCGCCCGAGGAACCGGCCCCCGGCGGGGAAGTCTGGCTGGACGGCCTGAAAGCGGGCAGCCTGCTGCACGAGGTGTTCCGGCAATTCATGGCCGGGCGGATCGCCTCCGGGCGCCCCTGCCTCTACAAGAGCGACATCGCCGGCCTGAACCAAATCCTGGAGGGGCAGGTCCAGCACTACCGCCGGCTGGCGCCACCGCCCAGCGAGGCCGCCTATCGCCAGCAGCGAAGGCAACTGCTCCAGGCGGCGCACATCTTCCTCAAGGAAGAGGAAATCACCGAGCTCCAGCAGACGCCGCTGTACGTCGAGGCCGCCATCGGCCTGCCGTCGGAGGGCACAGGCAGCCCCATCGACCGGGCCGAGCCGGTGCTGCTCAAGCTGGGCCGGCGGAGCCTGCGCGTCCGCGGCCGGATCGACCGCATCGACNNGCCGCCTGGCCCAGGTTGTGCTGGAGGGCGAGGGCAAAAAGCCCGTCATCGCCGCCTTCACCTACTTCTTCCCCGGCTATGCCATGCGCGGGCGGCGAGTGACGTTTGTGCCCGCGCAACTGGAGCAGGATCAGCAGATCATCGAACAACTCTGCCGCATCGCCGAGAGTGGGGCTTTCCTGGCCAGCGACTACTACGACGACGAGTATCGCAACGACTGCAGCGGCTGCGACTACGTCCCCATCTGCCAGGCCGCCGGCGGGCTGGAGGCCGTCTGCGCCGCCAGCGGGACAAAGCTGGCCCGCCAGGACAACCAGATTCTCGAGCCCATGCGCAGTCTGCGCGGCGGCGGTCAATCGGCGGAGGGGGAAGAACCATGACGCCCCTCCCCGCCAATTCGCCCCGGCCCGCCCCGCCCGACCAGGCTTGGCGCGACGCCATCGTTGC
>PMYM01000231.1 GCA_003171235.1 Phycisphaerales bacterium | reverse complement strand
TGATTTGTGAAAACTGCTCTAGTTAGATATGGCCAACAGCAAGAAGTTCCGCTCAGGATTAAATCATTCTGCTGTTCTAGAACTACTTCAGCCGCAAATTTGACAAGAACCTCTCGCCGCTTTTTTTATAATTCTCGTAATCCCACCAAGTCACACCGCTTAGAAGTGTCACATTTTGTGCTTTTCAGTTTACATAAGTCGTTGCAATACATATACTTACATTATCAACAAGGCACCTATAAGGGTGGTCGGGAAGCGGGTTTACAAGTGAATCAGGCAGGCAGGACGCGGGCAGGAAGCGGGTAACTCCGGTCCCCTCGGGGCCGGGACGCTAATCGCTCCAAGACAGCGGAGCGGCCGAATCCAAACCGCCCACCTGGGCGCCTCCTGATGGATAAGTGGCCCAGCAGGAACAACCCAGCCGGGGCTCTCCGGTGGGAACCGCCATATCGGCAAGCGATTGATGCAAACTCAAAACTCTGTCAGCCGTCCGGGAAGCCGGGCGGCTGGTTGGGCGGGATGGTTGCCTCTTTTCGCGTGACCACGTCTAGACCTGGCGTGGCGGCAGGTGCTTGCTTCTTGGGCATGCATCAGGGTTGCCGTGGTCTTGCATGGCCGCCGCTGCCATGTGTGTCACGGCCGTCTCGGCCATGTTTTTCCCTGGAGCAGGGCCGTAATCGACCCGCGACCCACGGGCTAGACGCCCGTGCCACGTACACCCGGGCCCGCAATCGCCGCCACTTCCTGTTTGACAAGCCCCGCCGGCTGTGTGAATATTCCACATGCATGGACGACAAATACATCCGCGGACCGCGTGGATAGGCGACCACCAAGCCATGGCGAGGAACCTGCGCCAAGAGCCGCGAATTCCGCGGAGCGGAGAACTCGCAGGAGAGCCGACGTGAAGGGACTCAATCGCACGGCCCTGCTGGCGGCGCTGCTGGCCCTGGCCGGACCCCTGGCCGCCGCGGCGCACGCCCAGGCTTCCGCCCCGGCCAACCAGCCCGACACCATCATCGACATCCGCGTCGAAGGCAACGTGCGCATGTCCGCCCCGGCGGTGCTGGCCGGGGTCAAGAGCCGCCTGGGCCAACCCTACAGCGAGCAACTGGCCATCCAGGACGAGCAGTCCCTCGTCAAGACCCACCGCTTCGCCAGCGTCCGGGCGCTCAAGACCCAGACCGACCGCGGCATCATCCTGACCTTCCAGGTGGCCGAGCTGGCGGTGCTGGAGGCCGTCCGCCTGGAAGGGGTCAAGAGCCTCAAGGAAAAGGACGTCCGCGACCTGGTGACGCTCAACCCCGGCGACGCCATCGATTCGCTGCTGATCGACAACGCCATCCGCAACATCCAGACCAAGTACCGCTCGGAAGGCTACTACTTCGTGCAGGTGTCGGCCGACCCGGCGGCCCTGGCCCAGAAAAACGCCCTGGTGCTGCGGGTGGTGGAAGGCCCGCGCAGCTTCATCCGCCAGATCAGCTTCCAGGGCAACCAGGCCCTCTCCGCCGCCCGGCTGAAAGAGGCGGTCACGAGCAAGAAACGGCAGTGGCCATTTGTCACCGGGGCCATCGACGTGGACGCCATCGAGCATGACGTGGCCGCCCTGACGGGCCTCTACCGCGACGAGGGTTTTCTGGACGCCCAGGTGGCTTCGGCGCCGCTGGCGTTCTCGAACGACAAGCGGCGGGGCGAACTGGTTTTCGTCATCGACGAGGGCCCGCGCTACCGCCTCCGCCAGGTCAGCTTCGAGGGCAACCTGGTGTACGCCCCCCAGGAAATTCGCAAGTGCATCCAGTCGTCGGCCGGGCTGTTCTTCAACGGCACGACCCTGCGGGCCGACCTTGACCGCATCAAGAAGGCTTACGGCGAGATCGGCTACATCAACGCCGAAGTCTCCGCCCGCACGCCCTACGCCCCCGCGTCGGCCACCCAGGGGGTGCCCGGGGCCGGCCCGCAGATCGACATCGTCTTTGTCATCAACGAGGGGCGGCAGTACAGCCTGGGGGCCATCGACATTCGCGGCAACCGCATCACCCGGGAAAACGTCATCCGCCGGCAGCTCCAGATATACCCCGGCCAGCCGTACAACACCCTGGCGGCCGAGGAGTCCCAGCACCGGCTGAGCGAGACGCAGCTTTTCAGCAAGGTGACCATCACCCCCTACGGCAACGCCCCCGACACCCGCAACGCCCTGGTCAGCCTGGAGGAGGCGGAGACCGGCCGGTTCACCATCGGGGCGGGCATCAACAGCAACACCGGGCTGGTCGGCACCATCATCTACCAGGAGCGGAACTTTGAATTCCGCTGGCCCACCAGCGACGACCTAAAGCAGGGGCGGGCATTCCGCGGTTCGGGCCAGACCTTCAGCATCCTCTTGGAGCCGGGGCTGGATCAGTCCAACGCCCGCATCGAATGGTTCGAGCCCTACCTGTTCGACAAACCGTATTCGCTGGGCCTGGCGGGCTACGGCTTTACCGCCACCCGCGACGGCTACGACGAGACCCGCGTCGGGGTCAACGCCAGCCTGGGCCACCGCTTCTTCAACGGCTGGTACGGCGAGATCGCCCAGCGGGCCGAGCTGGTGGATGTCGGCAACGTTGACGACGACGCCGCCAAGGACATTCGCGACGTCGAGGGCGGCAACCTGATCCTGGGCACCAAGGTCTCGCTCATCCGCGACCGCACCGACAGCCGCTGGCTGCCCTCCAAGGGCGACCGGCTGGACCTGTCCTACGAGCAGGTTTACGGTAGCTTTTTCTTCGGCAAGGCCCAGGCCGATTACCACCGCTACTGGACGCTGTACACCGACGAATTGGAGCGCAAGCACATCCTGGCCGCCCGGGGTTCGGTGGGCGACATCATCGGCGACGCCCCGGTCTTTGAACGCTTCTACGGCGGCGGATTTGGCAGCCTGCGCGGCTTTGAGTTCCGCGGCATCAGCCCGCGCCAGGGGCCCGACCAGAACGCCATCGGCGGCAACTTCTCCTTCTTCGCCGGCAGCGAATACACCTTCCCGCTGGTGGGCAAGATGCTGCGCGGGGCGTTGTTCCTGGATTCAGGCACGATCGAGCCCGGCGCCAGCGTCTCCAACTATCGCGTCTCCATCGGCGCCGGCATCCGCCTGCACCTGCCGTTCTTCGGGCCCATACCCATGAGCCTGGACTTCGGCATACCGATCATGAAGGCCGACGGCGACCAGACCCAGATCGTCAGCTTCAACGTGGGCTGGGTGTTCTAGGAATCGCCGATTGTCGAACCTGGTCGGCCGATTCCGCCGGAGGCCCGCCCAGAGCTTTCCTGCTGCACTGTGGTTGAATCGAGAATCGCCAAGGAAAAACCGCCAATCTGAATGGAGCACACCATGAAACGTTCCGGCATCGTGACCATACTGGCAGCGGTTTGCGTCGGCTTGACGCTGGCCTCCCTGCGCGCCCAGACCGTACTCCCGGCTTCGCGGCCGGCGTCGGCGCCGGCTGCGGCCTTCGCGGCGGGCCCCTCCGGCCCCACGCGCGTGGCCGTCTGCGACATCTCCGCCGCCTTCCGAAACTACGACCGCCTGCGCGACCTCAACCAAGTCCTCAGGCAGAAGAACGACGCCCTGAAGGCGGAGAACTCGCGTCGAACCAAGCAGGTGGAGGACCTGCAGAAGGAATTGCAGGATCTCAAGCCCGGTTCCAAGCAGTATCAGGCCAAGCTGGAGGAAAGAGACAAGGCTGCCGTCGAGGGGGCCGTCTCGCTGCAATACCAGAAGGGGGTGCTGGACCGCGAGCAACGCCAGCTTACCGAGGATATGTTCCGCGAAATCCTGGCCGCAGTCAGCCAGGTGGCCCAGGAGCGGGGCTACGACCTGGTGCTCGCCCGCGACAGCGTGGACGTGACCAGCCTGTCCATGGAGGAACTGATGGACAAGATGATCCAGCGCAAGTGCCTGTACTCCTCCCCCCAGATCGACCTGACCGGGGAGGTCACGCAGCGGGCCAACGCGGCATACAAAAAACCCTAACCGATCTACAATTTTCAATTGCCAATTTTCAATTGACGGAGCCAAGTCAATAAGCAGAACCTTCCGATTGCCGCCTTGGCTCCTGCTGTTCAATTGAAAATTGACAATTGTCAATTGACAATTAGCCTGCGGGTGGAGAACCAACCTGGCCATGTAACCCTGCCCCAACCCTTGTTGCCGCCGGGCCGGCAGGATATAGTGGCCCCTCGTATGTCGCAGGGATTCACACTCCAGGAGTTGGCAGGGCGTCTGGGCGGGCAGGTCGAAGGCGACGGCAGCGTCGTCCTGACCGGCCTGGGCGCGCTGGAATCGGCCAGGCCCGGGCAGTTGACCTTCGTGGCCGACCAGCGGCACGCCAAGGCCCTGGCCGCCACCAAGGCCTCGGCCGCCCTGGTGGGCAAGGGCCATCCCCCGGCCCACCTGCCGCTGCTGCGGGTGGCCAACGTGCAGGCGGCCCTGGCGGCCGTGCTGGCCATGCTGGAAAAACCGGCCGACCTGCCGGCGCCGGGCGTGCACCCCTGGGCGGTCGTTTCGCCCCAGGCCAAGGTAGATCCATCCGCCGCCGTCGGCCCATTCGTCGTCATCGGCGCCAAGGCCCTGATCGGCCCGCGGGCGGTGCTGGCCGCCCACGTGGTGGTCGAGGCCGAGGCGGCCATCGGCGAGGAAACGATACTTTATCCCGGCACGGTGATCATGGCCCGCAGCCGCATCGGGCGGCGCTGCCGCATCGGGCCCAACGCCGTGATCGGCTCGTCGGGCTTCGGCTACTTTTTCCACCAGGGCCGCCATAAGCCCTTCCCCCACGTGGGCGTGGTCGAGATCGGCGACGACGTGGACATCGGGGCTTGCAGTTGCGTGGACCGGGCCAAGTTCGACGTTACGCGCATCGGCAGCGGCGTCAAGATCGACAACCTGGTGCAGGTGGCCCACAACGTGCAGGTGGGCGAGAACTGCATCCTGGTGGCCCAGGTGGGCATCGGCGGCAGCAGCGTGCTGGGTGAGGGCGTGGTGCTGGGCGGGCATGTCGGCGTGCGGGACAACGTCACTATCGGGCGAGGCGTGCAGGCCTCGGGCTTTGCCGGCATCGTCCAGGATGTGCCCGACGGACAGAAGATCGGGGGCTGTCCTGGGGTGGAGGCGCGGCAATGGCTGCGCGTCCACCAAGCCAGCCAGTCGCTGCCGGAGCTGCGGCAGAAAGTGCGCGAGTTGGAACACCGGCTGGAGAAAATGGAACCCAAGAAGCAATAGCCAGTAACCAGTAGCCAGTAGCCAGTAGCCAGTTACCGAGGGTGTCCGATAATT
>PMYM01000168.1 GCA_003171235.1 Phycisphaerales bacterium | reverse complement strand
TGCTCAAGCCCTTCAACGTGGAAAACTACCAGCCGCTGAGCCAGATCGTCAAACCCGGGTGGTATCGCCTGCGGATCCGCGTGAAACCTGCCGCCGGGCCGGGGGGCCTCCTGGCGTTCAGCCTGTGGAATCCCCCAGATTCGCCAGGGCATTTCCGCTATCAGACGGCGTTTGAATCCCAGGAATTCCCCGCCGCGGGCCAGTGGGGGGAACTGACGCGCCTGGTGCAGGTCGGCCCGATGAACGCCCAGTACGGCATGTCCCTGATCGGCGGCTGGCCCGGCTTGCGCATCGAGTATCTCAAACTCGAGCCCGCGCGCGTGGAGGTTCGCTTATTGCAGGTCCGGCCGGACAAACTGGTGTACAAGCTGGGTGAAGCCGGCACGGTGGCGGTGACCGTGCAGAACGGAACCGGCACGGCCCAGACGGCCCATCTGACCGTCGAGGCGCTTGGTGGCTTGGACGACAGCACCAAGGTTTACGATCAGGATGTCACCGTGCCCGCGCCCAAGGCCGGCGCCCCCTTCGTGGTGTCGGCGCCCCTGCCGGCACAGGCAGAGTTTGGCCACGGCATCGCCGTTACGCTCAAGTACCGGTCGGTCGTGTGCGGCACGATGCGCGAGTATTTCTACACCACCGACCACCCCGTGCGGATCGGGCATTTGGGGGCAATGGGTTTCGCCGACGCCTACACGGCGGAGGAGGCCAAGCCGTTCGTCGAGCACATGCGCCAGCATTACTTCCCGATGTACGAGTTGATCTTCTGGGCCCCCGACGATGTCGCCATGCTCACGCCGCCGCCGGGCCAGGACCGCTGGTGGTCGGGGCAGACGCTGGCCCGGGTCAGCACGCAGAGCATGCAGCAGCGCGTCAAACTCGGGCACGATCTGGGCATGAAGGTCCTGGGCTACACGGACCTGCGTTACGACTACGGCTTTCGGATCGCCGATTATTTCCGGCGCTATCCCGAGGCCTGCGACTGGGACGCCAACAACGCGGACCTGGCGTATGGCGTGGGCAGCCTGGCCCGCCAGGCCCGTCAGGACGATAGCGACCGCTTCGATGAAAAGAACCAGCCGCGCTTCAACGCCGCGGGCATCTGGGGATTGATGACCGGCAACCCCATGGTGGTGGACCACCACATCGGGCAACTGCTGGCCGCGGCCAAACTCTACGATCTGGACGGCTACCGCTACGACGACCGCTACGACTACGATGCGCCGGGCGTGGACATGCTGGGCCGGCAAATGCCCGCCCCGGAGTGGGCCAACCCGGCAATCGTGGGCAAGCTCCGGCGGGAATTGGAAAAGGCCAGGCCCGGCAGCATCTATGGCCACAACATGGAGTGGGACCAGTCGCTGCGCACCGACGGGCCGCCCATGGGCATTGAGGCCAAGCCCTTCACCGGCGACCGCTACAGCGAGTTCGTCCGGGACGACGGCTTGCACCTGCAGGAACGCTGGACCGCCTACATGGTGGGCAACCACGCCCCGTGGAAAGAGGTGGCGGAGAACCTTTTCCGCACCGGTTTCAATGCCTACCGCTGGGGCGGCCACGCGTACTGCATTTCCACCGTCAACAATGCCCGGCCGGTGGATGGGAAGTATCTGACCGCCTTGCACCTGGCGGGCTACTGCCACATTGCCTACGACGTGAGCGACGAACAGGTGGGTTACATGAGCCTGGCCTGCCGGCACTGCGACCTACTGTTTGGCGAAAACCTGGCGCCGATACTGGAGCCCGCCAAGGTGCTGAGCGTCGACGCCGGGCAGAAGGAAATCTGGTGGCAGCGGTATGTGCGTGTTCGTCAGATCGCGCCGGGCCGGCGGGTGTACCTGGTGCATCTGATCAATCCGCCGAAATCTCCCAAGATCGGCGAAGGCGATGGAACCGCGCCGGATGCGCTGACCAGCGTGAAACTCCGGTGGACGCTGCCGGCCGGCTGGAAGGCGGCCAAGGCCTGGCATCTGGCGGGGGAGGGGGGCAGGGAGGTCGCCAACATCGCCGGCGTGGACCGCGTCGGCTACGACCTGGTCCAGCAGCCCCTGGAGCTGCACCCGCAGGGAGCGGCGGTCGAAGTGACGCTTCCTCGGCTGCAGATATGGTCGATCGTGGCCCTGGATTGCGAAGGGCCCAAGGATGACATGCCCCCGCCGGTCAAGTTGGAGCTTCCCCCGGTCCCCCAGCCTCCCGCGCCCCGGGAACCCGCGCTGGTCAAGGGGGACAACTCGCCCAACGGCCTGCGCCCGCTGGTGTACGACAGCAGCGCCAATTGGGCGGATGGGGGGGACAAGGAGCACAAGCCCTTGCCACGCGTCGCCGATGCGGAAGCCGGCGGCGGGCAGGCGGTGCGCTTGGGCGGGCCGATCACTTTTGAACGTTACAGCCCCGGCGAAGCGATCAAGGGCGGGGCCTACCGCATCACCCTGCGCCTCAAGAGCCTTCTCCTGCCGCCCAAGGACGCCAAGATCGAAATCAGCGCCTGGTGTCCCGGCAACCGGCCCAACGCCTGGCGCGTGCATGAAGTGATTCCCCTGCGCGACCTGACCCCCGCCAAGGGCTGGCAAACCATTAAGTTCGATGTCGAGATGGGCTATGGCTGGGAGAACTTCGGCGTGCAGTTCCTGGGCGGCTGTGACGGGCTGCTGGTGGATTACCTGAAGATCGAAGAAGTGCGCCGGGCCCCGGAAGCCAAACAGATGCAATTGCGCAATCTCAAGGGCTGGCCGGAGGGTCAATCGCTGGTCAAACACGATGGCCTGCGCATCTGGTATGGCCAGGGGCTGTACCACCAGTATTTCGGGTTGACCGAGGCCATGAAAAAAATCCCCGGCGTGAGCGTGGTGGAAGCAACCCACTACGTCTACCGCAACCAGCGCGGGTTCGAGGGGGCGGGATGGAAATCCCCCCAAGACCTGGCGTCGTACGACCTGGTGGTGCTTAACAACATCGACCTCAAGACCTTCGACCTGGAGGCCCGCGATTGGCTGCGCGGGTACGTGCAGGTCGGCGGGTCGCTCTGGCTTATCGGCGGGCCCTATGGCCTGGGCCGGGGCTATTGGCAGGAAAGCGACCTGCTGGAGAACCTCCTCCCCGTCAAGATGCACGCGTATGACCTGCGGCCCGACGGCCGGGATGAGCCGCTGGCCCTGCGCCCGGTCAAGGGCGAGATCGTGCCCGACGACGCGTGGCCGCAAAACCCCGTGACCGTCTGGGTGCATGAGGTGGAATTGAAATCCGGAGCCCAGGCCCATGTCCTGGCCGGCAAATGGCCCGCGTTGGCGACCTGGCAGGTCGGGCGGGGCCGCGTGGCCGCCCTGATGGTCACCCCCCTGGGCGACGCCCCCGAGGCGTCCCTGCCCTGGTGGAACTGGTCCCCGTGGCCCGCACTCATGACCAACACGACTCAGTGGCTGCTCAAGCGCTAAGACGGAGAAATCACGCAGAATTCCGCCCCCGCCTGGCGTGAGCGTCTTTCGAGTATTCTGACCAAGCCGCACGCTCCCGAAGACCTAAGGGACCGTGCAGAAACAACTGGAGTAGTTCCGCCTGGTGGCACATGTTTCCAACCTATAGGAACGGGAAAAAAGGAGTAACTCATGTCGTATCGTCCGGCGACCTACGTACTGGCGCTTGTGGCCTCGATGGCGCCGACCGCCTTGGCCGATTTCGCCCCCCCGCGCACCTTCCCCGACACCAGCAACCGCATCGGCGTGTTCGTCGATCAACTCCCCAGCGGCATGACCGCCGCCCAGCAGCAATTCGCGGCCGCGCACTATGCCGGCACGCAGAAGCTGACGACCAACCTGATCGACCCGATCCGGGCGTACAACCCCGACTTCCTGATGCTCCAGTACCGCCTGGGCGTCCGCGACAGCGGCGATAGCGTGACCTTCATCCATAACAACACCTGGACCAGCGATTGGGGCCAGATCAACCCGCACGAGGACTGGTTCGTCCACGACACCCAGGGCAACCGCGTCTACCAGACCTACGGCGCGGTCAAGGAATGGATTATGGACGCCGCCGGGCTGATCAACGGCAACACCACCAACGGCTGGAAGCAGTTCTGGACCGGCGCCACCTTGGCCGACATCGCCTCCAGTCACGCCGACGGCGTCTTTGCCGACAGCACGCACCTGCCGTACGCGATCCCCGTCAACCTGCAAGACTCGCACATGGGCCCCCCGCCGCACACCAACTACATCGACGACCTGGAAGGCTTCTACGACTACGTCTACCAGCAGTACACCGCCGCCAACGAGTACTTCATCCCCAACATCGGCAACCTGACCACGACCCTGGACACCACCAACGGCTACTACGACGACGTGCACGGGGCCATGGTCGAGGGCTTCGCCACCAAGACCAGCGACTGGGCGATGCAGTCCAACCGCGAACTGCGGCTGCTGAACAACGACAAGATATGGATCGCCCAGAACAGCCTCTCGGGCGCCGGCGACATTGCCAACCGCAAGTGGTATCTGGGCAACTACCTGCTGTTGAAGGGCCGGCGGAGCTACATCAACATGTTTGCCGACAGCCAGTTGTACTGGTGGCCGGAATACGACCTCAATCTGGGCCCCGCTACCGACGCCCTGCCGAGCGACATCAGTGCCTACCGGCTGGCCAACGGGCTGTACCGTCGGCACTTCCAGAACGGCTACGTGCTGGTTAATCCGACCGGCAGCGACATGACCTATACGTTCATCTCCGGCGATCCGCAGTGCCTGGTCGGGATTTCCGGCGGCGGCGACATTGACGCCAACGGCAACGTGCCCGCCGACAGCGTCACATACACGCTCCAGACCACCAGCGTCCTGGTTCCGGCCTGGGGGGCTCAGATCCTGATGATCCCCCAGCCCGCCACGCTGCCGGGCGACGCCAACCGCGACGGCGCGGTCAACTTCGCCGATTACCAGATACTGGAAGCCAACTTCGGCACTGGGACCACCTGGGCACAAGGCGACTTCAACGGCGACCATGCCGTGACCTTCGCGGACTACCAGATCTTTGAAACTCACTTCGGTCAGCATGTTCCCGAGCCCGCCACGTTGTCCCTGCTGGCCCTGGGCGGGCTGGCCCTGATCCGCCGCAGACGTGCGTGAGCACGAGAAGTAACTTTGGTAGAGGGCGGCTCATCAGTGGGTCGCCCTCTTTTATGCGCGGAAAAAGAAGCGGTTGCGACGCACTCCAAAACCATGTGACCTGCGCAAAACGACTCGGCGACCTGTTTTTTTACGCCATGACGTAGGAAAGTGAACTGACCCCGAAGGAAAACAGAGGGCTGGGTCAAGAGGTCGAGGGGAGAAAAAACAATTTTCTGCTGGACAAACCTCCCTTTCGTGATAGACTAACTGCGGCTTCGACCTCCGCTATTGGGAACGGCGGAGTATGTTGCAAGTCGCGAGGCGCGGGCGTTCTCGCTCATTCGCCGGTGCCTTAAGGCCGCACCGACCAGGTTTCCCGTCAGATAATAGGCATTTTGCTTCTTATATCGTATCGCAGGTTTCCGGAAGGGTTTTCCCCGGCACTGCAAGGAGGTCGTGGCAATGAGAGGAAATTCAAGAGCGATTGCTGCCCTGTCGGCACTGGTAATCTTCGCGCTTATGACGGCGGTCAGCGACGCCGGGGTGGTGAACCTCGGAAGCGGCTGGCAGGCGTCTTGGGATGCATCCCTGGACGGCTTGGTGAACGTCGAGACGGTCAGCGCGGGGTCGGATGCACTTGTCATCCGCAAGTCGGCGGAATTCACTCAAGCGCCGGTAAATGGGATATTCCCCACCATCCCCATTGTCTTCCAGCAGGTGGCTTGGCCGGCGGCGGCGCACATCGTCATCGATAGTGAAACCGTCAAGAACTCCACCGGCGTGGTTTGGACAGATTTTCATCTGGATCTTCTGGATCACGGCGACGCGGTGTTCGACCCTGCCCTGACCGCCGCTTCCGCGGGGCCGCTGCCGATTGGATGGAACATAGCCCCCTTCACCCAGGCGGCTTTTAATGCCACCCGGACACGGCTTGACCTTTCGGGCGGAGTAGTTGCCAATGGGCAATTCTGGCTGCCCGGCGGCGCGCCCAACGGGGGCCAGTTGTGGACTGATGTTGTGCCTAGCCAGACCAACTTCACGTTGTTCACCCTGAAAGAAACGCCCACGCCCGAGCCGGCGGCGATGAGTCTGCTGCTGCTGGGTGGGGTATGCTTGCTGGCCCGCAAGGTCCGGCAGAGAGGATAGGGAGTAGTTGGACTGAGACAATCTGCCCGTGAGTGGGTGTGCCCGTTTGTAATGAGCCAACGGCGGTTTCGGCACGAAAAGAGGCACGCGCCCGGGTAGAAGCGAGCGGACATTTACATTATTATGGAGGTTGCAATGAAGGCTATTGGGATTACCAAGACAGCGGCTATTGCCGTAGCGGTGCTGGTCTGTGCATGGGCTTTCCCGGCAACGGCAGGAGTGGCGGACCTGGGTTTGGGTTGGCAGGCTTCCTGGGATGCCTCCCTGGATGGGCTGGTGGACGTCAACGCCTCGGAGGTTAACGGCGTCTTGTTCATCGAGAAGTCTGCCCAGTTCCAACAGGGTCCGGTAAATGGTGTTTTCCCCTCCATTGTGATCCAGTTCCAACAGGTAGCTTCTCCCGCGACGACGAGCATCGTCATCGATGACGAGATTATCACCAACTCCACGGGAACGGGCTGGACGGACTTCCACATTGGGCTGGTGGACACCAGCGGCGGCACCGTCTTCAACCCCGTCAAGACCTTGGCTGCCGGCGGCACCGGACCGATCCACTGGACCATCGCCCCATTCCTTCAAGCCGCTTTCAGCACGGACCTGCTGAGTTTGGACATCTGGGACGGGGTGCTGCCTAACGGTGCGAACTGGTTCCCCGGTAGCGGGGCACAGGACGGCCAGCTATGGATCGACTTGACGCCCAACCCGAACAACACCGCCTCATTCGTGTTGGTGGAAACGCCCACCCCCGAGCCCGCCACGCTGTCCCTGCTAGCCTTGGGCGGTCTTGCCCTGATCCGGCGGCGCAGGTAGTCGAGCACCAGCCGAATTAACATTACAGGCAACGGGCGGCTCCCAGCGAGCCGCCCGTTCTTTTTGTGCGGGGAGGCACCGGCCCGCGAGTCTGAAATCCCACATTCGGGGGCCTGTTGACGAGGTTGGGAAAGGGTGCGTTAGAACCTCCTGCCCCGGCCAGCCCGCCCTTGCCTCGACGACCGCAGAGTCCTTTCAGAATCAGGTTACCGGCGACGTGGCACTTTCGCTGGTTCCATCGGATATCCAACGGCTAACATGTTCCAGTGATGCATGCCCCAATATGCAGTTGGCCGAGTTGCCGGTTGAGATTCGACCACGCGGTCGTCAGGGGGGCGCCGGATCGCGGCCGTGCGAAGAGGTCGGAAACCACGACTCCACAGATAGAGGAAGGCGGCTATATGAAGACCCGGATACGGATGAAACGGACCGGCCGAGCGCGGAAGGTGACGCGGATCCTCGCGGCCCTGGCGGTCGCGGTCGTGATGAGCGGCCTGGGTTGCGAGAAGAAACCATCCTCGCCGCCGGCCACGTCTACCCAGGCGTCGCCCACGACCAGCGGGGCGCCTTTGCCTGTCGCCGCTGAACCTGCCGGCGCAAGCGCCTCGCTGGGGGATTACCTCAATGAGCAGGCGTCCGACCAGAGGACGCGCGCCCACGAGCAGTCGGCCGTCTTCGCCCTGAGCGACGTCAAGACGCTGCTGGCCCAGAAAGAGTACGGCAGCGCTCGCGACGCGGCCAAGGCGGCCGTCAAGGACTACGCCGACACCAAGTACGCCCGCGATTTCGTGGATGTCCTGGCCGAGTCTGAGACACAGCTAACCGCGGCCAAGGAGGCCCAGGCGCAGCTCCAGGCCCAGATTGGCCGTCAGAGCGACGAAGATCGCCGCTCTCGCCAGGAGCGGTTCGGTCGCAATCGCGACGACGGCATGGCCTGCCTGAACGACAAGAACTATCCCTCCGCCATCTACTACTTCCAGTTGGCCCTGAAGGAGCAGGACGATGCGGAGGTCCAGTCGCTGCTGGAACAGGCCATCGACAAGAGCACCAATCCGCGGATCGCGGTGGGCGACTTCGCCGTCTCGGGCGACGTCGGCGTGCTCGATGCCGGGCGGTCGGTGGCGGAGATACTGCTGACGAAGTTCGACCCCACCAGGTTCCAGCTCGTCGAGCGAAGCCGGCTGTCGGCGATCATGTACGAGAGGGGTCTGACCCTGGGCGGCATTGTGGACAACCCAAGGCTCCTGGCCGGAAAGAAAGTTAGGGGCGTGAAGTACCTGGTGCTGGGGAGGGTGAGCAAGCTGGGCACGCTGACGGTGTCGGCGCGGTTGGTGGACGTCGCGAGCGGGGAGATCGTGCAGACGGCCGAGATCGAGGCCCGCGATGCCGTCACGCTCCAGGGCCGGCTCGGCGAGCTGGCGGCCCTGCTGGCGATGACCAGCGAGGAGAAGCAGGCGTACCTGGCTGACAGGGATCGCCTCGCCCAGCAGGAGGCCCAGAAGCAGGCCGAGGACCGCGACGCGGCCGAAGCCGCCGCCCGAGACGCGCACGCCCGCGAGCAATACTGGCGCGAGCGGCAGCGGGTGGCGATCTTGCAGCGGCAACAGCACGAGAGCGACGCCGTGGTCATCCTGGGGGACATCAAGTCGATGATCGCTCGCGGCCTCTACCGCCAGGCGGTGCGGTACGCGCGTCAGGCAATCATGGACTTCTCGGACACGCCCTCGGCCATGGAACTGACAGACCTGCGGGCGGTGGCCGAACGGGAGATGATCCGCCAGGCGCTCGCCCAGAAGGAGGCCGACCAGGAGGCCCAACGGCAGGCGGCCGCATTGGAGGCCCACCTGCAGTTCTCACGCCACCGCCAGGATGGCTTGGCCGCGTACCGCCGCTATGACTACCGCCAGGCCGTCGCCTCCTTCCGCGAGGCCTTGCGCTTCGAGGACAGCGACGAGGCCCGCAACCTGCTCCGCCAGGCCCAGTCGAAACTGAAAGTCGACGAGGATCGCGCCTATGCCGATGCGACGGACCGCGCAACCCGCGCCATGCGCGAAGGCCGATGGGGTGACGCCCTGGAGGCATATCAGGGCGCCTTGGCGTTGCGCAAGACCGGCCAGGCTCAAGACGGTGTCGCGGCAGCCAGTAAGAAACTCCAACAGCAGGCGCAGTACCGCCAGATGCTCGATGCCGCCAATGTGGCCATCGGCAAGGGCGATTACAAGACCGCATGGCAATGGATTGCCGCCGCGACCGGGTTGTTCCCTGACGCCCCGGAGGCCAAGGCCCTCGCCCTGCAGCTTGGGCCCACGGTCGTCGTGCGCGCGGAGGTCGGCGGCAAGGAGTATTCCGGGGCCAAGGTCATGCTGGACGGTAAGCCGGTCAAGGGCGCAACGCCGGTGGGCCTGCGGCTGCGAAAAGGCGACGAGCAGGAGATCGAGGTGACGGTCCCGTCGCAGGGCGGCAAGAGCTACCTGCCGGAGAAGCGAACGGTCCGGCCGTCGCAGGACGGTTTACAGGAGCTGGTCGTGCAGGTGAAAGAAGTGAAGCTGCCGACCAAGACGCCCGAGCAAATCGCCCGCGAGAAGAAGTACGGCGAGGCGATGCAGTCGGCCAATGACGCCGTCGCCGAGCTGGACTACCGCAAGGCCTGGCTGCGGATCAACGAGGCCATGACGACCGATCCCGCCGGGCAGGAGGCCAAGGATCTGGCCGCCAGGCTGGGCCCGACGCTGGGCGTCAAGGCATTGCTTGAGGGGAAGGAATACGCCGGGGCGCAAGTCAGCATCAATGGCCAGGTGCAAGGACAGGCCACGCCCGCGAGCTTCCGCCTCAAGAAAGGCCAGGCGTATAAGGTTTCGGTCACGATTCCCGCCAAGGGCGGCAAGACCTACTCGGCCGACGAGATGGCATTCAAGGCCGACGAGAACGAGTACAAGGAGTTCTCCGCCAACATCAGCGAGGTCAAGGGGCCGACCGTCTCGGAGACCACTCCAACCCCGAGGCCCGAGGTTGCGCCGCTCCCCAAGCCCCGACCCACACCCACGACCAGTCCCACCCCACGCGTGCCGGCGACCCTTCCGGAGGTCGCGCCGACGAGCAAGCCGGTCGTCACCCCGGCGCCTAAGCTGCCGGTCGAGACGCCGGCCGATAAGGCCAATAAGAAGAAGTACGAGACGGCCCTGGAGGCCGCCAACAACGCCATCGATAAAAAGGACTATAAGTCCGCCTGGCAGCAGATCGACTTGGCGCTGTCGATCGTGCCCGACGGCCAGGAGGCCCGCACGTTGGCGCAGACTCTGGGCCCGACGCTGACGGTCAAGGCCCTGCTCAACGACACCGAGTACCCGGGGGCCCACGTGACGCTCAACGGCGAACCGCAGAAGGACACCACGCCCTCCGCCTTCAAGCTCAAGCCGGGCGAGACCTGCAAGATCGAGGTCACCATCGTCAAACGCGGCAAGAGCTACACGACCGACACGAAGACGATCACGCCGGACAAGACGGGCAACACCGAGTTCGCGGCCGTAATCAAGGAAGTGAAATAGCCGTCGCTACCGAATACGCGGCCCCGCGGCCACGAGTCCGGGCAAGACCAACGGCGCGTTCGAGGGCCGCACGACGGCCATCCCCGGCCGATTTAATCCGGGAGTTCTGGCCGCCGCGGAATGCGGAACATAATTCCAGAATTCCCCCGTTCGGTCCGCTCCGCGCGCCTATTACTGGACAAGCAGGGGAGTTTGCCGGAAGTGCGAGTTGACTCCGCGTCGGATGACTAGATGAAGGGCAGCCCGGCTGAGCCGGGAAGCCTGTTGACGAGTAAGCCGACGTGGTTGGGCATCCTTGAATGCCCAGCCACGTCGGCTTTTTTGTCTTCGGCGGTCTGGGACGGCCGCGGAGGCCGATCGCTGAAGGCATCCAGGAAGTTGGCATTGAAAGTAGGAATCCAATGAAGCTGGCAATCAGGATCAAACAACAACCTGACGGAACCTACCGGGCCTGTTGCCCAGCTTTACCCGGGTGCTCGGTCTGTGACCAGACCAAAGAGGGCGATCACTCGAGAATAGACCTGGCGGTTCAGGGCTACCTGGCAAGGTTGGATGTGTGCCTGACGCGGGAACTGGGCAGGGCACTGGCGATGGAAACGGCGTAAGGGCCGCGCAACGGATTGCGGGCCTGAAAGGAAAATCGTATGGATGCGAGACGCAAAGCCATGGACGGCGAGAATGACAGGCCGATCCTGATCACTGTTTGCAGGGAATATGGCCGCCGGCGCGCGCCCCCTGGCGTATTGCCCGGCCGGGTCGGGTCGTGGGTGCTGGCCATCGGAGTTGGGTGGGGGCTTCTGGGGGCCCTGCCGTGCACCACCACGGGCAGCCAGGAACAGCCTGTCTCCCACTTGGCAACTCGAAGCTTGCCACTCGAAGGTCTCTTCCTGGCCATCGCCCAGGTCGAAAGCCGCGGGCACGCCGACGCAGTCGGAGACGGCGGTCGCAGCCTCGGGATATACCAGATCCAGCTCGTCTACTGGTCCGACGGAGGGGGAGATCCAAACCTTTACCGCCGGCTCGTTTTGGAGGACGCCGCCTGCCGGCGGGTCATGGTCGCCTACTGGCGCAGGTATTGCCCCGCCGCCCTGGCCGCCCGCGATTGGCAGACGCTAGCCCGAACCCACAACGGCGGGCCCGCGGGCGCCGGCAAGGCCAAAACAGCCGCCTATTGGCTTAAGGTGCACCGTGCGATGGAAAGCTCGATACCGAAGGTAAGCACATAGGTGCTGGCTGCCCCATGCCCCCGGATCGCCTTGTAAACCGGCAGCGCCGTCAGTCCTCTTCGAGAAACCGGCGGCAGACATTCGCGATGTTCAGGGCCGCCGAGCCGTTCTGGACCGGCGTCAGCCGGCGCAGTTCGTCCATGTCGAAGTCCGAGTAGGTCTCCTTGCCGAGCGCAAGGCCGACGAAGGCGGTTGACGAGAATCGGGTGATCAGGACATCGCAGTTCGCGATCATTTCTTCCGCGCTGCCGGCCGCGAACACCCTGGCCCCAGGCGCATGCTGGCGGATTTCCCGGGTAGCGCGCTGCACGTTTTCGTTCGGGTGAAGTTTGAAGATAATGGGCCGCCCGCCGGCGATCCCGACCGCCCTTCGGATGAATGCCTTGCGGTCCTCGCCCCGGAATATCTCCCTCAGCGGCGAGGTGCAGACCAGCACGTAGTGCCGGTGGGGAAAGTCGTTGCTGCAGTATCGCCGGCAGTTATCAAAATTGGGTATTCCCGTAACCACGACCTTCTCGGGGCGCACGCCCTTTCGGATGAAGAAATCGCGATATCCCGCGCTTGCGACACAGAAGGCCCGGTAGGCATGGCTGAGGCCAGTCGCCGATGTGCCCGCCAGCCAGCGAGGAAGGAACCGGAAACGCTTGACGAGATGGAACGCGACGGATTCCGGGTCCGTAATCCCCTCCTGAACCAGTACGATCTTGTTGTCGCGAATGTTTTTCTGAAGGTACACGTCTGAGCAGGTAACCACCAGGTCGTAGGGCCGATTCCTTCCCTGGTAGTCGATGAGCAGCCCATGATCCTGGAGATACCTCCGGCAGCGCCCCGCCAGCTTGTTGCCTATGATCGTGAACTCCATCAGCCCGAGTCTTCGAAGGATCTCGTCAAAGCCGTGGCAGTAGTAGGGCGAGAAGGATTGCTCGTACTCGCGAAGGTGCTCGGAGACCTGGTGCAACTGGGTCGTCTGATTCATCGAACCACATATAAAGAATATCCGTTTACTCATCGCGCACCTCTTGCCGCGACCTGGAAGCCACCGCCGGCGCCCAAGCGCCTGATAGCCCGGCGGCCCTGGCCAATGACAACGGGCGCCTGGTTATCTTGCCCCGTGCATTGGGAATCATGTTTCTTCGCTCAATGTGGTTGTCATTATGCCAAGAACGAAGACCACGGCGGCGAAAACCCCTATGACCGCGGCGTATCTGAGGGCGGCCATGTTGTCCGCGGACACCATGGATGCCCGGAGCCCCTCGTTCACGTAGTAGAGAGGCAGTATTCTGGCGAACTTCTGCAGAAACCCCGGCATCATCTCCACCGGGAAAAAGGTTCCCGAGAGGAACATCATCGGGAACATGAAGGCGTTTGCCGCGGCGGCGGCGCTCTCCGCGTCCTTGGCGACGCGGGTGAGTATCATCCCCAGCCCCACGAAGGCGAATACGTCCAGCACGACGAATACTGGGAGCCAGGCGTTTATCTGGAGGCTGACGTTGAACACGGCGTAGCTCTCCAGCAGTATCACAACCGTGGACAGGACCGCCAGGATGAACTGGTATAGGATGTTCGAGAGGATCCAGTCGGTGCGGGTGATGGGGGTGGTGGACAGCTTCCTGATGACGCCCTTCTGCCTGAGCTCCGCATTCACATTCACCGCGCCGAACAGGCTCGACGTCATCACCGTCATCGCGATGATGCCGGGGACGAAGAACTCGATGAACCGGTACTTCTTTGCCAGTATCGATGTCTTGGCCGACCTGATGAAGGGCGACTGCCCGGACATCTCCTGGTTTATCCCGGCCAGCACCGCGTCCAGGGCCTGCATCTTCGTGGGCGCCGCGCTGGAGCTAGGGTCGTATACCACCGTGAAAGTGACGGATGCGTCAGGGTCGCCCAGCGCCATCCGCCGCATCAAGGACTTTTCAAAGCCTTCGGGAATACCCAGGACAAGGTTCAGCTTGTGATCCTTGGCGTACTGGGTGGCGTTGATGGCGGGGGCGATCGTGCTTATCTTGAATCTCCCGCTGAGCTCGATGGTCTGGACGAGTTGTGCGGACGACTTCGTCTGGTCGAGATCCTGCACGCACAGATCGAAGCTCATGTTGTCCTTATCCATGAAAATGGTGCCGAACACGAGTATCAGGAGCGCCGGGAAGGCAATTCTGAAGAACACCGCCGTCTTCTCGCGGTAGAAGCTCTTGACGCTCACGACGAGATTGGCGCCGACGACGCGCAGGTTCATTCCTTCCCCCTTTCCCCGGCGGGGCCTTCGTGGAGGGCCTCGCCGGTGAGCCTCAGGAACACCTCTTCCAGATTGGGCTTGCGAACGTCCAAGCCGAGGAAGCTCGCCCCGCCCGCCTGGATGGCGTTCAGTATCTTCTGGACGTCGTCCGCGCGCTCCAACCGGACCTGGATGTTCCAGCGGGTGTCATGGACCGGCTCGAAACCAGCCTGCCGGATGATTCCAGAGGCTCTTGCATCGACGGACTGCAGCGTGAGGACCATGTAATTCGCGTTGCTTTCCGTGAGATTGCCGGGGGAGTCCAGCGCCACTATCTTGCCTTTCGAGATTATGGCGACCCTGTCCGCAAGAAACTCCGCTTCCTCCATGTAGTGTGTGGTGAGGAATATCGTCTTCCCCTTGTTCTTCAGGCCCAGCAGCACTTTCCACACCTCGCGCCTTGCCCGGGGGTCGAGCCCTGTCGTCGGCTCGTCCAGGAAAACGACCTCGGGGTCGTTCACCAGCGCCACGGCGATTCCGAGGCGCTGCCTCAAGCCCCCCGAGAGGTTCTTGAACTGCTCTTGGGTCTTGTCCTTGAGGTCCGCGAGCTGTATCAGCCCATCGATGTCGGCGTTCCTGCAGCCGAAGATCCGCGAGTAGTACTGGATGGTCTCCCTGACCGTTATCCTGTCGAACGAGCTGAACCCCTGCGGCAGGACGCCGATGCGGTGAACGAGATCGCGTTTCCTTCTGGTCACGTCCATCCCGAGAAGGCGCACCTTCCCCGACGTGGGCGTGCGGGTTGTCTCGATGATCTCGACGGTAGTGGTCTTGCCGGCGCCGTTGGCGCCCAGAAACGCGAACACTTCGCCCTTCCTGACAGAGAACGATATGTCGTTGACCGCCAGCAACTCCCCGTAACGTTTCGTCAGGTGCTCGATTTCGATTACGTGCTGGGCTTCTGTTGTCATGAATCCACATTTCATTTCTATGGGGCGACGGAATTACGCCGCCGCCCATCGCCTCAGCGGCACTGCCAATTCACAAAAGCAATGGACAGCCACGTCTTCGCCTGCGGAAGCGAGCGCACCCATATGG
>PMYM01000250.1 GCA_003171235.1 Phycisphaerales bacterium | reverse complement strand
GAGGACGTCATCGACATGCCCATCGGCCCCCACCCGGCGATCAAGGAAAAGTACGCCGTCCACCGGCTGACGGGCAAGGTCTTGCCCGCCACGGTCAAGACGGCCGTAACCCGGTACAAGGTGCTGCGCCGCCTGCCGCAGGCCCACGTGCGTAGCGGCTTTAGCCTGGTGGAGATGTACCCCCAGACCGGCCGGACGCACCAACTGCGGGTGCACATGAGCTACATCGGGCACCCCATCGTGGGCGACAAGCTCTACGGCGGCGGGCCCATCTACCGCAGCCAGCTTGAGGGCCGGGGCGGCCTGGCCGAAGGCCCCATCATCGCCCGCCAGGCCCTGCACGCCTGCCGCATCGAATTCCAGCACCCGCGCACGCTCAAGACCATGACCCTCTCGGCCCCGCTGCCGGAGGACTTCCTCCAGGCGCTCAAGGCCCTGGGCGGATAGCTCTACTAGGCTTGACGAACGATTGCAGATTACTTGGCTAGTCCTGTTTAATCGCTAATTGGGTGGATCCGCCGGCGGCACGCGCTGGACATTGGCATAGCATCCATCTTTTGTGCGCACCTCAAAGACGTGGAACTCGTATGGGGCATGGTTCCAGAATATAGACTTGGCGCTCAGAATAGGCGTCATTTTCGGCACATAGCGAAACATGTGCACCGACAGTTTCTTCAGGTCGGCGGGCGTGAAACTTTCAGGTGGGCTGTAGAAAAAGCCTTCCTCCTTTGCCGCCAGCTTTTCAAAGTCTATCGAATCATTGTTATGTAGGTCCCACCAATACGGTTCAAGAACGGGATTGACAGTATCGATCGTATAGGTGCCATGATCCACCACCGTTACTGATGAGGGCAGCGATATGCCGCTCTGTTGCTCCAGGTTCTTGAGTGGGTCGCCTGGTTCATGAAACCCGTATTCGTCATCGCCAGAGCAGCCGGCAGTGAATGCGGCGGCAAGACCCGCAAGGAAATAGGTTAGCAACCAACCCGGTTTCTCTTTCATAGTTCCTTTCATGGTACACCTTCATAAGGCACTGAACAAAGCCTAACCAGCGAGTAGTGCCGGGTGCCATGCCCTTACGCGTTTTTTTGCGGAAGGGCATGTTGAGGGATCGGCACGCAGATTTCTCGCCTTCGGCGACAAATCAGCGTGCCCTACGAATTTCTCACGCTTAAGATTCCGTGTTGCCCTATGCCGGAGCGGTCTTAACCTTACAGGGAGTTTCTCATGGCGATTGAAGTGGCCAAGGACCTTTTCTGGGTTGGCGTGGTGGACTGGTCGCTGCGGCATTTCCACGGCCACGAGCTTTCCACCCACCGCGGCTCCACCTACAACTGCTTTCTCATAAAGGATGAGAAGACCGCCCTGGTGGACACCGTCTGGGCGCCCTTCGCCGGCCAGTACATCCAGCAGCTCAAGGCCGCGGTCGACCTTGCCCGCATCGATTACATCATCGTCAACCACGCCGAGCCGGACCACTCCGGCGCCCTGCCCGAACTGGTCAGGCTCTGCCCCAACGCCCAACTGATCTGCTCGACCCGCGGGGCCGACAGCCTCGCCGGCCTGTATCACGCCGACTGGAAACTCCAGACCGTCAAGACCGGCCAGCGACTCCCCCTGGGCCGCCGCCAACTGACCTTCATCGAGGCCCCCATGCTGCACTGGCCCGACAGCATGTTCACCCACCTCTCCGACGGCATCCTGCTGCCCAACGACGCCTTCGGCCAGCACTACGCCACCGCCTTCCGCTTCAACGACCAGGTCGACCAGGAAGAGCTGCACTGCGAAGCCCTCAAATACTACGCCAACATCCTGGCGCCCTTTTCGGCCCAGGTGCTCTCCAAGATCGACGAGCTGCTCAAGCTGAACCTGCCGGTGAGCATGATCCTGCCCAGCCACGGCGTCATGTGGCGGCAGGACCCCCTGCAGATCGTCCGCAAGTACCAGGAGTGGGCCAGCCAGCGGCCACAGAAGCGCGCCACCATCCTGTACGACACCATGTGGGAAGGCACCCGCCGCATGGCCGACGTCATCGGCGAAGGCCTGGCCGATGAGCAGTTGCCCTACAAGGCCTATCACACGGCCGTCACCGACCGCAACGACGTCATCGCCGACCTGCTGCTGACCGGGGCGGTGATCGTCGGCTCGCCCACCCAGAACCGCGGCCTGATGCCTTCGGTCGCCTCGGTGCTGGAAGACCTCCTGCGCCTGGGGTTCAAGAACAAGCAGGCGGCGGCCTTCGGCACCTACGGCTGGAGCGGCGAGTGCGTCAAGCTGATCGAGGAGCGCCTGGCGGCCTGCAAGTTCCCGCTGGCTGCGCCCGGCGTGCGGGCCAAGTGGATGCCCACCGACCAGGACCTTGTGGCCTGCCGCGAACTGGGCAGGAAGCTCGCCCTGGCGGTCCAGGCCGGGTGATGCGGGGCGGGGCCCTCCGAAATGGCATGCCACCCAGCCCGTCTCAGGCGATTTTCTAGGGCGATTTGCATTACGGTGTAGCTCATTGCTTGCTTGTTTGAGCCTGCGCAAGCAGGCTTTTCTTCTCTTAACAGGCCCCGGCTTTAGCCGGGGTGGCAGAGGCCCAGGATTGTCCTCCCGGAGCCATCCGCTGACGAGCTTTCCGGGGATGATCCAGTTGGCGATGCCGTGGGTTGGACACGCTGACGCTAGATTCTGCAGTATGCGTTCTAAACGGCCCAGCGCGACATCGCCAACGTGAATCTGCCACAAGGCAGGTCG
>PMYM01000069.1 GCA_003171235.1 Phycisphaerales bacterium | reverse complement strand
GTGCCACCAACGTTGAAACGTGCGCAAAGTAACGCCGAAGAGGGCGGCAATCTCCGACTGTGCTTTCCCGCCTTGCTGGTACGCCGCCAAGGCCCGTTGTCTTGTATCCGCAGATGCGATTCCCATGAAAGGAACATCGACATCATCCCTCCGATTACGACAGCTTTTATGAAAAACGCTCTAGTCTTCTTTCCTTTGAGGTTCTTCTTGTTTTTCCTCTGTCTTTGTTTCTTGATTACCTCTGTGTTCTCTGCGTCCTCTGCGGTGAGTCTTTTCCGGGAGGCAGGCGATGAACGAGATTCTTGTGGCCTACTACTCGCGGTCGGGCAAGACCAAAGCGGTGGCCGTCCACCTGGCGCGCATGCTGGGGG
Source organism: Phycisphaerales bacterium (assembly GCA_003171235.1). Lineage (GTDB taxonomy): Bacteria > Planctomycetota > Phycisphaerae > SM23-33 > SM23-33 > FEN-1344. The sequence goes on along the minus strand of PMYM01000069.1, from coordinate 25,131 downwards.
CCGACTTGGAGGAGATCACCGAGGCCGCCCACCGCTCCGGGGCGAAGGGCTGGCTCCTGGCAGGGCGCGACACCATGTTTGACCGCCCCGCCACCCTGACCAGCTCGCACGATCTTTCCGGCCGAAAGGTAATAGTCTTGGGCATGCCGGTATGGGCCTTTGCCCCCCCGCCGGCCATCCGCGCGTTCATCCGCCAGCATGACCTTGCCGGCAAGAGCGTTATCGCCTTTGCCACCATGGACGGCAGCGGCGGCGAGCGCACGCTGGAGAGCCTTGCGAAGATGCTGCCCGGCGGCCTGGCCTGCCGGCTGGTGCTCAAAAAGCCCCGCGGCGACGACCCCGTGCTGCTGGCCCAGCTCCAGGAATTTGCGGAACGAATCCGATCCGCAAAAACGGCTTGAACCACAAAGACCACCAAGAGCACAAAGCAGAGCAAAGAGTAGAACTACCCTGTCTCTTAGCGCTCTTTGTGACCTTTGTGGTTCAAGTTTTTTCGCCTACTGCTGGACGCGCTTGACGGACTTTATCAGGCGGGTTTCCAGGGGGGCGTCCTGGGGGAATGGCCCCTTTCGGCCAGTGGGAGCATTGCGGATCTTGTCCGCCACGTCCATGCCTTCAATGACCTTCCCGAAGACGGCGTAGCCAAAGCCTCGGGCGGTTTCGTCACGGTGGTCCAGGAAGTCGCTGTCCACCACGTTGATGAAGAACTGGGCGGTGGCCGAGTCAACTTCGTTAGTGCGGGCCATGGCCAGGGTGCCGCGGACGTTCTTGAGGCCGTTGCCGGCCTCGTTGCGGATGGCGGCATGGGCGGACTTCTCGTTGAATTCGGCGTCGAAGCCGCCGCCCTGGATCATGAAGCCCTTGATGACGCGGTGAAAGATGGTGCCGTCGTAGTGCCCCTCGTCAACGTAACGCAGGAAGTTCTTGACCGAGATGGGGGCCTTGTCGGCGAACAGCTCGATCTTGATGTCGCCTTCGGAGGTGCTCATCAACACGATGGGATTGGCGGTCACGGTAGTTTCCTTTTGAGTGGCGGCCGAGGCCGTGGCCGGGCCGCTGGCGGGTCGGGAGGCGATCTGGGCGCTGGCCAGGGCTGCGACCAGGGCACACGCTACGATAATCGCGACGGTTCTCATATCCTACTCCTTCAAGGCCGCGACGATGGCGGCAGCCAGTTGCTCCATCCGTCCGGCGGGATATTTGTCGGCGGGCCAGTTGAAGCCAAAGGCGTCGCCGCTGGTTCGCGGGATCAGGTGAAAATGCACGTGCTGCACGACCTGGTGGGCCACACGCCCGTTATTCTGCAGGACGTTAAGCCCCTCGCAGCCGATGGCTTGTTTGAGAGCCCGGCACAGGGCCGGCAGGTGGCGCAGCAGCCCGGCGGCCTGCTCCGAAGGCATCTGGTCAAGTGTGACGTAATGCTGCCTGGGAATCAGCAGCAGGTGGCCTTCAGCCAGCGGGCCGATGTCCATGAAGGCGAAGGCGTGCTCGTCTGCTAGGATTTTGGCCGACGGTATCTGGCCGGCGGCTATCTTGCAGAAGATGCAGGCAGGGTCGATCATGGCCGTCTCCGCCGCGATAAGGGACAAAAGCTATCCCAGAATTCCACGTCGCACATGACACGACGTCCGGACGAGCGGGTTTCCAAGCAGGCTTCTGTCGTAACCATCCGGCGTAGTTGGGTCGGCGGCTCTTGGCCGCCACCCTATGGCATCACTAGGTCTGGACCTGCGAACTGCCCTGGGCGGCGGCCGGGGCGGCCTGGCCGGCTTCGGCCAGGGCCTTGCGGGCGTCTTCAACCCTCTTGCCGGCGCGCTTGCGCCGGGCGGAGGTCGTGCCGGATGAACCCTCGGCGGCGACGGACTTTTCTTCCACCAATTGCAGCAACACCTGCTTTCCGGCATCGCCGATGCGGCGCTCGGGCAGGCGAATGATGCGGGTGTAGCCGCCCGGGCGGGCGGCGTAGCGCGGGGCGATCTCGCTGAAGAGCTTCTGCACTACCGTCTGCTCCAGCATCTCCTCGCGCCCTTCCTTGAGGGCTTTCTTGTCGGCCATGCCTCGGTCGGTCAGGATGGACCTGACCCGGCGGCGAGCCGTCAGGGTGTTCTTGCGGGCAAGGGTGATCAAGCGCTCGACAAAAGGCTTGATCTCCTTGGCCTTGACGACGGTGGTGCGGATGGAGCCATGCTCGAACAGCGACAGGGCCAGGTTGCGGCGCAGGGCCTTGCGGTGATCGGTGTCGCGGCTGAGCTGCTTCCCGGAATTCAGATGACGCATGGCACGACCTTCTTGTCTTCCAGGGCCCGGGGCGGCTCCCCGGGCCGGGGTCTACTGTTTGGATTCCTCTTCGTCGGGCGCCTCGCTGGCGGCCCCGGCCGGCACCTGCACCTGCATGCCCAGCGACAGCCCCAGGTCGGCCAGCTTGCGCTTGACTTCGCGTAGGCTGGTTTTGCCGAAGGAGCGGATCTTGAGCAGGTCGTTCTCGCTGCGGCTGACCAGTTCGGCCACGGTGCGGACGTTGGCCGAATCCAGGCAGTTGTTGGCCCGGACCGACAGTTCCAGCTCGTGGACGCTCATGGACAGCTTGTTCTGCAGTTCGGTGTCCACTTGGGCTTCGACCTCGGAGACGCCCTTGTCGATGATCTCCTCGCCCAGCTCGAAAAACTGCACGAACGGGTTGAGATGCTTGCGCAGGATCTTGGCGGCCTCGACCATGGCCATTTCCGGGGTGACGGTGCCGTTGGTCCAGATTTCCAGGATCAGGCGGTCGTAGTTGGTGCGCTGGCCGACGCGGGTGTCCTCGGTGCTGTAGCGCACGCGGGTGACGGGGCTGTAGGCGGCGTCGAGGTAGATGCGGCCTACTTCCTGGTCGGCGTCGGGGTTGATCATTTCTTCGGCCGGCACGAACCCGCGGCCGGTCTGCACCACCATCTCAATGTCAAAGTTGACGTTGTCAGTCAGCGTCGCCAGCACCATGTCGCGGTTGATGATCTCGACCGCGGGGTCGGCCTCAATCATGTCGGCCGTGACCGCCCCGGGCACCGAGGCATGGATCTTCAACACCTTGGGTTCTTCAGCGTGGCTCTTGACCACCAGCGACTTGACGTTCAGGACAATGTCGGTGATGTCCTCCAGCACGCCCTTGAGGCTGGTGAATTCGTGCTGGGCGCCGGCGATCTTCAGGCTGGTGACCGCCGCCCCTTCCAGACTGGACAGCAGGATCCGCCGCAAAGAATTGCCGACGGTCGTGCCGAAGCCGCGCTCGAAGGGTTCGACCACGAAACGCCCGTACGTGGGTGTGGAAAGGGCTTGGTCGCTGACCACTCTCGTGGGTAATTCTAATCCGCGCCACCGTATTCGCATGTACCGTGACCTCCCTATAAGGGGTCCAGTGCCGTGCCTGCCGCCTTACCGGCTGCAGAGCTCGACGATGAGGTTTTCTTCGACCGGGATCTGCACGTCGTCCCGGGTGGGCATGGCCAGCACCGTGCCGGTCATGCTGGCCACGTCCAGGGCCAGCCAGCTCTGTAGACGGGGCTCGCCGATCTCGTCCAGCCGAGCCCGGACAAGCTTCTGCGATCGCTCCGAGGGCTTGACCGTGATCTTGTCGCCCGGCCGCACCAGGCAAGACGGAATACTTACCCGCCGCCCGTTGACATGAATGTGCCCTTGCACGATCGTCAACCGGGCCGCCGCCCGCGAGGGGGCAAGGCCCAGCTTGCAGCAGACGTTATCCAGCCGCCGCTCCAGCAGGCCCAGCAGGGCCACGCCCGTGGAACCCTTGGTCCGCTCGGCGCGGTGGAAATAGCCCATGAACTGCGCCTCGAAGACGCCGTAAAACCGCTTGACCTTCTGCTTCTCCCGCAGCCGGGTGCCATACTCGCTGGGGCGACCACGGTGGAAGCCGTGCTGGCCAGGCGGGCTGTTGGCCCACTGGCGTTCCATGGGGCACTTGGCCGTTTCACACCGGGCGCCGCGCAGCATGAGTTTTATGCCTTGGCGCCGGCAATACCTGCACTTGGGTCCTGTGTACCGTCCCATACTTTGGTTCTCTTCTCCATGCCATCTGCCTCCGGCCGTTGGCCGGAGCGCCAATTAAAGTTCCGATTACTTAGACTCGGCGGCGCTTGCGCGCCCGGCAGCCGTTGTGAGGCAGCGGCGTGACGTCCTCGATGGAAGTTATCCGCAGCCCCGCGCTCTGCAGCGCCGTAACGGCCGATTCGCGGCCGGAGCCGGGACCCTTGACTCGCACCTCGACCTCGGTGACGCCCAGTTTCTTGGCCCGGTTGGCGGCTTCCTCGGCGGCCCGCTGGGCGGCAAACGGCGTGCTCTTGCGCGAGCCCTTGAAACCCACGGTGCCGGCCGAAGTCACGCACAGCACATCGCCGTTGGGGTCGGTGATCGTGACCAAGGTGTTGTTGAAAGTCGCCTTGATGTTGACGATCGCCTTGGCGACGTTGCGGCGAATTTTTTTTCTGACTGTGGCCATAGTGTTTTTCCGCGCTTAGCGCATTTCCTTGACCGACTTCTTGCCGGCGACGGTCTTGCGCGGGCCCTTGCGGGTCCGGGCATTGGTTTTGGTCCGCTGACCACGGCAGGGCAGGCCGCGCCGATGTCGCAGGCCGCGATAACAGCCGATCTCCTTCAGCCGCGAGATGTTCTGCTGAACCTGCCGCCGAAGCTGACCTTCGACGACATAGTCGGCCTCGATGATGCCGGTTACCTTGCTGAGCTGGTCTTCGGTCAACTGCCCGGCCTTGACGTTGGGGTCAATGCCGCCCTTCTTGCAGATGGCCAGCGCCAGCGGCCTTCCCACTCCGTAGAGGTACCCCAGCGACACCCAGACCGGCTTGTCATTAGGTATATCTACGCCAATGATACGTGGCATATTCGACTCCCTAGCCCTGCCGCTGCTTGTGCTTTGGATTGGTGCAGATCACCCGCACCACGCCTTTGCGCCGCACGATCCGGCAGTTCTCACAGCGGCGCCTCACTGAACTCTTGACTTTCATACCAGACACCTTTTGCCCACAGGCCTGGGGCCTGTGCTTATCCTTCCGTAGTCAGCACCCGCACGCCGCCGGGCACAATCGCCAGCGTGTGCTCAAAGTGCGCCGAGGGCTCTCCGTCGCGCGTCGCCACCGTCCAGCCGTCGGACAGCACCTTTATGTCATAGCCGCCCAGGCACACCATCGGCTCGACCGCGATCACCAGCCCGCTCTCCAGCAGGATGTCGCGGACCAGCAACTCCCGGCTGACGAAGTTGGGGACCTTGGGGTCCTCATGCATCGCCTTGCCAATGCCGTGTCCGACCAACTCGCGCACCAGGGAAAAACCCTGGCCTTCCACGTGCTGCTGCATGGCCCGGGCCACTGTGCTCCAGAGCACGCCCGGCCGGCAGCGCCCGAGGGCCATTTCCAGCGCCTCCCGGGTGGCCTGCACCATCTGCCGCACGCGAGGCGGAATTTCACCGACAATAAAAGTCGCCGCCGCGTCGGCACACCAGCCGTCCAGGCGACAGCCATAATCCACGCTGACGATGTCGCCTTCCTGCACGCGCCGCTCCGACGGAATCCCATGCACCACCTGCTCGTTGATCGAGCAGCAGATGTTGCCCGGGAACGGGCCGCCGCGGCCGGGCACGCCTCTAAAGAGGCTCTCGCCGCCTAATTCGCGGCAAAGCCGGTCGGCCTGGGCGTCCAATTCCAACGTCCGCACGCCCGGCTGGCACATCTCGCCCAGGCGATGCAGCACCTTGGCCACCACCGAACCGGCACGGGCGATGGCGTCAATCTCGCGCGGTGACTTCAGTTGCCTGGCCACGCCGCTTCCTTTGGGCCTGCGCGCCCAGCACCTCAAATAGCCGGGCCGTCACCTCGTCGGGGCTGCCCCGGCCATCAACCTTGACAACCGGCGCCCGCCCGGCGCCCGTGTAATACTCGATCACCGGCGCCGTCTGGGCGTGGTAGGCAGCCAATCGTTTCTTGACCGTTTCTTCAGTATCATCGCTGCGCTGCTGGAGCTCCAGGCCGCAGTCGTCGCAGCGGCCGTCATTCCGCGGCCTGAGGTACTTAACGTGGTACGGCCGCTTGCACTTGGGGCAGCTTCGCCGCCCGACAATGCGTTCCACCACGGCCTCGTCGGGCACATCCACCACCAGCACCAATTCCAGCGGCAGGCACAACTGTTCCAGTTGGCGATCCAGGGCCTGCGCCTGGGCCAGTGTGCGCGGAAAACCGTCCAGCAACAGCCCGTCCTTGGCTTGGGCGGCGATGGCGCCGGCCATAATGGCCACCACAACTTCGTCAGGCACCAGCGCCCCGGCGTCTATGTACGTTCTAAGCTTCTTGCCCAGTTCCGATCCGCTGGACTTCTGTGTCCGCAGGATGTCGCCGCTGGACAGGTGCGACAGGCCGAATCGCTCGGCCAGCCGTTTGGCCTGGGTGCCCTTGCCGGCGCCAGGCGGGCCTATGATCACAACGCGCATTAGCTATAGGCTCCCTTGATTCGGCCGCTGTCGCCCAGGAAGCCGCCGTAGTTCCGCATGATCAGGTTGGCCTCGATGCGCTGCACCAGGTCCAGGGCCACGCTCACCACGATCAGCAGGCCGGTGCCGCCCAGGAAGGCCGCGATTTGGTACGGTATGCCCATGCTCTGCGTGATCGCCTGCGGAATCACCGCGATGATGGCCAGGAAGGCCGCGCCGCAGTAGGTGATCCGTTCCATCACCCGCTGGAGGTACTGCTCGGTCCGCGGGCCTGGCCGCAGGCCGGGAATGAAGCTGCCGTAGTCCTGCAACTGCTCGGACATGTCCTTGGGACGGAACTGCACCGTCGTCCAGAAGTAGGCGAAGAAGAAGATCATCGCCACGTACGTCAGTTCATACACCAGGTTGCCCGAGTTGAAGGCCTGGGACAGGAACCTCATCACGCTGTTGGGCCAGTACTGCTCGAACAGCCGGAAGACGACGCCGGGAAATATCAGCAGCGAACTGGCGAAGATGATGGGCATCACGCCGCCGTGATTCACCCGCAAGGGCAGATACTGCCTCTGCCCGCCGTACACCCGCCGGCCACGCGTCTGCTTGGCCTGCTGGATGGGAATGCGCCGCTGGGCCTGGCTGATGAGAATGCTGCCGGCCACCACGAAAATGAACGCTCCCACCAGGAACAGTATCTTGATCAGCCCGATCTTGGAGGCCTCGGCCCCGGTGAGTTTGAGGCTGCTTTGGCTCACCAGTTCGCGAACAGCCCAGGGCAGGCGGGCCACGATGCCCGACATGATGATCAAGCTGATGCCGTTGCCGATGCCGTACTCGTCGATCTGCTCGCCCAGCCACATCAGGAACATGGTGCCGGTGGTCAGGCCGATCACGCCCATCAGGAAGATGGACATCGAGCCGGTATACTGGCGGTAGATCAGAGGCTGGCTGTACATCACCCGCATCCAGATGACGGCCTGGACGACGCACAGCAGCACCGTCAGGTAGCGGGTGTATTCCTGGATCTTGCGATACCCGGCCTGGCCTTCCTTCTTGAGCTTCTCCAGGGCCGGCACCACCGTCACCAGAAGCTGCAGAATAATCGAGGCGGAGATGTAGGGCATGATCCCCAGGCCAAACAGCGTGGAGTTCTGGAGGTTGCCGCCGGTGAACATGGAGAAGTACTGCAGCGCCTGGCCGAAGGGGCCAGACTCCTGCTGGCTGATGAAGCTGCTCAGGGAGTCCTGATCCAGCCCCGGCAGCGGTATGTGATAGCCCACGCGGTACAGGCACAACAGGGCCAGCGTAAAGGCCAGCTTCTTGAGCAGTTCGGGGATGGCGAAGATATTCTCCAGTATCCGCCGCACCGGAGAGTGGGCGATGACGGAGAAATACAGAATGGTCAGCACGCCGATGGACAGCACGACCTTTACGGCTGGGGCCGTCAGGCTGGCGGTGCGTAAGGGGCCGCCAAACAAGCCGGTAACGTCCACTCCGGCTTCCAGCAGCAGCCAGAAAGCCACCAGTCCGCCAGCCGTCAGATAGACGATGCGGAAAGAGGCGAAGATGTTCGAGCCGGCGTACATGGCATAGACTAGGGCGCCGGCGCCTGCCAGGCTGGCGACGATGGTCAACAGGTACGGCAGCACTGGGCGCAGCCCGGCCTGCCCGGAGGAGGCCAACCCGCCCCACTGCACGCCCGACCAGACCGTCAGCCCAAGGGCCGCGGCCGCCAGGGCCAGGCTAAAGACCAGTCTAAACAATCTGAACGCCATAGGTTCTCTGTCCAACTACGGAAGCTTGATTTGCTCCACGCTGCCGCCGGCAGCGGCAATCTTGGCCTGGGCCGGCGCCGAGAAGGCGTGAGCGACGACTGTAAGTTTCTTGGTCAGTTTGCCATCGCCGAGGATCTTGATCGGTCCCCCGCCGGCGCGGGCCAGATGGCCCTTAACGAGCGTTTCGATGTCCACGCGCTGCCCGTCTTTAAAGCTCTCCAGGCTGCCCACGTTGACCACCTGGTAGACCAGGGTGAAGTTGGCGTTGTTGAAGCCGCGCTTGGGAATGCGGAACAACTGCGGGTTTTGGCCGCCCTCATAGCCGTAATTGGCCTTTACGCCGGCCCGGGCGCCCGCGCCCTTCTGCCCGCGAGTGGAAGTCTTGCCGCGCCCGCTGCCCGTGCCACGGCCCACGCGTTTGCGCTTTTTCTTGTGCCCGGCCAGCGTCAGTATCTCTTGAAGCTTCATTACAGTTTTACTCCGCGCAGAGCGGCAATGGTCTCCTGGCTGCGCAGGCTTGTCAGTGCCCGCATGCCAGCCTGCACCAGGTTCTTGGGATTGGTCGAACCGAAGGCCTTGGTCAGCACGTCGCGAATGCCCGCCAGCTCCAGCAGCGGCCGCAGGTGCACTCCGGCGATCACGCCCGTGCCCTCGCTGGCCGGCACCAGCACCACCTTGCTGGCGCCGTAGCGGGCCTGGGCGACGTGGGGAATGCTCGATCCCTTGCGCACCACGCTGAACATGTTCTTGCGGGCGTTCTTGACGCCCTTTTCCACGGCCGCCGGCACTTCGTTGGCCTTGCCGTAGCCTATGCCCGCCCGCCCGTTACGATCGCCGATGATAACCAGGGCGCCGAAACGGAAGCGCCGACCACCCTTGACGACCTTGGCGCAGCGATAGATCTTCACCACGTGATCTTCGAAGGCTTTTTCCTCGAAGAAATCCGCCGCACGAGATTCGTTCTGCGTTTGCGTCAAGACTATTGCTCCTGTGGCCGCCGCCGGCGGCGCCGTTCCTAAAACTCCAGTCCCACCTTGCGGGCGGCGTCAGCCAATTCCTTGATCCGACCGTGGTAGGCATAGCCGTTGCGGTCGAAAACGACTTGCTTGATGCCGACCTGGATGGCTTTCTGGGCCAGGGCCGTGCCTATCACTGCCGCCGCCTTCTTGTTGCCGCCGTAAGCGACGCCGTCGATCTTTTCCATAGTCGAGGCCGCCACCAGCGTCTTGCCGGCGGTGTCGTCGATGATCTGGGCGTAAATATTCTTGTTGCTGCGGAAGACTGTCAGCCGCGGGCGCTGCGGCGTACCCTGCACGCGGCGGCGAACTCGCAACTTGCGCCGCTGGCGCCTCTGCATTTTGTCTATCAGATGCTTCATCTCAATGGCCTCTTGTTGCAAATCTCAGTTAATACAGGCCCGGGCCCGCACACAGGACCACGCCTGTGCCACACCACTACGCTCCAGCCGTACCGGCAAAGGCCTTGCCGACCTTGCGGCGGACGTATTCGCCGGCATAGCGGATGCCCTTGCCCTTGTACGGCTCGGGCGGGCGAGCACGGCGGACGCGGGCGGAAAACTCGCCCACGGCCTGCTTGTCCGGCCCCGAAACGGTGAAGCGGGCCGGCTCGCTCTCGCCACGGGCCTGGGGCGTCTGCACGGTAACCGTCACGCCCGGCGGAACCTCGAACGCCCGCGGCTGGGCAAAGCCCACGGTCAGGGAAAACTTGGCGCCCTGGAGAGCCACGCCATAGCCCACGCCGTAGACTTCCAGGCTGCGGGAATAGCCTTCCAGGCAGCCCTTGATCATGTTGGCGATGAGGTTGCGGGTGGTGCCATGCAGCGCCCGCGTCAGCCGATTGTCGTCGTTGCGGGCAACGGTGACTGTCTTGGCGGGCACGTCGTAGCTGACGCTGACTTCGGGGCGATGGGTCCAGGCCAGCTTGCCCTTGGGCCCTTCGACACGCACGGTCCGCCCGTCGATGGCGACCTTGACATTATCCGGAACGGCCACAGGTTTCTTGCCTATGCGCGACATAGTGAGTCCTAACTGACGGTGCAGAGAATCTCGCCGCCGATCTTCTTCTGGCGGCATTGCCGGTCAGACAACACGCCGCTGGAAGTGGACACGATGGCGATGCCAAGCCCGCCCAGGGGCTTGGGCAACCGGGTGACGCCCATATACACCCGCCGTCCCGGGCGGCTGACGCGATCCAGCTCGGTGAAGAGCTGCTCGCCCGCCGGGCCGTACCGCAGGTGAATGCGCAGCAGGCCCTGCCGGCCATCGTCGACGCGGCTGTAATCGTCGATGTAACCTTCATCCTTCAACACGCGGGCAATGCCCTCGCACACGCCGCTGGCTGCGATGTTGACCGTCTTACGTTTCACGCGAGCGGCGTTGCGAATCCGCGTGAGCATATCAGCAATGGGATCGCTCAGGCTCATATTCTCTCTTGCCTCACCAGCTTGCTTTCCGCAGGCCCGGCACCTTGCCCTCGTGGGCCAGGTTACGCAGACAGATCCGGCAGATGCGGAACTTGCGGTAGACGCTGCGCGGCCGCCCGCACAGTTCGCACCGCCGCTTCAGGCGGGTGCTGAATTTAGGCGTCCGTTTGCTCTTTTGCACTTGCGCCTTGGTTGCCATCGACTCCTCGTTCTAACTGCGGAACGGCATGCCCAGCAGCACCAGCAGCCGGCGGGCCTCTTCGTCGGTCCTGGCCGTGGTTACCATGCTTATGTTCATGCCCTGGATACTAGTGACTTTGTCCGGTGAAATCTCCGGGAAGACCGTCTGCTCCGACAGCCCCATGTTGTAGCTGCCCCGGCCATCGAAGCCGCTGGGGGCCAGTCCGCGGAAGTCCTTGACCCGGGGAATGGCCAGGGAAATCAGCCGGTCGAGGAATTCCCACATCCGGGCGCCGCGCAGAGTCACCTTGGCCCCGATCTTCATGCCCTGGCGGAGCTTGAAGTTGCTGATGGCCTTGCGCGAGCGGGTGACAATCGGCCTCTGCCCGGCGATAACCGCCAGTTCGGCCACGGCGCTGTCCAGCAGCGCCTCCTGGGCGATGGACTTGCCCAGGCCCATGGAGATGACAATCTTGCTCAGGCGCGGCACCGCCATGCGGTTGGACTTGCCAAATTCCTTGGCCAGTGCCGGCACTACGTTATTCTTATAGTGTTCTTTTAGGCGCGGGACCATGCTGACGCTTTCCTACTGAGTTTTCCTGCCCAGAACTCCCAGCACCTCGCCGCTCTTGACGGCCACGCGCTGCTTGGTGCCGTCGGGCTTGACCACGAAGCGGACCCGGGTGGGTTTTCCCGTCTTGGGGTCCACCGGCAGCACGTTGGAGATGGCGACGGGCATCTCCTTCTGGATGCGCCCGCCCTGCGGATGCCGCCGGCTGGGGCGCATGTGCTTGTACACGCGGTTAATGCCCTGCACCAGGACTTTGCCCTTGCTGTAATCGACCTTGAGCACCTCGCCGGTCTTACCCTTGTCGTCGCCGGCGAGAACCGCCACTGTGTCGCCTTTTCGTACGTGACAGGCCATTGCTATACCACCTCCGCGGCCAGAGAGATGATCTTCATGAAGTTCTTCTCTCGCAGTTCGCGGGCCACCGCTCCGAAGATGCGTGTGCCCTTGGGATTGCCTTCCTCGTCGATGATGACGGCCGCGGAACGGTCGAAACGGACGTAGCTGCCGTCTCGCCGGCGCACCGGGAAGGCCGTCCGCACCACCACGCACCGCACCACGTCGCCCTGCTTGACCTCGCCGCCGGGGGCGACCTTCTTGATGGCACAGATAATGACGTCGCCGACGCTGGCCACCCGCCGGGTGAACTTGCCTCGGGCCGTCGAGCCGCCCAACACCTTGATGCACTCGCCCCGCTTGGCGCCGGTGTTGTCGGCGATATCCAGTCGCATTTCCTGCTGAATCACGGGCTCACCTCGTTGCCAGTGGCCAGCACCTGCACGCCGGTGCCCTTCTTGAGCACCCTGGTCAAACGCCAGGACTTCCGCCGGGAAAGCGGGCGGCACTCGGCGATTTCAACCGTGTCGCCGACCTGGGCCTGCTCGGCCTGATCGTGCACCAGCAGCCGGGTCTTGCGCCGCTGGTACTTGCCGTACCGCGGCTCCCGCACCAGCGTCTGGAGCACTACGCGAATGCTTTTGGCGCCGCTGCACTTTTCCACTACGCCTTCCCGCACTGTCATCTTGGCCCGTGCGGCCGGAACCTTTGAGTTAGTCATTACTTACCTGCCTGTCCGACGCCGGCGGTCGGGGCCGGCTGTCGTGCCCGCTGCTCGGTCTTCAGCCGGGCGATGTCGCGCCGGGTCTTGGTCAGCATGGAAGGATCTTCCAGCTTCTCGGTAACCGCCTGGGTGCGCAAATCGAAAAGGTGCCGTTTGAGGCGGTCGATTTCGGCATCTATTTCCTCGTTGGACAACTGCTTTACTTCCTGGGGTTTCATCGCATGCACCTCTAGGCGTAGGTCCGCAGACGGCTGACCATGCGGCAGCGCACGGGCATCTTGGTGGCTACGCGGCGCAGGGCGCCCTTGGCCGTTTCCTCGTCCGTGCCGGCCACTTCAAACAGGACGGTGCCCGGCTTGACCACCGCCACCCACTTGACCGGCTCGCCCTTGCCCTTGCCCATGCGGGTCTCCAGGGGCTTGGCGGACACCGGCTTGTCCGGGAAGACGCGGATGTAGACCCGGCCCTCGCGGTGGAGGTAATGGGTCGCGGCCATGCGCCCGGCCTCCAACTGCTGGCCGCTGATCCAAGCCGGCTCCAATGATTGCAGACCGAAATCGCCATAGGCCACGCTGTTGCCGCGGGTGGCGTTCCCGCGCACGCGCCCGCGCTGGGCCTTGCGATGCTTAACTCTTTTTGGCATCATCGCCATGGGACTCTATCCTTCCGTACTGGGATTACTTTCCGCTCGGGCCGGTAGCTCCGCCGGCGCCAGGAGCGGGTGCGGGTCCGGGGCCAGGCGCGGGTCCGTGGCCAGGCGCGGGTCCGGGGCCTCCAGGGCCGCGTCCACCGCGCCCAGGCCGCCCACCACGCCCGCCGCCGCCGCTGCCACGACCGCCGCGTCCGCCGCCGCCACCACCGCCGCCGCCAAAACCACCGTCATCGCGGCGGCGCGACCAGCCTCCGCTGGGCGCCTGAGGCGGATCCAGCGGCTCGCCGAACTTGCCCCGGTAAATCCACACCTTAATGCCCAGGGCGCCATAGGTGGTAAAGCTGGGGGCAAAGCCGTAGTCGACGTCTGCGTCTAACGTCTGCAGCGGGATCGAACCGATGATCTGCTTGACCGTGCGGCTCATCTCCGCCCCCCCCAGCCGCCCGGAAATCACTACCTTCACGCCCTTGGCGCCGGCCTGCATGATCGTCTCGCACCGCTGCTTGATGGTGCGGCGGAAACTGGCCCGCCGCTTCATCTGCTCGGCGATGGCTTCTGCCGCCAACTGAGCGTCCAGGTCGGGGCGGGTAATCTCGACAATATTGATGTTTACGCGCCGGTTGGTCAGCTCTTCCAGGGCTTCCTTGAGCTTTTCCACCTCGGCGCCTCGCGGGCCGATCACCAGGCCCGGGCGGGCGGTCTTCAGTATCACCTTGACCTCTTCCCGCGTGCGCTCCACCTCGATGGCGCTGATAGCGGCATAGGGCGGTTGGCGGTTGAGCCTCTGGTCGATGAACCGCCGTATCCTCTGGTCTTCCACCAGGAACTCGCCGTAGTTGCTCTTGGGGGCGAACCACCGGCTTTTCCAGCCTAGCGTGATTCCCGTGCGGAAACCGATTGGCGATACCTTCTGACCCATTCGCTGCTACCTCGCTTCGTCCACAACCACGGTGATGTGGCTGGTTCGCTTGAGGATGGGATGCGACCGACCGCGATCCTTGGGTTCAAAACGCTTCATGGTCGGGGCCCCGTCCACGTACGCCTGGCTGATCACCAGCGCGTCCACGTCGGCCTCGGCCTCGTCGGCGTTGGCCACGGCGCTGGAGAGGACCTTCTGGACCATGACGGCCGCCCGGTTGGGGGTGAACTTCAGCAGCCCCAGGGCGTCGTTGACGTTGCGCCCGCGGATGAGGTTCACGATCAGCTGCACCTTGCGCTGGCTGACGCGGGCGAAACAATGTTGTGCTTTCCAAGCCATATACGCCTCTGAACTACGCCTCTTCCTTCTTGACCATGGTGTGACCGCGGAAGATGCGGGTGGGGCTGAACTCACCCAGTTTGTGCCCGACCATGTCTTCGGTGACGAATACGCGGTGGAAGGTCTTGCCGTTGTGCACCATGAAGGTGTGGCCCACGAATTCCGGCACGACGGTGCAGGAGCGGGCCCAGGTCTTCAGCGGGTCGCGCGAGCCGTTCTGCTTCTGCTTCTGGACCCGCCCAAAGAGCCGTTCCACCACGTAGGGACCTTTTTTCAAGCTTCTGGACATTGCTCAAAACCCGTTATGATGGCAGCGACACGATGCCGTACCGCACGCTGCGGCGACGGCGAAGAATAAGCTTGTTTGACGTCTTGCGGCGATTCCGCGTCCGCCCGCCCTTGGCCAGTTTCCCGGTGGGGCTGCAGGGATGCCGCCCGCCGTGGCTGCGGCCTTCGCCGCCGCCTAGGGGGTGGCTGACGGGGTTCTGGGCGGTGCCGCGGACGTGCGGCCGCCGGCCGCGATGCCGGCTGCGCCCGGCCTTGCCGACGCGCACGTTGGCATGGTCGAGGTTGCCCAACTGCCCGATGGTGGCCCGGCAGTCGGCGTCAACCATGCGCAGCTCGCCCGAGGGCAGCACCAGGTGGGCCCATTTGCCCTCCTTGGCCGCCAGGCGGGCCACTCCGCCGGCCGTCCGAACCAGTTTGCCTCCCTGGCCGGGGGTCATCTCGACGTTATGCACTTCCAGGCCGGTGGGAATCTTGTTCAGCGGCAGGCAGTTGCCCAGCCGAGGCTCGGCGTTCTCGCCGCTGTAAATCTTCTGCCCGACCTTCAGGCCCAGCGGGGCCAGGATATATCGCTTCTCGCCGTCGGTGTAATGCACCAGGGCGATGTGGCAGGAGCGGTTGGGATCGTACTCGACGCTGGCAACGGTGCCTTCCAGCCCGTCCTTGTCCCGGCGGAAGTCGATGATGCGGTACATCCGCTTGTTCCCGCCGCCGCGGAAGCGGCTGGTGGTGAAGCCCTGGTTGTTCCGGCCACCGGTCTTGTGCATCGGCGCCAGCAGCGACTTCTCCGGCGCCTTGCGTGTGACTTCCTCGTGGGTGTTGACGCTTGAGTTGCGTCGCCCAGCGGAGGTCGGTTTGTAAATCTTAATGCCCATGGCTTCGATGCCTTCTGCTTAGAATAAGTCGATACGGAAATCGCTCTGCAGCACGACCACAGCCTTTTTCCAGTGGCTGGTGGTGCCGTAGCGGTAACCAACCCGGCGGCTCTTGCCCTTGCGGTTGGCGGTGCGCACTTCGCGAACCTTTACGTTATAGATCTTTTCGATGGCCTGCTTGATCTGGGCCTTGTTGGCGTCCGGGTTGACGTGGAAGGCGTAGGCATTGAGCCGCTCGCTCTGGTGAGTGCCCTTCTCGGTCACCAGCGGACGAATGATCACGTTGTAGATGTCGTTTTTCATGGCTGGCTGGGCCCGCTAATAATCTGGTCCATGGCCTGGCGCGTCACCAGCATCTTCTGCCGGGTCGCCACGGTAAAGGCATTGAGTTCCGCCGCCCGGCAGACGGTCAGGTCGGGGATATTTCGCGCGCTCTTCCAGAGCACGGGGTCATGCTCGGGCAAGGTCAGCAGGCAGGAACGGGTAATCTTGAGCTTGGAAAGAACGGTCGCGACGGTCTTGGTCTTGGGGGCCTCGAGCTTGAGCCCGTCCACCACCAGCAGGTCCTCTCCCAGAATCTTCGCCAGGATCGCCGAATCCAGGGCCTTGCGCCTCATGGTGCGGGGCAGGTCCTTGAGGTACTTATGCGGCCGCTTGGGGAAGCCCACGCCGCCGCCACGCATGATGTTGGTGCGGATGGAACCGCGGCGGGCGTTGCCGGTGTGCTTCTGGGCGAACAGCTTCTTGGTGGAGCCTTCCACATCGCCCCGGCCCTTGGTGGCCGCGGTGCCTTGGCGCTGGCGGGCGTGATAAATGACCACCGCCTGCTTGACCAGGTCGACGTTGACGGTAGTGCCGAAGCGATCGTCGCTGATCTTCAGCGTGTCGATCTTTTCGCCGGCGATGTTATAAACTGGAACTTCCAGCATCGTCATACCCTATTCGCTTACTTGGCGCCCTTGGCTACGCGGGCGGTTTTGCTCTTGCGGACAAACAAGTAGCCGCCGTTGGGACCGGGCAGCGGGCCCTTGATCAGCAGCAGGTTATTCTCTTCGTCCACGGCCACCAGCGGATGATTGCGGCTGGTGCTGTGGTCGAAGCCCATATGCCCGGCCATTCGCTTGCCCTTCTTGATGTTTCCGCCGCGACCGCGGTCGCAGCCGTGGCTGCCGATGCCGCCGGGGCTGCGGTGTTTGCGCTCGGTGCCGTGGCTGGCGGGTTGGCCGCCGAAATTATGGCGCTTCATCACGCCCTGAAAACCTTTGCCCTTGGTGGTGCCGCTGACATCGACGTAGGGCACATCTTTGAAAACGCTGACGGTCCAGGTCTGCCCCATCTGGGCATCCACAGTAAGCCCGTCCAGCCGAATTTCGCGGAGGACGCGCTTGGCGGAGGTCTTGGCCTTGGCGGCGTGGCCGATCTGCGGGCGGGTGGCTCGCTGGGGCTTGAGGTCCTCATAACCCAGTTGCACGGCCTGGTAACCGTCGCGGGCGGCGTCCTTGAGTTGGAGCACCACGCACGGCCCGGCCTGCACCACCGTCACCGGCAGCACCGCACCCGAGGCGTCGAACACCTGGGTCATGCCGATCTTCTTGCCGATTAATGCGGGATACATAGCTTCACTCTTTGGCACTGCGGCGCCCGGCCGTCCCAGCCTGACCCCTGGCCCGTCGGGGCCAAGGCAACACGCAGGAACGTCCACGCTGCCGTTAAGCCTTGATCTTGACGAACACGCCGGCTGGAACCACCAGCCGGTTAAGGGCCTCGATCGTCCGAACCGTTGGCTCGTAGATGTCGATCACGCGCTTGTGCGTGCGCATTTCAAACTGCTCGCGCGACTTCTTGTCGACGTGCGGGCTGCTTAGCACCGTGTAGCGTTCGATGCGCGTGGGCAGCGGGATGGGTCCGCACACCCGTGCGCCGGTGCGCTCAGCGTGATCGACGATCTCCTTGGCCGAGGCATCCAGGGCCCGGTGATCGTAGGCTTCCATTCTGATTCGAATTTTGTCTTGCACCAGTGACTCTCCGGTGGACTCCGGCTTAAGCGGCCATAAGCCGGGAACTTGCAAAGACTAACTACGATAGCGAATAAGGCGTTTTTGTCAATTGCCGTTGGCTTTTTTCCGGAAATATTTTAGGTCTTGGACTAAAGCCGCACATTCATGGCACTCTAGGCCAGCTTGGCCGCCACTTCCGGCGGCACATATCCGTAGGTCAGCGGCTCCATGCTGGAGGTGCCGCGACCCTGGGTAAGACTCCGAAGCACAGTCGAATAGCCAAACATGGAAGCCAGCGGCGCTCTCGCCTCAACCTTGCAGTAGTTGCCGCGATGCTCCATATGGGTGATTTCGGCCCGGCGGCTGTTCAGGTCGCCCGCCACCGCGCCCATGTACGACTCTGGCATAACCACTTCCAGGCGCATGATAGGCTCAAGGAATATCGGGCGGGCCTTGGAAATCGCCTCCCGGAAACCCAAAGACCCCGCCTGCTGGAAGGCCAGGTCGCTGGAATCGACCGGGTGGTACTTGCCATCCAGCAGCGTGACCCTTACGCCGGTGACGGGATAGCCGGCCAGCGGACCGCTGGTTGCGGCGTCCATCACCCCCTGCTCGACCGAGGGAATGTACTCCCTGGGGATGGCGCCCTGCTTGATTTCGCTCTCGAATACGATTGCATCGCCGCTGGAGTCGGGGACGGCCATGGGCTCGACGCGCAGGTACACCACGCCGTATTGGCCGTGGCCGCCGGTCTGACGGATGAATCGCCCTTCCGCCTCGGCCGCAACGGTAATGGTTTCCCTGTAGGCTACTCGCGGCGTGCCCACGCGGACGTTGACGCCCATGTCCCGCACCAGCTTGTTGCGCAGCACCTCCAGGTGCAGTTCGCCCATGCCCGAGATGAGCAGTTGGCCCGTTTCGTTGTCCATGCTGGACTTGAAGGTGGGGTCTTCGCGGCGCAAGGTGGCCAGGGCCTCGGCCATCCGGTCCTTCTCGGCGGCGTTGGCCGGCTCGATGGACATGGAAATCACCGGCCTGGGGAATACCATCTTCTCCAGGATGATGGGGTGGCGGGTGTCGCACAGGGTGTCGCCGGTAAGGCTGATCTTAGGCCCGATAAGGGCCACAATGTCCCCGACCGTGGCTTGCTCGCGCTGGATTCGCTGGCGAGCGTGCATCTCCAGCACGCGGGAAACATTCTCTTTCTTCTGGCGGGTGGCGTTAAGCACGCGCGACCCGATCTTGAGCGTGCCGCTGTACACCCGGAGGAAATACAGGTCGCCGTGCTGGTCGGCAATGATCTTGAAGACCAGGCCGCTGAAGGGCTCGTCAGGGTCTGGCCGCCGGCTGATCGGCTCTTCACCTTCGACGCCGGTCTGGCCCATGATGGGGGGCATGTCCAGCGGGCTGGGCAGGTAATCCACCACCGCGTCCAGCAGCGGCTGAATGCCCATATGCCGCAGGGCCGAACCGCACAGCACCGGCTGGACCCCTTTGGCAATGACACAGCGCCGCAAGGCGGCCTTGATCTCCTCTACGCTGATGGGCTCTTCGTGAACATACTTGGCCATCAGCGCCTCGTCCAGGCTGGCGATGGCCTCGATCATGTCGTGGCGGGCCTTTTCGGCGGCGGGGCGAAGCTCGGCGGGAATTTCTTCCACCGCCAACTCGGTGGCAACCTCGGCCTCGCGATAATAGTAAGCCTTCCGCTCGATCAGGTCGATCTGCCCGACAAAATCGACTCCCTGGCCGATGGGTATCTGGATGGGGACGGGGTTGGCGGAGAGGCGATCACGGATCTCACCCACCACCGTTTCAAAATCCGCCCCCAGACGGTCCATCTTGTTGATGAAGCACAGCCGGGGCACGTGGTAGCGCTCCGCCTGGCGCCAGACGGTCTCGCTCTGGGCCTCTACGCCGCCGACGGCGCAGAATACCGCCACCGCTCCGTCCAGCACCCGCAGGGACCGCTCCACCTCGATGGTGAAGTCCACGTGGCCGGGGGTGTCGATCAGGTTGATCTGGTGGTCCCGCCAGGGGCAGGTGGTGGCGGCGGAGGTGATGGTGATGCCGCGCTCCTGCTCCTCCGGCAGGTAGTCCATCACGGCCGTGCCGTCGTGGACCTCGCCGATCTTGTAACTCTTGCCGGTGAAATACAGAATGCGCTCGGAGACGGTAGTCTTGCCGGCGTCTATGTGGGCGGCAATGCCGATGTTTCGGATTCTTTCGATTATGCTGGACATAGATAAAAACACCTGCGCAAGCGGCCACGGTCCCTGTACCCGGAAAGGCCCTCCGGCAAGATCGCTTGCAGCCGCGGTCCGCACCACCGTAATCCGTAATTCCGGCTACGAGCCGGAGCGGACGGCGACGCAAGTTCACCGAAGGGGCAACACCGCCCTGGATGCCAGGGCGGTCCGGTTGTCTTATCCCGCTCCCTTTGCCGGGAGACTCGTGGGCCCTGGCCGCCGCACAGAGGGCAGCCGGGGTGGCCCGATCAGGCTCAGGCCATTGGGTCAGCACCGCTTTGGGGGCCGGTCAAGCCGGCCCCACGGTCTGGATATTATACACTTCCACTATCTGAACGGGCGGCCGAAACCGACAAAGTTTCGGCCGGCAAACGCAATTACCACGCAAAATGGGCGAAGGCCTTGTTCGCCTCGGCCATGCGATGGATGTTCTCTCGCGTGGACATGGCCGCGCCCTCGCGCTTGAAGGCGGACATCAACTCGGTGGCCAGGCGCTGCGAGGTGGGCGAACCCTTGCCGCCGCGGATGGCCTCCAGGATCCAGCGGATGGCCAGCGACTGCTGTCGCTTGCGGTTGACCTGCATGGGAACCTGGTAGTTGGCGCCGCCGACGCGCCGGCTGCGCACTTCGATGAGAGGCTTGACGTTCTCCAGGGCCTTCTCAAAGATTTCCAGCGGCGGGGCTTCCTGGGTCTTCTGGGCGATGATGTCCATGGCCTCGTACACCACCTTCTGGGCCACGGCCTTATTGCCGTCGTACATCAGGCAGTTGATGAACTTGGCCACCAGCTTGCTGTTGAAGCGCGGGTCGCCGGTGAGTTGTTTGATCGATGCTGTCCATTTTTTGAAAGCCATACTCGTGCCTCGTTACTTGCCCTTCTTGGCGCCATACAGACTGCGGCCCTGGCGGCGGCCTTCGACGCCGGCGGCGTCCAGCGCTCCACGAATGATGTGATAGCGCACGCCCGGCAGATCCTTGACTCTCCCGCCGCGCACCAGCACGATGCTGTGCTCTTGCAGGTTGTGATCGACCCCGGGAATGTAGGCCGTCACTTCCTTGCCGTTGGACAGGCGGACGCGGGCCACCTTCCGCAGGGCGGAGTTTGGCTTCTTGGGCGTCATAGTCTTGACCAACAGACAAACCCCGCGCTTCTGCGGGCAGGAATTCAGGGCCACGTTCTTCTTCTTGGCCACCTGCACCACGCGCGGCTTCTTGGTTAACTGGTTTACCGTCGGCATCTTTCTCGAAACCTCTTTCTCTTGCGTGGCACAGCCGCCTGGGCCAACCTCTGGGGCCGCAGGGCTGTTGCCGCCATGTCAATCCTTGCTGGTCAGGGCCCTCTGGACCGCCTGCTGAATCTGGGCGTCCGACAATTCAGCCTCGCTTTCGGCCGGCACCAGGCTCGGCAGAGCGACTTCGCGCTTGAGCTTCATTTCCAGGTACGGCTTGAAACTCGTGCCGGCCGGAATCAGGTGACCCAGGATCACGTTTTCCTTCAGGCCGCGCAGTTCGTCAATTTTGCCAGCCAGAGCGGCTTCTGTAAAGACTTTTGTTGATTCCTGGAAAGAAGCCGCCGACAGGAACGACTCGCTCTGCAGGCTGGCCTTGGTGATGCCCAGCAGCAGGGTCTTGGCCGTGGCCGGTTTGGCCCGGCGGGTCTTGGCCGGATTGCCCTTCTTGGCTTCCACCTCGGCGTTGGCCTGTTCGAGCTTGTCGCGCGGGATGACCTCGCCCTCGAGGAACTCGGTGTCGCCCGGATCGATGATCTTGAGGCTGCGGGCCAGGCGCTCGTTTTCCTCGCGGAAGCGGAACTTGTCCACCACGTCGCCCGGCAGCAGGGCGCCGTCGCCGATGTTCTCGACCGCCACCTTTCGCAGCATCTGGTTGATGATGATCTCAAAATGCTTGTCGCTGATGGACTGCTTCTGGCTGCGGTAGACGGCCTGGGTTTCGGCCAGCAGGTAATTCTGCAGGGCCTCCTCGCCGCGGATGCGCAGGATGTCGTGCGGCACCAGCGGGCCCTCGGTCAGCGGATCGCCGGCCTCGACATAGTCGCTGGTGTGCACCAACAGGTGGCGGTCGTGCGGCACGTGGTGCTCGCGCTCCATGCCCGACTCGCTGTGGACGATGATGGTCATCTTGCCGCGGCGTTTGTCGGTGCGGAGTTCGACCCGGCCGGAAATCTCGGCCATGGCCGCCGGTTCCTTGGGCTTGCGGGCCTCGAACAGTTCAGTCACGCGCGGCAGGCCGCCGGTGATGTCCTGGGTGCCGGCGGCTTCGCGTGGCTGGCGGGCCAGCAGGTCGCCCGGCTGGACGGAATCGCCTTCCTTCACCTCGATGCGGGCCTTGGAGGGCAAATAGTGGAAGTCCAGGATCTTGCCGGTCTTGTCCTCGACCACGATACGCGGGTGCTTCTCGCCCTTGTGCTCGATGACGACCAGGCGAACGGAGCTGCCGGCGCGGCCGGTGGTCTTTTCCGATTCCACGCGCACCGTCTCGCCTTCCTCGATGTCCTGGAAGCGGACGGAGCCGGCGGCCTCGGCCAGGATGGGCACGCGGTGGGGATCCCATGCGGACAGGCGCTGCCCGCCCTTGACCTTGGCCCCGTCCTCGGCCAGCACCAGGGCGCCGTAGGGCACCTTGAACTTCTCCAGTTCACGGTCCTTGGCGTCCAGCACGCTGATCTCGCCGTTGCGCTTCAGGACCACCCAGGCCTTCTGGTTGGTCAGCCTTGAGGGGGCGGCGTTAAGTCCGTGGTACTTGAGCGTGCCGGCCTGGGTCGAGCGAACCTCGCTTTCCAGGACGCTGCGGGTGGCCACGCCGCCGGTGTGGAAGGTGCGCATGGTAAGCTGGGTGCCCGGCTCGCCGATGGACTGGGCGGCCAGGATGCCGATCGCCAGGCCTTCTTCCACCAACTGCCCCGCCGAAAGGTCCACGCCGTAGCAGTGGGCGCAGATGCCGTAGGACGAGTCGCAGGTCAGCGGGCTGCGGACGCGGATGGTCTCCAGCCCCAGCTCGGCGATCTCGTCGGCCACTTCGCTGGTGATGATCTGGTTGCGGTCGACGATCTTGCGGTCGGTGATGGGGTTGATGATGGGCTCCAGGGTCACGCGCCCGACGATCAACTCCTTCAAAGGCACGTCCACCTGCTCGCCCTTGTAGATGGCGCTCTTGGTGACGCCCTTGATGGTCCCGCAGTCCAGTCGGGTGATCAGGACGTTCTGGGCCACGTCGGCCAGTTTGCGCGTCAGGTAGCCCGAGTCGGCGGTCTTGAGGGCCGTATCGGCCAGGCCCTTGCGGGCACCGTGGGTGGAGGCAAAGTACTCCAGCACCGTCAGGCCCTCGCGGAAGTTGGCCTTGATGGGCGTCTCAATGATCTCGCCCGAGGGCTTGCTCATCAAACCGCGCATGCCGGCCAACTGGCGAATCTGGTCCACGTTGCCGCGGGCGCCGGAGTCGCTCATCAGGAACACGGGGTTGAGGTAGTTGGGCTGGTCGGGGCGCCTGTCGTTCTCCAGGGCGACCAGCAGGGCCTTGGTGATCTCCTCGCGGGCGTGCACCCAGACGTCGATGGTCTGGTTGGCGCGTTCGCCCTCGGTGATGGCGTCGGCCTCGAAGTCGGCGTGAATCTGGTCCACGCGGCCCTGGGATTCTTCCAGAATCTTGGGCTTGGCATCGGGGATGCGCAGGTCGGTCACGCCGAAGGACAGCCCCGCCAGCGTGGCGTACTTGAAGCCCAGGCTCTTGATGTCGTCCAGCAGGTCCAGGGTGGCGGCCCGCCCGATCTTCTTGTAACAGTCGTTGATGACCGTGCCGGCTCCCTTGGCCGACAAAGGATAGTTGTAGAAGCCCATGCCCTTGGGCAGTACGTCATTAAAGATCAGCCGGCCGACGCTGGTGATGACCAGGCCCCGCTCGTTGGTGTAGCGGTCGGTCTTTTCGATTACCTCCAGGTCCTTGGGCAAGCGCACGGCAATGCGGGCGTGCGTGCCGATCAGCCCGAGCTGGTAGGCCAGCATGGCCTGGTGCGGGTTGGTAAAGGCCGGCACCTGCTCCTGGCCGACCTTGAAGGTGCGCAGGCGCTTGTCCACGCGCATGTTGCCCTGCTTGGCCGTGAGGTAGTAGATGCCCAACACCATGTCCTGGCTGGGGGACATGATGGGGCCTCCGTGAGCGGGCGAAAAGATGCTATTCGTGGATAGCATCAGCACGTGGGCCTCGGTCTGGGCCTCCACCGACAGCGGCAGATGGACGGCCATCTGGTCGCCGTCGAAGTCGGCGTTGAAGCCCTTGCACACCAGCGGGTGGATCTTGATGGCGTTGCCTTCGACCAGGATGGGCTCGAAGGCCTGGATGCCCATGCGGTGCAGCGTGGGGGCGCGGTTCAGAAGCACCGGGTGCTGGTGGATGACCTCTTCCAGGATGTCCCAGATCTCCCGGTCCTTGCGCTCGATCATGCGTTTGGCCGACTTGATGGTGTCGGCCAGCCCGCGGTCGCGCAGCTTGCGGATGATGAAGGGCTGGAACAGTTCCAGGGCGATCTTCTTGGGCAGGCCGCACTGGTTGAGTTTCAGCTCCGGCCCGACCACGATGACCGAGCGGGCCGAGTAGTCCACGCGCTTGCCCAGCAGGTTCTCGCGGAAGCGCCCCTGCTTTCCCTTGATCATGTCGGTCAGGGACTTCAGCGGCCGGTTGGAGGAGCCCAGCACGGGGCGGCGGCAGCGGCCGTTGTCGAACAGCGCGTCCACCGCCTGCTGCAGCATGCGCTTCTCGTTGCGAATGATGACCTCGGGGGCGTTGAGGTCGATGAGCTTCTTGAGCCGGTTGTTGCGGTTGATGACGCGCCGGTAGAGCTCGTTCAAATCGCTGGTGGCGAAGTTGCCGCTCTCCAGCAGCACCAGCGGCCGCAGGTCCGGCGGGATGACCGGGATGACGTCCATCACCTGCCATTCGGGCCGGCTGCCGGAGGTGCGGATGGCCTCCACCAGTTTGAGCCGTTTGGTCAGGTCCTTGATCTTCTGCTTGCTGGTGGTCTTCTTGAAATCCTCGCGCAACTGGTCGGATAGCTTTTGCAGGTCAACCTTTTCCAGCAAGGCGCGGACGGCCTCGGCCCCCATGGCAGCGTCGAAATCGTGCCCGTATTTCTCACGGGCCGAGCGGTACTCGTCCTCGGTCAGCACCTGCTTGTGCTTCAGCGGCGTCTGGCCTTCGCGGGTGACGGCGTAGTCCTGGAACAGAATGATCTTTTCCAGGTCCGAGGTCTTCATCCCCAGCAGCGTGCCCAACCGGCTGGGCAGGGCCTTGAAGA
>PMYM01000137.1 GCA_003171235.1 Phycisphaerales bacterium | reverse complement strand
GACATTACTATCTTGGTATGACATGAGCTGACTCTATGCCTTGACGGAATCCAAGAAATCGATATAATAGCTTTTGCTCTTTGAATCGCGAGTTCAAAGCCGATCTGTGCAAGCTCTTGGTACGGAGGAGATTATGTGGCCTTTTCGTGCTCCTTCGGGGGCGTTCTTGGTGTTGTCGCTCTTGGCCGGGGCAGGGTACTTGCAAGCGGCTGAGGGCGTGCCGGTATATTCCAACCTGTCCACCTACACCGAAGGTAACTGGCCGCCTGACGGCTTCCAGGCTTTCAGTCAATTTTGTGATCCCATCGGCGACGACGTCACCCTGGGCGGGACCGAGCGGGACGTCACCCAGTTCAAGATCGCTCTATCCTCCACCGGGCCGGTGGCCATAGACAGGCTGGACGTGTGGTTCTACAAGAACGACGGGCCGGATTGGACAGGGATAATACGCGCTCCCGGAACCGAACTGTGGTCGGCGTCGAAAAGCCAGATAGAAGTCAACGGCCGGACCACGGTCACTTTCGACGCGCCCAACATAACCGTGCCCGACAGCTTCATCTGGATAGCCTACGCCCGTTCGGCCGATGGCACAGCTTCTCCCGCCGGCCTGGCGACCTACGATCCGCCCACTATCGGCGGCAGCGCCGACGGCTTTTGGGACCACAATATCGGCAGTTCTGAAGACGCCGACGGCAAGTGGTACTGGCAGGACTTTGCCCCCGACGGGGTCGTGGCCAATTTCGGAGCGGAGATAATTGCCGTGCCCGAGCCCGCCAGCATCCTGCTGCTGGCGATGGGAGGGGCGGCCGTCATCCGAACAAGGCGGTCTCGGTTGGCCCACAAGCCGCGGACGGGCCAACTCTGAGGGCTATTCGGTGGTCCAGACGTTGCAGCCGCTGCCGGCGGGCATGTTGTCCAACACGCTGGTGGGGTAGCTTAGCACGTGCCCTCCCAGGAACAGGCAATTGGTTCCCAGGTGCCTGTCGGCAAACCGCCTGTTCTTGACCGGGTCGAAGTAACCTGGCTGATCCGGGGGAACGATAGCTGACGTTCCGCCGCCCTTGAAGGCGATGGTTGGATACGTCACCGGGCCGTTAACAAAGCAGCCGTCGGCCACGTAGATGCTGTTGGTCGGATCGCGCCATGAGACACCCGGAAGCGTGGAGAAGGCCAGGCTCCAGGTGGGATGGCCGCGGGTCATCTGGCCCATGTAATTGGGCGTCAGATAGCCGTCCTTCGCGTTTTGGTAGATCACCCCGTAGCTGCCCGCGAAGGTGCTTTCGTCTCCGTACCGTTCGCACATTTCCTGCTTGGAGTGAAAGATCGGGCTGAACGGGCCGGTGTCGCTGGCCCCGGGGCAGTTGAATGCCGCTGCACCAGGGGTGCAGGGCAGCAGGGTGGCGTACCAGGATTTCCAGGGGTTCGTGGTGATGGCCGGATCGTAATTGGCCCAGGAGACCGGCACGTAATCGCCGTAAGTGGTTTGATACATGGCCGCGGCTTTGCCCAGGCCCGACAGATTGGCCTGGCAGACGGTACGCTTTGCCAGCAGCTTGGCCTGGACCAACGTGGGCAGGATCATCGTCAGCAGCAGGGCGATGATCGCCACCACCACCAGCAGTTCGATCAACGTGAAGCCATGATGAGGAGTTCCCCGGCAAGCGACAAGACGACGCGCAGGCAAGCACCTGGCGTCTAAAGGCCTCTGACGGCAAAGAGCCGCCTCCTGGGGAAGGCCCCTTAGCCGCTCCGGCGAGATGGAAGTGCCCTGCGCCACCGGCATCTTGTTACCCTTACCCCGACGAGTCGAGTATAATACGGCCTGAGGCGGCATGCAACCGCTCCGGCTCCAATCGGTAGCCCCAGAAGCGATCTGTCCAGGAACCCTTCATAGCAGAGTTTCATGGCTGACACGTGCTTCGATGACGTAGCCCCTCGGCGGATTGATGAAGCCGCCCTGCATCCCTGGCTGGATGTCTCCCGCAACGTGGCCTCGCCCTTCGTGCATCGCTTCCGAACCCAGCAACAGGAATACGTTTACGACGTCAACACGCGCCGTATTATCCGCGTCAGCCGGGTCGTCTGGGACATCCTTGAGGATTTCGGATGCCTGGACCATGCCCAGATCGTCGCCAAACATGGGTCCCACCATTCCCCCGACCAGATCGGCTCGGCGATGAAGCAGATTGCCCAGGTGCAAGAAGAACAGGGGATGTTTCTGGCAGTTCGGCCCAAGCAAGTCCTTCCGCCAAGCCGGGAGCCGGTCGAAAAGCAACTGGCCGACTACCGCGAGCAGCTGATCCTCAACGTTACGGAGGAATGCTGTTTTCGCTGCAGTTATTGCGTTTACGGTGGTGAATACCCCCAGCACCGGCGGCATTCGTCCAAGAAAATGACCTGGGAGGTGGCCAGGGCCGCCCTGGACGACTTTCTGGCCCACTCCAAGCTCTCCAAAGATCGCGTCATCAGCTTCTACGGCGGTGAACCGCTGCTGAATCTACCCCTTATCCGCCAATGCGTTATGTACGCAAAGGAGCGATGGGCCGATCTTAAGGTTCAATTCGGGCTGACCACAAACGGTTTTCTGCTTGCCGGCCCCGCAACGGATTTTCTGGCGGCCGAGGCCTTCCTGATCATTGTCAGCCTGGATGGGCCGGCCGACATTCACAACCGCCACCGCCGGGCGAGCGATGGCGGCCCCACCTGGGAGACGATCCTCTCCAACCTGCGGGGATTCCTGGCAGCGCATCCGGAGTACAAGACCAACGGTAAGCTGCGGTTCAACGCGGTTGCCGGCAGCGACACCGACCTGCGCGAGGTCCAGGCGTTTTTCAGGGAGTGCGAGCTGTTTTCCGAAGATATGGGCCTTGAGATCAGCGGCAGGAGACTGTGCTCGGGCGAGCCAAGGGTCGCTATGAAGGATTCACCCCTCCTGGTCAGCCGGCGGGAGCTGTTGGCAGATTTCCACGCCGGCCTCAAATCCGGCCGACTGGGCCAGGAGCGCGACCTTAAGAGCCGGTGGGCGCAGGTCTCGCTCTTCGAGAAACCCTTCCTGCTTTTTCACAAGCGACGCTATCTCTCGCCTCATCTGCCGGAGGAGATGCGGCTGCTAGCCACCTGCATCCCCGGCGAAAGACGCACTTTCGTAAACAGCGATGGCGACTACTTCGCCTGCGAACGTGTGGTGGAATGCCCGGACGGCAAGATCGGGGATGTCAACAAGGGCCTGGGCGTGGACAAGGTCATGGCCATTCTCCAACGATGGAATCAGGCCGCCGGGGATCAATGCCGTTTTTGCTGGTGCCTGCCCACCTGCGATGTGGGGTGCTTTGCCACCGTGAGCGAGGATGGCGGAATTGCCCCAGAAAGCCGGCGTCAGGCCTGCGCCATCTGCCGGGCCAACGCTCATCAGCTCCTGATGGACTACTGCGGCATCCTCGAGGCCAACCCCAAGGCCTTCGACTACACCGCAGAGATCAGCTTGGACTGAGGATGCAATCCTGGCCTTGTTTTCAGATCGGCCCCCTGGCAATCCAGCAGGATTAGACTGTCGTGCCACAGCGATTACG
>PMYM01000001.1 GCA_003171235.1 Phycisphaerales bacterium | reverse complement strand
TGGGACTTCTGAACAATCCGGTCCCGTTCTAGTTTTTCGGTCAACAGGATGATTTTGAGTCTGACACAGTTTGAAAGTCACGCTTTTTCGCCGTTTTGGCAGCCCTTGCGGCCTCTGGCTGGGGGATTTTTCGCCCTCAGCGCAGGGAATGGGCGCTCAGGCTGCTATCGGGGACAGGCTAAAGCTCCTCTTCCAGTTGTACGCGATCGCCCGCAAGGCAAAATCCAAGGCGTTTCGCGCCAGGCCTCGGTACCGGGCTCGCCAGAAGTTCATCTTCCGCATCCAGGCGAAGGGATGCTCCACGAACGCCCGCACGCCGGCAACCAGCCGGTTGTGCGCCTTTTGCTCCGCCGTCAGTTCCTTCTGGCCCTTCACACGCCGGTAGGCAATGCCATAAAAGACGTTTCTGTCCTCAAGCGCCTCTTTGCGTTTCTGGGACATGTACCCGCTGTCAGCGTACACCTCCTGGGTCTCATTTTTCATCAAATCGTCCGCATGCTTGTGGTCGCTGCTGCTGGCCGTGTCGAAGACATAATCCTGGATGAGCCCGCGCTTGTCGGTGGCTACGTGGGCCTTGAAGCCGTGGTATGGCCGCCCGTGCTTGAAGGTCTTGGTGGCGGTCGGATCAGTCGTCCAAGTGCCGTCGGGCCGCTTCTGGCCCAGCGGCCCCTCGATGATCGTGGCGTCCACCAGCGTGCCTTGCTTCAAGAGCAGGTTCCTCTCCCGCAGGCAAGCCAGGGTGGTCTCAAACAGCGTGTGGGCGTGGCCGGCCTCGCGCAGGCGCTTACGGAAGTGGACAAAGGTGGTCTCATCAGGCGTCAGATCGTTGAGGCTCAGGCCGACAAAGCGCCGGAACGACAAGCGGTCGCGCAATGTCTCCTCCAACTGCGGGTCCGACAGGCCAAACCACTTCTGAAGCATGATGCACTTAACCATCGTTACCAGCGGCCAATGAGGCCGGCCGGCCTTGGAGGGGGCATCGTCGTCAGGGAAGAGATCGGCAATCGAGTCGGCCAGCCGCTGCCAGGGAATAGCCTTCTGACATTGCTCAAAGAAGGCCATCGTGCGGGGGCCGCCCAAATTGGCCGTCAGCCCATCCAGAAGCGTCGGTTGAATTCCTCGGCGTTGCATGCTTGGCATCCTTGCCTGAAGGGAATGAATGAACTTCCGTTGCTTCATATATATCATCCCTGTCAAGCAGGATTATTCAGAGGTCCCAATTTCAAATTTGGGAATTGAAGGACGGGCCACGGCAATGCCTTGGCTCTGACAATCTGCCGTTTGACTCCTTCGACAGGCTCAGGGCCCTGAGCGAAGCCGAAGGGCAATTTGAAATTCCCAAATTTGAAATCCGACTACTAGTTCAGGGGGGCAGGAACCCCCGGCCTACGCCGGGGGCTAAATAGAACGCATCGGTTCCGGGCTCCTGTTACTGGAACCCCCGGCCTACGCCGGGGGCTAAATAAAACGCATCGGTTCCGGGCTCCTGCTACAGGAACCCCCGGCCTACGCCGGGGGCTAAATAAAACGTACTGGCTCCTGACTACCAACTACTGGCTTCCGCCTCATCATCCCTTTGCCAGCTTCACCAGTATATCGAGCCCCTTGGCCAGTTGCCCATCGGTGGTGGCGTAGGAAAGGCGGAAGTGGGTGTCGCGGCTGGAGAATACGTTGCCGGGTATCACCAGCACGCCCTTGTCGATGGCCCGGGCGACGAACTGGCTGGCGGTTTTTCCGGCCGGAGCGGGCACGAAGGCGTAGAACGCCCCGCCGGGTTTAAGCAGCCCCAGGGCCGGCCCCAGGGCCCCGTAAACCATGTCGCGCTTCCGCTTGTAGGCCTCGACCTGTTTGGACATGTCCAGCCTGAGCGCCCGCACGGCCCCCACCTGGGCCATGCTGGGAGCGCAGACGAAGCTGTACTGCTGGAGCATGGTCATCTTCTCGATGATCTCGGCCGGGCCGGCGCACCAGCCAAGCCGCCAGCCGGTCATGGCGTAGCTCTTGGAGAAGCCGCGCATCAGCAAGGTCTTCTCGTACACGCCGGCCATGGAGGCGAATGGCCGGTCGTAGCAAAAGAAGTTGTAGATTTCGTCGCTGACGACCAGCACGTCGTGCCGCCGGGCCACCTCGGCGATGGCCTGCAACTGGGCCTGGGAATACACCCCCCCGGTGGGGTTGCAGGGCGAGTTGATCACCAGCAGCTTGGTGCGAGGCGTGATGGCCCGCTCGATCTTTTCGGCGTCGGGGGCGAAGTCGGGGTAGGTGTCGATTTCGACGGGGCGCCCGCCCGTCAGGGTGACCAGGTGGCGGTACATGACGAAGTACGGGTCCAGCAGGATGACCTCGTCGCCGGGGTCGATCAGCACCATGAAGGCCAACACCAGGGCGCCCGAAACGCCGCTGGTGACGAGGTAGGGCCGATCCACCGGCCAACCGAACTCGCGCACGCACTGGCCGGCCACCGCCTGGCGCAGTTCAGCCAAGCCCTGGGTCTGGGTGTACTTGTTGAAGCCGGCGCGGATGGCCTCGATGGCGGCCTGCTTGGCTTCCTCGGGCACGTCGAAATCCGGCTGCCCGATGGAGAGGTTGACGGGATCCTTGAGCTTGGCCGCCAGGTCGAAGACCTTGCGNNTGGCAGGCTTCATGCTTGCACCCCAACTGGGTATCCAGGAGGCGGGAGCGGGCAGCCGGGAAGAAGCGTTTCTCCCCCCGCTGCCGGCTCCCGGGGCAATGCCTGGGTGGGCGGCTCATGGCCGCCGTTTGGCAAGTTATTCCTTGCCCTTGCCCTTGGTGGGAGCGGCCTTGGCGCCCGGGGCGGCCTTGGCGCCCGCGGCGGCCTTTGCGCCCGCGGCTGCGCCGGCCTTGCCGGTTGGAGTCGCGGCAGTCGCGGCGGCCTCGCCCCCGGCCGGAACGGCGCCTTCACCCGGAAGGGCGGCCTTCTCTTCGGCCTTCTTGACCTTGGTGCCGGCCCGGCTGTGGCGGACCTTGAACTTGGCCAGCCCCAGCGGGCTGTCGGATTCCATGTCGAACTTGCCTTCCTCGGCCATCTTGGCGATGCGTTCGGCCCGCTTCATGACGCTGCGATTGCCGCCCAGCCCGGTGCGGCCCCGGAGGGTCCTGTCCATGCTCATGCCCGATAACTCCTATTCTTCTTTCTTCAGATAAGGTTTGCTGAAATCGTCGTTTCCGCCCTGCTTCTTATATTCCTTGCCGATTCTTTCCAGCAGGGCCTTCCGCTGATCAACCTGGCTCGCCGCCGGTTCCCGATTCAGATCGGTGAACCCGACGACGTCCTTAATGCAGAATGTCTTGTCCGCCATCGGCTCAATCGTCGTCTCCACGCCCCTGGCCAGGAGAAACGCCTGGATCTCGGAGGCCTTCTCGCGCGTTCCGATGCGGCTGGCAATAATAAGATAGTTATAGCCTTTTGTCCGTTCTCCGTTGCCAACCGGCGGCGCGTTGCC
>PMYM01000217.1 GCA_003171235.1 Phycisphaerales bacterium | reverse complement strand
GGCCCCCAGCGTCACGCCCTGGTACATCTTGACGAAGTTGCCGATGCGCGTGGTCTCGCCGATGACCACGCCGGTGGCGTGATCGATGAAGAAGTTCTCGCCGATCATCGCGCCGGGGTGGATGTCGCAGCCGGTATGGCTGTGGGCGTGCTCGGTCATGATCCGCGGCATCAGCGGCACCCCCAGCCGCAGCAGTTGGTGGGCCAGGCGGTAGACAGTAATGGCGTAATAACCGGGGTAAGAGTAGATCACCTCATCGATGCTCTTGGCGGCCGGGTCGCCGTCGTAGGCGGCCTGGGCGTCCTGCTCGAGCTGCTGGCGGATATCCGGGATGCGCTGCAGGAACCGCCGGGCCAACCGGGCGGCGTCCCTGCCGCCAGGCCTTCCTCGGCCGCCGGCGGCGGATAAGTCGCAACTGAGACAGTGGCATATCTGCTCGGCCAGTTGCTTTTCCAGCACCATCAGCAGGCTGCCCAGGTGATAGCGGATGTTCCGCCGGGTCAGGGCCAGTTGCCCGAAATACCCGGGAAAGAGCAGTTGCCGCAACTGGGCAATGATCCCCACGATAGTGTCCTGGCTGGGCAGGGACTGGGCCCCGATGCGCTGCAGCCGCTTTTGCCGGTCGTAGCTGCGCAGGATGGCGGCGGCGGTGCGATCCAATTGGCCGTTGAAATTGTCGCTCATCAAAGAACTCCTTAGGCTGTTGTAGTCATACTCGCCCGGCCAGGCGAAATCAACGAGGCTCTTGCCCGCCTTGCCGCCGCCACTGTCCCGTTGCCGCCACCGTTGTCCCCTTGCCGCCGAAAAAATTGTGTTTTTTCCACTTTACAGCGGCTTATAAGGCGGATAACTTGACGGCGCATTTTGAAAGGGGTTGTTATGAAAACTTTTTACCGGGTTGTGTTGTCAGTGTGTGTGCTGTCATCTGCCGGTTATTGTCTGGCCGGGGTAGGCCGCGACGACGTTCCTGACCAAAGCTACCTGGACCTGGCCAATCTCTACCCCAGCGTAGGCCAGTTCGCCACCTCCGGCGGCGGGTCGGATTGGTATGGCTCGGGGACGCTGATCGCCCCGAGTTGGGTTCTTACCGCCGGGCATGTGGTAAGCGACCAATCGAGCATGACCTTCACCATCAACGGCGCCGACTACAAAGGCAATTACTGGATAAGCCATCCCAAATGGAACGGAAACCTGATGGCTGGATATGACATTGCCCTGGTGCACCTGTCCGCCCCGGTTGTCGGCGCCACGCCGGCCGTGCGATATGGCAAAGGCGATATTCTCGGCAAGGTGGCCACGTCCATCGGCTTTGGCCTTAGCGGCGATGGAGTGAGTGGGGCATATGGCTCCGACATGCTCAAGCGTGGCATCCAGAACATCGTGGAAAAGCCAGCCGATCCCACGGTGGCAAAGAAGAGAATATTCGAGGAAGATTTTGACGATCCTTATGACCCGATTGTCAGCCAACTGGGGTCGGCCTATGCCCTGCCAATGGAGGGGCTGATCGCTCACGGCGACAGCGGCGGCGGCGTATTCATCGATACTCCCAAGGGCCCCCAGCTCATCGGCGTGAACAGCTATGGCATAGGCGATGACTTCTACGGCGCCATTTCCGGGCACATTCGCGTCGGCCCCTTCAACGGCTGGATCAACGGCATAATCAAGAAGTACGACAAGATGGGCGCTTATTATCGCTCAAGCGGCAACATGACCAACGGAGCGCTGCCCTGGTCTTCCGGCGCCGTGCCCATGCCTGAACCGGCCACCATAAGCCTGCTGGCTATAGGCCTGTCCGGCCTGATCCTGCGCAGGCGCCGGGTGAAGTAAAACCTTGCTTGGTCTGGGGCTTTCCCCCAGAGGAGGCTTGGCGGAGGTCGGGCAAGACTAGTGCATTCCGCCCGCCTATGCCTTAGACTCGCGGCATGTTTCAAAGACTGAGGATCCTGGCCGTGGCGGCGATCCTGGCGGCGGCGTTGGCCTGCGACACCGCCTGCCGCAGCCAGGCCTACACCGCACCGGCCACCGTCAAGACATCCGCAACTTCGCAGGCCGCCGCCAGCCAGGCCTCACGTCCCACCACCCATTCAGCCGGGCGGCGGGTTCACGTCTTTGTCAGCGGACAGGTGCAGGGGGTGGGGTTTCGCTTCTTCACGGAGACCGCCGCCGGCAAACTCGGCCTGACCGGCTGGGTGCGCAACCTGCCCGACGGCCGGGTGGAGGCCGTAATCGAAGGCCCGCCCGACAAGCTCGCCGCCCTGTTGGACCAGATGCGCAAAGGCCCCGAGCACGCCAAGGTGGACGACCTGCAGGTCAAGGACGAGCCCCCCACCGGTGAGTTTCACAACTTCAGCACACAGTCCCAATAACACCTCTGGCACAGTTGCGACTCTGAGTCATTAGACAGCCCACGGCTTACGCCGGGGGATAAATAGGATACCCTTCCAGTCTTTCTGGCACACTAATACACATAGAGTTTGCCGTATGGTCGCGCGCTGGTGGCGGTAAACTTGGTGAAGGGGGCGGCCAGGATGGCCTGGGCGTCCAGCCCGAAGTGCCTGGCGAACCGGCCGACGATCTGAGCCAGTCGCTCTTGGTCTTGGCCGTCGATGGGGATTCGGCTGATCTCCTTGCCCATCTGGTGGTCCTGCACATCGCCGCGGATGTAGATGGCGCCGTTGTGCATGCCCGTGCCCAAAAGCCGCCCCACCAAGGGGCCTTGGGTGGCCTTGATCGGGGCCGAGGCGTCGCCGTTGCCGCCCAGTTCCAACCCCAGCACGACCAGGATGCCGCCGGCCATGTACTCCCCGGCGTAGTCGCCCAGGGTGCCGCCGACGACCACTACCGGCACCGGCTCGGTATATTGCTTCATGTGAATGGCGGCTCGGTAGCCGGCGTTGCCGCGGATGTAGATTTCCCCGCCGCGCAGGCTGTGGGCCAGCACGTCGCCGGCGTGGCCGTGGACCACAATCGTACCGCTGGTCATGGTGTTGCCCACCCCGTCCTGGGCGTTGCCGCGGACCAGGAGCGTCGGCCCGTCCATGAAGGCGGCCATGTCGTTGCCCGGCGTGCCGTTAATCTCAATAAGGGCGTCTTTGTCCCGCAGGCCGCAGCCGATGTACCGCTGGCCGCAGACATTCTCCAGCACCACCCGCCGGGCCTTGCCCGCCAGGGCGCTGCGGACCTGCTGGTTCAAATCGCGATAGTAGACGCCGGCGGCGTCGATGCGAACCATTGATTCTGCCTGCACGGTCATGGCTGTTTTCCTGGAACGTCTTCCACTTCTTCTTGGCCGCGAACTGCGCGAACAACGCGAACACAGAACACAAGTAGACGCCAAACACGCTGTCGGCCTTGGTTTTGTCTTATCTTGTTTCTTACCTGTAGTCTGCGGCCTTCAGCCTGCAGTCTCTACTCAGACTTCAATGCCCGAACCGGCGACCATGTGGGCGCGGTACTCGGCCGGTAGCGACAGCAGCCCGAACTGGTCGCTCATCAGCAGGTCCTTGAAGGCCGAGACGTTCACCCGGTTGCGGATCAGCCCGGTGAAGATGCCGGCCCGCTGAATCTGGCCGATGAAGATGGCGCCGATCAGCCGTTCGTCGCGGATGACCAGCTTGCGGTACACCCCGGCCTTTACGTCCAGCTCGCGCAGCACCTGGTCGCCTTCCTGCTCGACGGTGATGCCCACCGAGATGGTGGGCAGGCCGACCACGTCCACGGCGTTCATGGCTACCGAGCCGTCGTACTTGGCCTGGCCACCGGCCATGTTCACCCCGGCCACGCGCCCCTGGCGGGCGGCTACCGGCAGGATGGGCACCGGGCGCGGCGCCCCTAGCAGGTTGTCCATGGCCTCCGCCACGTCGCCGGCGGCGTAAATGTCCGGCTGGCTGGTCTGCATTTGCTCGTCCACCGCGATGCCGCGATCCGCCTTTATGCCGCTGCCTTCCAATAGCGCCAGGTCCGGCCGGACGCCGATGGCCAAGATCAGCATCTCGGCCGGCACGACCGACCCGTCCTTCAGCGTCACCGAGCAGATCCGCCCGCCCTGGTTTTGCACGCTGGAGACGGTATTGTTCGTCCGCAGGTCCACGCCCATCTTGGCCAGGGCGGCCTGGGCGAGTTGGCTGGCCTGCTGGTCGAAGGTAATGGCCAGGACGCGGTCGGCCAATTCCACCAGGGCGCACTTCACCTTCCGCGCCAGCAGGGCCTCCAGGCTCTTCAGGCCGATAAGCCCGCCGCCCAGCACCACGGCTTTGCTCACGTTGTGCCGGACGATGTACTCCTCCATCGCCCGCTGGTCGGCCCAGGTGGTGAAGGTGAACACGCCGGCCGTGCCCTCCGACCCTTCGATGGGCGGGCGGATGGGCGCGCCGCCCGTGGCGATCAGGAGCTTCCCGAACGCCGCCGTCGAGCCGTCGGCGAAGCGGACGGTCCGGCCGGCCGCGTCCACGCCCGTCGCTTCCGCGCCCAGGCGGACCTGGACGTCCAGCCGGCGGTAGAAATCCCGCGGGCGATAATCCATGCGGCCTTCGTCCACCGCCCCGCCCAGCAGGTAGGTTATCAGCGGGCGGGAGTAGGCGTGCTCGGCCTCGCGGGCGAACAGGCCGATGGAACCCCGAACGTCGCGGGCGCGGATCGCCTCGACGGCGTTGACGGCGGCCGCCGAGTTGCCCAGAACCAAGTAGTCGTATGTGTTTTCGCTCTTCATGTCGCCACGGCCGTCAGCCTTTCGGCGGTTTACTTTTTGCTTCGGTCTTCGTATTTCAACGCCTCGTTGGGGCAGTTGGCCACGCAAGGCGGGGCGTCGTCGAATTCCATCCCGCACAAGTCGCACTTGCTGGCGACTTTTTTGTCGCCATCCTTGCCCGGAGAGATCGCGCCCAGCGGACAGACCATGATGCACATCCAGCAGCCGACGCACTTGTCCTCGTCGCACAGGATCGCGCCGGTTTCCGGGTCGCGGTGCATCGCCCCGGTCATGCACGCCTCCAGGCAGACGGCGTCGTTGCAGTGCCGGCATTGCAGGGCGAAGGTGTCCAGGCCCATCTGCTCGACCAGCACGCGCGGCTGGGCGGTCTCGCGCTCCTCGCGGTAGGCCTTGATGATGTGCCGGCTGCGGCTGTGCTGCACCAGGCAATGCACCTCGCACAGGCGGCAGCCGATGCAGAACTTTTCGTCGGCGTAGATTTTCTTCATATCACACATCCATTGCGAATTGCGAATTGCGGATTGCGAATT
>PMYM01000179.1:150-5070 GCA_003171235.1 Phycisphaerales bacterium | reverse complement strand
TGCGCGTCCCTCGCTTTCGCTCGGGCCGCTCCACCCCCGGCTAAATTCTGGCCGGCCCTGCGGGCCTGGATGAGCCTCTCCCTGCGCCACTCTGCAATTGCCCAGATCCTCCCGTGGTCCTGTAGGAACCGCTCAAGCCTCGCCAGAGGCATTTCCATTTGTGCGTACAGGCCGGAAACGCTTTCCACTCATGATGTGGCCACCCAATCTCAAACCACCCTCGCCCCACTAGGGGGGGACCATTCCAGCCCGGGATGGAAATCCCGGGATCATGGGCACGATCCGCCGCGCGCTGTACAAAGCCATCCGCTGATCTGCCTGGTGAAAGGTTCCGGTTGGCGATGAATCGATTGGCCGGGGCGGGTGCTTTTCACCCAGCCGGGGCGGCCGTTCCTCAATTTGGGAATCCCCGTTTGATCGCCCAGCCGATCCCGGCATCGCCAACGGGAACCTGCCTTGGCAGGTCGCACGGGGATGGCTTTTCTCCCGCGCGGCGGTCCTGTAGCGCCGGGGCTCACGCCCCGGCCTGAAATGGTTCGTCCCTGCGGGACTGTCCAGCCGGTAGGGGAGGCAGGTGGCCTGGTTGGGCAAGGGTGCCGTGAGTTGCGGAGCCCAGCGGAGCAACCACGCGATGTCTATGGCAGAAGAGTAGGCGAGCAACTGCCAGGTTGTTCGCGCAATTCACTTGCCGGCCCGCCAGGCCGGACTACAATCTTTGTCATGCCGGAGCGGGTAAGGCGGCGCTCGATTCCCAAGAAGGCGGGTCCGCCCTACGCACCCAACTCGGTCAAACACGGTTTGGTCGCTCGGCCGGGAGACTGGCCCTGGTCAACACTCAGCTAATACGTGCGGCATGGATGTTGCGATCCTGATTGGGAGGGGCGGGTGGACCTGCCCGAATCGGTGGTGTGCGTGTGGGTCGAGTAACTTCAAAACTGGGATTGCGCGAGGGACCCGACAGTCGCACGCCCTACCCGGCTGTGCAGGGACTATGGCTTCGGCAGGTCCGTTACGGTCACGCCGCCGATGACGATGTACTTCACGCCAGCCAGCTTCTTGCGCACGCTTTCGTTCTTCACGATGCCGGCCGTGTCCAAGTCCTGTTCGGTGAGGATCCCGCGAAGATCGATCCGCTCCTTCACATCGAACCAGCCGGTGTCGATCAAAGCCCCCTGCACCTTGTCGGCAAGTTCTTCGGCAATGGCCTTGCCTTGGCCGGTGTCGCCCCGGTTACGGAGGCTAACGACGGCGACGGACTCGCCCTTAACGACGGTGCCTTCCTTTAGCTTGCTCGTAAGCCCTTTGGCCAGCACATCGAGTCTGTCAGAGCCTGCTTGCCCGCTAGCACTACACAGGCCGGAGCTATCCACAACAGCAATGATGCGGAGATCACAGGACACCCGCGGTACCGGCCCATCGCTACGCCTATCGGATGGGGCCGTAGCGAAGTCCCGAAGAGGCTTTGATGCAGATATCCGTTGGAAGGCTTGGTCAAGGGCCACCTGCAAGGCCCGTTCGATAACGGAAATACGGTCACTCTCAGATTCTTCGCCACTGAAGGGCCGAGACACCTCGTTAGCCGCGGCGCCCGATCCCGTTGCGCTCTCTAAGATGGCTCCGGATGGGTCGGAAACTGTCACCATCAGCTCCATTTTCGCATGGAATTGCTGTTGTGTATTCCCACCGTGAAGCGTATGCCACATACTCAGGTTTCGGCACTCGACTCCAAGAAAGAACCTTCCGTCGCGCGACGCACCGCGAGTCCCAGAAGCAACGCGTTCAAAGCACGCCTGCCCGTACGCTAGAAGCGAGTCCCGAACCGCATCTTGTTGGTTTACCCGCCACGCGTAGTCATACGCATTGTAGCCTTTGACTACCCAGGTTTTGTCTGCGTTGACGATGGCAGAGACATCAACAATGGCCAGGCCGGGAAGGGCCTTCTCAACGAATTTCTTGGTTGGTTTTACGGGGCCAAGCACCATCGTCGGCCCATCGAGCACTGCTATTCCGGTGCAGCCCCCGCATAGCGAGAGGAGTAGTAGGCCGATGCTGCGCAAAAAACCTACCACCGGCGCTTGTTTGCCAAGTCCCACGGGCAGGGCTTCGTTCGCCATCTGCATGTTCTCCTCTGTGGCGAGCCTAGCAGAAAGTCTGTGCCGCGACAACCTCTGACCGATTCAACCTGCTGAGGTTCTCGTCAAATGACTAACGCCCCGCGATTCACTCTGCCCCACTTTGCCCTTCCATGGTGGAAGAAGCAGGGCCTGCGGGGCCGTCCGGGGAGAGCGTCGTCTTGGGTTAGATTCGGACATGTCCTTCCGCACCCGGCTTCGCCAAGGCCGCGCCAGGCACACAAGACGCGTGAGGACGGGGCACCCGGCGCATACTTCTTGGACAGGTCAGTCATTGCGCCGGCGCGGCGGCGGGTCGGGTTGTTGCTGCCGGGTGGGTGGCGGGCAGGGGGCGGGCCTTCCAGGTGCGGGTGTCGAGCACCTGGCCGTCGGGCTTCTGGGCGGTCAGGGTGCAGGAGTCGCCCTTGACCTCCACCACGCAAAAGTTGAGGGTTGAGTTGAAGACCTTCAGGTAGGGGTTCTGCACCGGGCGGTTGACGCCGGCCCGGGCGTCGTAGGCGGGGTTCCACAGCGGCGCCCCGCCGCCCCCGGCGATGATAACCGTGGTCTGGGGCGGCTCCATGCGTTCGTAGTCGTGCTCGTGCCCGCAGATCATGGCCGTGACATGGTACTGGCCCAGCAGCGGCAGGATGTTCTCCCTGGCCTGGAGGCACTCCCGCTCGCTGGGCTCGCCTTCCTCGTCCTCCGTGCCGTGCCAGCCGGAGGAGTAGGGCGGGTAGTGGTTGAAGACAAACACGAAGCGGGCCTGGTTCATGGCCAGCACCGCTTCCAGCCAGTCGAGGTTGTCGCTGCCCTGCGACCAATCCTCCTGCCCGTCAATGCCCACCAGCAACACGTCGCCGACCTGCTGGCGCCAATTCCGATAGGTTTTTTCGCTGCCGGGAGAGAAGAACAATTGATCGTATATCAGGCCCTTGCCTTCGTGGTTGCCCATGATGGTGTAGAAGGGAACGGTGGCAAGCAATCCGGCGGCGGGCTTGAAGAATTCATCCTCCCAGCGGTCCCAGATGTCGCCGTTGATGGTCATGTCGCCGGAGAAGACCACAAATTGCGGGCGCGCCTTGCCGATGGCGGCGGCGACTATGCCCCAGGCCTCGGAGTTGGTGCGGCAATCGCCGGCCAGCACGAATCGCAGGTTCGGCCCGCGCGGCAGGAACCTGACGGGATGGGGCGGGGTCGGCGCGGCGGGCAGGTCGGGCGAATCGACGGCCAGGCTGTAGCTCCAGCGGCCCTGCTCGTCCAGCGGCTCGACGCGGAAGCGGTGGATCAGCCCCGCCGGCGAGGCCTGGCGGAGGGGTTTGAAGAGCGGGTTGGCCGGGGTAAGCGTCAGCGTCACCGGCAGGGGGGCGCGGGTGCGGCAACTGACGGAAAAGGCGTTTGCCTCCGGCGGGCCCAGCAGCGCCCCCGAGAGCAGGCCGGCATCCTGTCGCTTCACGGCGATGAGCTTGCGGGCCAGCGTCAACGTCACGTCGGGCATCTTGCGCTCGGGCCGCCAGCGCGGCGGGCGATTGTCGCAGTAGCAGCGGACCTCAAGGCGATTGTCGCCCTTGACCAGCAGGCTGGCGGGGATGGCCGGATAAGTTTCAAATTCCATCCAGGCGGCGGGGGTGGGCAGGTCCTGGCCGTTGAGCTTGACCGATACGTTCTTGGGCAGGGGCAGGCCGTGGGTCAGTTCCAGCAGGAAGTACTGCTTGGGGTCGGCTACGCGGAAGGTGGTCTTGGCCAGCACCGTGCAGTCCGTGCCGCCGGCGATCACCGGGGACGCGGCGTTCCAGGTTTGCCCGTCGTCGCGGCTGTAGAGCCACTGCGCCTGGGCCAGCAGGTTGTTGTTCTCCGGTTGGGCGGCTCTGGACATGGGCGCGGAACAGCCTGCCGCCGTAACCGCAAGTACACACTGCAAGAGAATGCGTATCGTCATGACCGGGGGCCCTTAAGCGTCACAGATGCCATGTTAAAC
Source organism: Phycisphaerales bacterium (assembly GCA_003171235.1). Lineage (GTDB taxonomy): Bacteria > Planctomycetota > Phycisphaerae > SM23-33 > SM23-33 > FEN-1344. Next base: position 981 of record PMYM01000179.1, on the reverse strand, counting down.
TAAACGCCCTCCGCGGCACAAAGGCTGGATGAAAATGAGTCTTTCGCATACGATGTTGGCGGGCACAAGGAGTCAGTCACCATGGCGGCACTGGGCGTAAACATCGATCACGTGGCGACGGTCCGGCAGGCGCGGCGAACGTACGAGCCCAGCGTGGGCTGGGCGGCGGCCGAGGCGCAGTTGGGCGGGGCCGACGGCATCACCTTTCACCTGCGCCAGGACCGCCGGCACATAATCGACAGCGATCTGCCCGTGCTGCGCAGCCTCACCCACGTCAAGCTCAACATGGAGCTGTCGCTGAACGAGGAAATCGTTCAGCTTGCCCTGGCCACCCGGCCCGACCAGGCCACGCTGGTGCCGGAGAACCGCCAGGAAATCACCACTGAGGGCGGGCTGGACGTGGCCGGCCAACTCCAGCGGGTCTCGGAGGTGACGGAGCGGTTGACCAAGGCCGGCATCATCGTCAGCGCCTTTATCGACCCTGATCCCGAGCAGGTGCTGGCCAGCCGCCAGGCGCTCTGCCAGGCCGTCGAACTGCATACCGGCCAGTACGCAAATGCCCGCGGCCCGTCGGCCGTGGAAGACGCCCTGGCCCAGCTCGAGACGGCCCTGCGCGTCGGCCTGGAACAGCACCTGGTGGTGCACGCCGGGCACGGATTGACCTATACCAACGTCCAGCCGGTTGCGGCCATGGCGGGGTTTTCCGAGTTCAACATCGGGCATTCCATCATCAGCCGGGCGATTTTTGTGGGCCTGCGGCAGGCGGTTTCGCAGATGAAGGCCCTGGTTGCCGGCCGGGCGGATGCGATGGGTGCATCAGCGTTTTGGGGA
>PMYM01000179.1:0-124 GCA_003171235.1 Phycisphaerales bacterium | reverse complement strand
CCCCAAAACGCTAATGCACCCGGATGCGATCTGATCCTTGACAGCAGACTGCCCGATAGGTAGCCTACTTGCGGTCCCGTGGAGCTGGTGTGCGCGTGGGCCCGAAGGATCGGCTGTGGCCAAA
>PMYM01000196.1 GCA_003171235.1 Phycisphaerales bacterium | reverse complement strand
TAGCGGAACTCGCTGGCGTATTCCACCTCGGCCGGGATGCGGGCGAGGTCCTCGAAGAGATACTCGCCGATCAGCCCGGCGTGCCAGGCCGTGCCGCAGCCGGTCAGGATAAGCCGGCGCGTCTTGGCCAGGTCGCGGGCCAGGTTGGCGATGCCGCCCAGTTGGATGCGGCCCTCGCGCACGTCCAGCCGGCCGCGCAGGGCGTTGCGCAGCGACTCGGGCTGCTCGAATATCTCCTTGAGCATGAAGTGCTCGAAGCCGCCCAGGGTTATCTGCTCCAGGCTGCACTCGATCTGCTGGACCTGCTTGGTCACCGAGACGTTGTCGATGGTGAGGGTGCGCAGGCCGGCGGTCTCCAGCACGGCCATCTCGTTATCGTTCAAATACACGACGCTGGCGGTGTGCTCGACGATGGCCGAGGCGTCGGAGGCCACCAGGTACTCGCCCGCCCCCACGCCGATGATCAGGGGCGAGCCCTTGCGGGCGACGACCACCTTGCCCGGTTCGTCCGCGCACAGCACGGCCAGGCCGTAGGTGCCGCTGACCTCGCGCAGGGCCATCTGCACCGCCTGTTCGATGGGCTTGGGGCCGTTGTGGCGGTAGAACTCGCTGATCAGGTGGGCCAGCACTTCCGAGTCGGTCTGGCTGGCAAAGACGTGGCCCTTCTCGGAGAGGAGCTGCTTGAGGGCGGAGTAATTCTCGATGATGCCGTTGTGGACGATGGCGATTCGCCCGTCGCCGTCGGTGTGGGGGTGGGCGTTTTCACGCGTGGGGGCGCCGTGGGTGGCCCAGCGGGTGTGGGCGATGCCGACGCTGCCGGCCAGTTCGCCCTCGTCGGCCAGGGCTTTTTCCAGCACGCTTATCCGGCCGGCGCTCTTGCGGACGCGGATTTGCCCGCCGCCAATAATGGCCAGGCCGGCCGAGTCGTAGCCCCGGTACTCAAGGCGCTTCAGACCCTCCAGCAGGATGGGCTTGGCCTGCTTTCCTCCGACGTAAGCGACGATTCCGCACATGCCTTCTTAGTATCGGCTGGGCAGGGCGGAAATTTAGCAAAACCCAGGTAGCACAGGCGTCTCGCCTGTGAGGCCGTGGGATCGCCGGAATTCTACGCCGAGGCGCAGAGGACGCAGAGAGAGGATTCTTAAGAAATACTAATTCTCGTTCGTGAACGAACCCACCGGGTGCCATGCCCTTAGGCGCCTTGCTTGCCCGGCGTAGCCTTGGCGAAGCCGGGTGCGGAAGGGCATGCGACGCCACAATTCAACATGGTCACGCGCGAGGTGAAGCAGCGTGACCATGCCACCCAATTGGCAATTGAAAATTGACAATTGAAAATTCTTACCCCGTTTCCTTGCCGTGGCATTTTTTGAACTTTTTGCCCGAGCCGCAGGGGCAGGGGTCGTTGCGCCCGACCTTGGGGGCCTCGCGGATGATCTGCTGGACCTTGGGCTGGTTGGCGGCGGCCGCCTGCTGGGCGTCCATCTGCTGGGCCGCGTTGTCGTAGGCCGATAACTGCTCGTGCACCATGCCGCTGATGCGGTAATTGCTCTCGGCCTCGGTCCGGGCGGCCAGTCGAACGCGGAAGATGACATCGCTCACCTTCTCGCGTACGCCCGAGAGCATCTCCTGGAAAAGCCGGTAGCCTTCCTTCTTGTAGGCGATGCGCGGGTCCTGCTCGGCGAAGCTCCGCAGCCCCACCGCGCTCTTGAGGTGGTCCATGGCCAGCAGGTGGTCGATCCAACTGCTGTCGTATATCTGCAGTAGCACGAATCGCTCCAGCTCGGTCAGCTCCCGGCGGAGGAAGGTTCTCCCCAGTGCGATCAGCCGGTCGCGCAGGCCCTGGTCCTTGGCCTGGTCGGCCGGCTTGCCCTGAGCATTGTCGAAGGGCAGATCGCTGTCGAACCGCGCGCGGGCGAACTGGACCGCCGCGCGGGGGTCTTTGGCCGCCGGGGTGGCCAGGAACTCCTCCACCGACTTTTCCAGCCGGCCATGGATCCAGAACTGCTCCGACAGCGCCACCAGGTCGGAACGGATGTCGTCTATCGCCCGGTTGATCACCTTCTCGCTCGTCCAATCGGCCTGGAACTTCCGGTTTGCCCATTCCACCAGGGCATTGATGGCGTAGATGTTGTCCAGCCCGCCCTGCCCGATGGTGACGTCGATGGCGTATTCGCAGGGGTATTCGATCTCGCGCCGGCGGTAAACCGCTTCGACCGCCTGGCGGATGCGCCCGGCGGCCAGGTCGGGCTCCTCCTGGCTCAGTTCGTCGGGCCGCAACTCCACCCCGAACTTGTTGGAGGCCCACTCGGCCAGGGCCTTGGCCGGGAGATTCACATCCAGGAACCGCCCCAGCGGGGTCAGGTCCACGCCCTCGATTACCTCACACGCCTTTGCCACCAGCTCCGGGCCGATCTCTTCGGCCGTCATGGCCCGCAACTGGTTTTGCGAGATGTTCACGCCGAAGCGGCTGGCCGCCCAGCCGGCCACGCCCCGCAGGTCCCAATCCTTGGGGTCGGCCTCGGGGTCGATGTACTCGCCCAGCGTGACCTCGATGGTGTTGGCGGCCTCTTCCTTGGCCAGCCCGCGGAGCTGCTCCTCCACCAGCGGCAATTCATCGATGCCCTGGCCGCGAATCCGGCCGGGCTTGACGGTTGTCTGGAGACTCTGCCTGGCCCACTCGGCTATGCACCGCTGGGAGTAGTCGCCGGAGAAGTAATTGGCCACGGCGTCTTCGATGGTCTGGCGGAGCATGTCGGCGATGAGTTCCTGGACGCTCCCGCCCTCCAGCAGCCCCTGGCGGCGGCTGTAGAAATAGTGCCGCTGGCTGTCCATCACCTCGTCGTATTCCAGCAGGTTTTTTCGGATGTCGAAGTTGCGCTGCTCGACCTTTTTCTGGGCGCGTTCGACGCCCTTGCTGATCCGCCGGTCCTCGATGGACTGGCCGTCCTGCAGCCCCAGCCAAGTCAGCACCTTGAGCGTCCACTCGCCGGCGAAAATGGCCATCAGGTCGTCGCGCAGGGAGAGGAAGAAGCGGCTGGAGCCGGGGTCGCCCTGCCGGCCCGACCGGCCGCGAAGCTGGTTGTCGATGCGCCGGGCCTCGTGCCGCTCCGTGCCCACGATGTGCAATCCGCAAGGCACCTCCTGGCGGCAGGCGGTGCGCCCGCGCGCGGGGAAGGCCGGGTCGATCTTGGGCTTGAAGCAGTGGCCGCAGTTGGTGCGCGGGTTGTACTCGGGGCAGATGAGGCAGCACTTGGTGGTGCCGCCGGGCGGAAACAGGCCCTGGATCTGCACGCCCAACTGGGCCAACTTCTCGGCCGGCGGGGTCTTGCAGTTGGCGAACACCACACCCGGCCCCAGCTTGATGTCGGTGCCGCGCCCGGCCATGTTGGTGGCGATGGTGACGCTGCCAACCATTTTGTCCGAGCCGCTTTTGAGCGGCCGCTGCTGGCCGGCGTAGGCGACGATCTCGCTTTCGCGGGTGACGTTCTCGGGGCGGGCGTTGAGCGTCTCGTGCACGATGCCGTGGCGGTGGGTGAGCATCTCCGAGAGTTTCTCGCTTTTCTCGATGCTGGTGGTGCCCACCAGCACCGGGCGGCCCAGGTCGCGCGAGTAGTGGTTGATCTCCTCCACGATGGCGTCGTACTTCTCGCTGACCGAGCCGAAGATCTTGTCGTTGTGGTCCACGCGGTTGACCGGGCGGTGGGTGGGAATGGTTATCACGTCGAGCTTGTAGATCTTCATGAACTCTTCGGCCTCGGTCATGGCCGTGCCGGTCATGCCCGCCAGTTTCTTGTACATCTTGCAGTAGTTCTGGATGGTGACCGTGGCCATCGTCTGGGTCTCTTCCTTGATGGTCACGTGCTCCTTGGCCTCGACCGACTGGTGCAGGCCGTCGGACCACTGCCGGCCCTCCATCAGGCGGCCGGTGAACTCGTCGACGATAATCACCTCGTTCTGCTGGACGACGTAGTCCTTGTCGCGCTCGTACACCAGGTGGGCGCGCAGGGCCTGATCCATCAGGTGAGGCCATTCCATGTTGGCCCCGACGTAGAAGCTGCCGATGCCGGCGATGTCCTGGGCGGCGGCGATGCCCGCCCCGGCCAGGTGGGCCGACTTCTTGTCCAGCTCCACGTCGTAATATTTCGCCTGGGCGGCCAGGGCGGCCTCGGCCTCGGCCAGCTCCTGCTGGGCCTTTTCCAGGCGGCGGCGCAGGGCGTCCTTTTCGGCGGAGGCCTTGCCCATTTCGCCCTCCAGGGCCTTGAGGGCGCGCTTGGCGGCGTCCACGCGGCGCTGGGCCTGGTCGTATGGCTGGTGGCGGCGGATGATCTCGCGGGCCACGCCGTCGGCCTTGCGGAATCGCTCCACGTCGCCGTGGGCCGGGCCGGAAATGATCAGCGGCGTGCGCGCCTCGTCGATCAGGATCGAGTCCACCTCGTCGATGATGGCGTAGTCCAGGCCGGTCTGGACCTGCTGGCCGACGGAGTTCTTGGTGTTGTCGCGCAGGTAGTCGAAGCCGAATTCGCTGTTGGTGCCGTAGATGACGTTGCAGCGGTAGGCCTGCTGGCGCAGGGCGATGCCCGGCCCGTAGGCGGGCATCTCGGCCGAGATGAAGCCCACGCTCAGCCCCAGCAGGTCAAAGACCGGACGGGCGAAGGCGGCGTCGCGCCGCACCAGGTAGTCGTTGACCGTCACCACGTGCACGCGCATGCCGCCCAGCACCGCCAGGTAGATGGCCGGATAGCAGGCGATGGTCTTGCCCTCGCCGGTGGCCTCCTCGGCGATGGCGCCATCGTAGAGCACCTGGCCGGCCACCAGTTGCACGTCGAACTGACGATGGTCGCGGGCCAGCCAACTGGCGAAGCGAACGGCCGAGAAGGCCGCCGGCAGAATGCTCTTGGCCAAAGCACCCTCGGCGAGGCGCTGGCGGAAATGGGCGGTCTTGCCGCAAAGCCACCCCTTGGCTGCCAGCGGCGCCACCTCCAGGGCCAGGGCGCTCTTGAGGTAATCTTCCGCCGCCAATCCATCGGCCGCGGCTGCCTGGCGGCAAAGCTCCTGGTATTCCTGCTGCAGCAGAGCGTCCTGGGCGGTCATGTCGCCGCGCACCAGCCGCGCCCGCGAGCGCACCAGCCGCTCGTTCCGCGTGCCGCCCAGCACCTTGATGAGTATGTCGCCTACCGCGCTTAGCATTATCCGGTCCATTTCGAGGCGGCCTGGGCCGCCAAAGGAACGTTAGAGTATCCCATTGCACCGGCCCGCCGGTCAAGTTATCCCCCTTTGCCAGAATCATAAGTACGTTTGAAAGCGGTGCGAAGTGCGGAGTATGAGGGTGCCATGCTCTTACGCGTTTTTCGCGGAAGGGCATGTGTTACTGCTTCAAAAGCTCTAAGCACCAAATCCTAAATCCTAAACAATGACAGAAATGAAAATGCTCAAAACCAGTGCTGGGTAACGTTGCTTGTTTTCCTCTTTCCTGTTTGGGGCTTGTTTAGGATTTAGGGTTTAGGATTTTGAGTTTTTGCTCCCTACCCTAATCCATGCTTTTCCAGCAGCGTCTTATCCGCCAGAACGCTCGAAGCCGGGCCGTCGGCGGCGATTCGCCCCTCGTCCAGCAGCACCACCCGCGAGCAAAGCTCACCGACCAGGTCCAGGTCGTGGCTGGCCAGCAGCATCGCCTCGGGGCGGGAGGAAAGCAGTTCCATCAGGCGGCGCTTGGATCGGCCGTCGAGGTTGGCCGCCGGCTCGTCCAACAGCAGCAGCTTGACGTCCATGGCCAGCACGGTGGCGATGGCGGCGGCGCGCTTCTGCCCGCCGGAAAGATGATGGGCGGACTTGTTCTCCAGGCCGCCCAGCCCGACGGCGGCAATGGCGGCGCGGGAGCGGCCCTCCGCCTCCGGGCCGATCAGGCCGTGGTTGAGCGGCCCGAAGGCCACGTCCTCCAGCAGCGTCGGCATGAAGAGCTGGTCGTCGGCGTCCTGAAAGATCATGCCGCAGAGGCGGCGGGCCTGCACCTGCGTCCGGCGCGACAGCTCCAAGCCGCCCAAGGCGATCCGCCCGTGAAAGTGCAAGCCGTTCATGATCGCCAGCAGCAGCGATGTCTTGCCCGCCCCGTTTGGGCCGATCAGCCCGACCCGCTCGCCGGCGTCAATCGCCAGCGACGGCCCGCGCAGAGCGGCCGTGCCGTCGGGATAAAACACTTCCAGGTTTTCGATCGTCAGGAGCATCTTTCGTTTTCTTAGCCACGAACAACGCGAACAAGACAGAAGTTAATCGGTGACTCAGTTAATCGGTTAATCGGGCAACTCGGCTGGTTCACTGATTCACCGATCAACCGATCAACCGATTAACATGTTTCTTTTTGTTCGCGTTGTTCGCGGCTATTCTTTTTTCTGGTTCGCGATGTTCGCGGCTATTCCTTCTCTCACGCCAGCAGGAACCGGCAGACGGCAAGATAAACCGCCACGGCCGCAAGGAAGACAACGTCGCCCCGGCCGAAGCCCAGCCGGCGCAGGCTGTGCGGCTGGCCGGTGAAGCCGCGCGCCGCCATGGCCAGCCCGACCCGCTCGGAACGGTCCAGCGTCCGCACAAATAGCGAGCCGATCATGCCGCCCGAGGCCGCCAGGCGCCGCGACATCGGCGCCAGGGCGGCGCCGCGGAAATCCCGCGCCCGCCGCAATCGCATGGCCTGGTCCGACAGCACGAACAGGTAGCGGTACAGGAAACCCAAGAGCAGCGTCAGCGCCGCCGGCAGGGCCAGCCGGCGCATCGCCTCCAACAGCAGCGAAAACGGCGTGGCGCACATCACGGCCGTCATGGCCGTTACGGCAAGGATGAATTTTGCCGCCAGGTTTCCGGCCGTCAGCACGCCGCCGGGCAGCGTCCAGCGCCAATCGGCCAGGGCCACCGCCCGGGGAGAGGGGTCGTAGAGTATCGCCGCCAGGGCCAGCATCATCGCCAGGGGGCAAAGCGCCAGCACACGCTTGAGCACGAATCCCGCCGGCACGCCTGACAGCGCCACCAGGGCGGCGGGAAATATCGCCAGCGGGGCCAGTTCCAGCAGGGCGTAGCGGTGGTAGCTGACCAGCACGGCGGTGTAGGCCAGCACGGCCAGGAATTTGGCCCGCGCGTCCAGGCGGTGGATGGGCGAATCCTGCTGGGCGAATTTGTCGATGTGGCTATGGTGCATGGTCAGCGTGGCGGGCGTGCCGCCGGGTTCGAAGCACCTGCGAGATGCCCGCCAGGGCGGCCAGCGTCGCCAGCGTGCCCACCAGGCCAGCCAGCGATTTCCAGCCATCCGGATTGGGCCAGGCGCTCTGGACCGCCGGCGGTGAAGAGTTTTGCGCGCTTTCTTGCCCCAGCGGCTGGTCGCGCCGCGTGTAGTCGGTCATCAGCGACCAGCGCTTCTGCCAGCGGTCGATGGTTGCCGCCAGGCCGGTGGGTTGGGCGAGGGTCGAATGTTCTCCGCCGCGCAAGAGGCTCCACTCCAAGCCGTCGGGATGGGCGCTGGCAAACCAGCTTCCCAGTCCGGCCAGCAGCAAGGCCGTCGCCAGCAAGGGCAGCGGCATCGCCAGCCGGTCCCACCGGCTGCGCGGCGTAGTTTGAGAAGGTGGGGCGGAAAGTCCCAGCACCGCCGGGCGGACGCGGGCCAGGAAGCCCAGCACGGCCGAGGTGATGGTGCCCTCGATCAGGCCTATCACCAGGTGCAGGCCCAGCATCACCGCCAGAAAATCGCGGGCGTCTATCAGAAGCCGACCCCCCATAAGTGTTTCGACCGGCACCAGCGCCGCCCCCGCGGCCACGCCCACGGTGCAGGCCGCCCAGCAGGCCAGATACCGCCGCGTCCCCCCGGCCGATTCGGGCCGGCCCAGCAATCGCCGGTAAATCCATCCCCCCGCCAGTGCTGGCACCACGCCCATGTTGATAATGTTGCACCCCAGGGCGAGCAGTCCGCCGTCCTGGAAGAGCAGGCACTGCACCATCAGCACGGCCGTCATCACCACGATGGCGGCCGACGGCCCCAACAGGATGGCCAGCAGCACCGCCCCGCCCAGGTGAGCGCTGGTGCCGGGCAAGAGCGGCAGGGAAAAGTTGATCATCTGGGCGGCGAAGACAAACGCCCCCAGCACCCCCAGCAGCGGCAGCTTCTCCGGCGGCAATTGCCCCCGCAGGCGGTGGATGGCCAGACCCACCGCCGCCGCCCCCAGCGCCAGCGTCAGGGCCGATGTCGGCAGGTCCAAAAGCTCATTGGCCATGTGCATGGCGAGCAAGGGCAAACTCCTCAGTAATACTTTTTAGCATAAACGTACTACCGAAGGCAAATTTGGAATCCAAAAAGAGACACAGAGAGGAAAGCTGAAAACTGAAAGCCAAAAGCTGAAATAAAAGCCGGAAACGCCAGTTCTCATTTCAGCTTTTAGCTTTCAGCTTTCAGCTTTTTGCTTTTGGGTTTGTGGCTCAGGACAGGTATTCGAACTCCCGGCGCTTGCAGCAGGGGCAATCGACGCGGGCGGCGGATTCAAGGATGTCGATCCGCTGCAGGGTATTGGCCCAGAAATCGATCTTCAGCAGGTAAGGGGAAACGGCCTCGAGCCGGCCGGAGAGGATCTTGACGGCCTCGCCGGCCTGGATGGCGGCGATGGCGGCCACGGCCGAGGGCAAGACGCCGGAAGAGCGGCAGGTGAGATCCTGGCAGGGCGCGGGCGGCGAGTCAAACACGCAGCGCAGGCACGGCCTTCCAGGCAACACGCTCATGACCTGCCCCTGCCCGCCCAGCACGCCGGCAAAGACCCAGCTCTTGCCGTCGCGCACGGCCAGGTCGTTGATGACAAAACGCGTGGGGAAGTTGTCGCTGGCGTCGAGGATGAGGTCAAAGCCCTCGGCCAGGCGGGCGGCGCTGGCGGCGGTGAATCGTTCGACCAGCGGTTCGACGGCCACCTCGCCGTTGATGCGCCTGAGGCGATTGGCGGCGGCGGCGACCTTGGGCAGGCCGGCGGCGGCGTCGGCCTCGTCAAAAAGCACCTGGCGGTGGAGATTCTCCAGTTGCACCCGGTCGTCATCGACCAGTCTCAGCCGCCCCACCCCGCTTCGGGCCAGGAGGTCGGCCAGGGTGCACCCCAGCCCGCCACAGCCGACGATCAGGGCGCCGGCCGACCGCAGTCGCCGCTGGCCCTGCGGGCCAAGCGGCTCGAAAACTATCTGCCGGTCGTACCGGCCGTGCTGTCGCGGGGCTTGTGCCACGACTTCTACTTTCCGCCCAGCGCCTGTGCCATCTGGCGGACGCAAAGGTTGGGGTCTTTGGCGGCGGCGTCCAGGGCGGCCTGGAAGCCGGCGAGCTTCTGGCTGCCCATCAAACTAAGGGCCTGCATGCGGACCAGGGGGCTGCCATCCTTGAGGAACGGCTTGACCAGTTCGGCCAGGGTTGAATCCAGGGGCACGAATCCCAGGCCGGCCAGCATCTGGGCTCGCACCGCCGCCTGGGGCGATTGCAGAAAACGCCCGGCCAGCGCCGCCAGCACCCCTTCGGTCAGCACGTCGGGGTAGAGCGGCGCCGCCTTGCCCGCCTGAACCTGGCGGACAAAATTCAGGAGGGCAGCCGTTTGCCTGGCGGCCCGCATCTGGGCGGGGAGGTCTCCGTTTCGCTGGTCATTCAGGATCATCGCCAGGGCCCGCTGGACGGCTTGCTTGTTGGAACCTGCCGGGACAAACGCCGGATGGGAAATCACCACCGGCGTCAGGGCCAGTTGCGGCACCGAGGAAATGTTCCGCCCGTTATAGCTGACCGGATCAACCACCAGGACGGCGGTGAGCTTCAGGTCGGCCAGGGGTTCGGCCATGAACAACTGCTCGGCTGAACCCACATCCAGGCGGACTGTCTGGGCGACCTTCTGGCCCGGCTGGAGATACTTGGGCGCCGGCAGCACGCAGGCGGTCAGGTCAGCCAGATCGACGCGCGCCGGGCCCTCGACCGTCAGGCTGACAAAGCCTGTAAGCGCCATGGCGCCGTCGGGCCCCAGGGGCACGGGCGTATCGGAGATGTTTGCCAGTTCGACCCGCATTTCTATCGGCTCGCCCAGGGCGGCCTGGGCTGGGGCCGTGGCCGAGAGGCGAAGGAATTTCTCGGGGTGCATGCCCAGTTCGATGACCCGCGGCCCGGCAGCCTGGAATTCCTGGTCCAGTGCGGCGGCGTAATCCAGCGGAGGCAGTTGCACTGCTATTTCACCGGCCAGTTTGCGGAGATTCCGCCATCCCGGGCCGCTGTGGATGGCTGCCTGGCAGGATTGGACGACGGTCCTGGCGGCCTGGGCGTTTCCGTGGTCGTTCTCATACCGCGCCAGGATGGCCGCCGCGTAGGCGTCTCGCCCGACCAGGCCGGCCAGGTAGGCTCTCCCCTTTTGGGCGTCGCCGGCCGCCAGTTCGGCAGCCCCGGCCACGCGCAGGGCGAAGGGCTCGACGGCAGATGGCGTTGGCGGCTGTTTGGCCGACCGGTCCATCACCTGCCGGGCCAGTTCCAAAGCCTTGGCGGGCTGATTGCGGAAATGCAGTTCAAACCACGCCATTTCCATGGCGTCGGCGGCGGCCGAGGGCGAACTGGCCGCCTGAATGTACGCCCGGGCGATCTTTTCGACGTCGTCGGCAGCCTTGTCTTTTTGCCCCAGGGCCTCGTGCGCCTCCTGCAGCAGCGCCAGCAAGGGCACGTTGCCCCGGTAAGCCTCCATCAGGCGGGGCAGTTGCTCAGCCAGGTCGGCCGGCTTGTCCAGGTCCAGCAGAACGTTGGCGTAATCAACCAGCAGGGCGGGCGAGAGAGGCAGGCCGGGGTATTTCCCGGCGCGCAGGTGCAGGATGTCCTGATACACCCCCAGGGCCTGCTGGGAAAGGCCGGCGTCCTGGAGCATCTGTGCCAGATCCCACAGCAAGTCCAGGTTGCGCGGCTGGCCACCCAGGCCCTCAAGCAGCGACTGCTCCGATTGCCGGGTGGTGGGGCGGGAGGTCTGCCGCAGGCGAAGCGTCAGGGCCTGGAGGTTGTACTTGTCCAGTTGGAGGGCGGAGGCGACGGCCTGGCGGGCGGCGGCGTCATCGCCCTGGCGCAGACTGATCTCGGCCAGCATGGCCAATGCGGCGGCGCGGGTCTCGCTCAGGCGCCGGCTGTCGGCGGCGAGGGCCTTGAGGAATTCCTGCCGGGCGGAGGCCTCTTCGCGCAGGCCCAGCCCCAGCATAAGGGCGCTGAGCGAGAAACCGTAATCCTGGGCGCTGCCCTGCAGATAGTCCTGGGCCGCCTGCGTGGCCAGGCGAGGCTTGGCCAGCGCCTGGTCCAGCTCGGCCAGTTGACGGTTGACCAGGCCGTCGGACGGATCAAGGGATCTGGCCATCTCCAGCAGGGCCTGCATTCTGCCGGTGCGGTCGGGGGAGACTGTCCGCAAGTGCCCCAGCGAAATGGCCTGGTGGGCCAGGCTTTGTGCGGCCAGGCGGTCGGCGGTCGTGGGAGCGGCCGGATCGGCCCCCAGCCCCGGCAAAAGCCACCCGCCCAGAATCAAGCCAGCCCACAGCAACGGCATTACTCGCATGATGACCTCCCAGTTCAGTGGTCGCGCGGCAGCCAATTCCGCCGGCATGCATCCGCCGATCATTCCCGGCGGCATCAACCCGGCAATACAAATGCGCTGCGCCGGCTTGGAGTTTCCTCTTGGAATCGGCGCAGCGCAATAACAATTAACCTGGGGCCGGGTGCGGGCCCGACCCCGGCGGCGCCGCTACTTCGGCGCGATCGTCAACTGCTGCGGCCGGCCCGCGCGGAAGACCGTCACCTTCAGCGTGGCGTTGGGATCGGCACTTTTGAGAGCCGTATCCAGGGTGTCCACCGTCGGAGTGGGCTTGTCGTTGACGGTTGTGATCAGGTCATTGGGCTGCAGGTTCCCATTGGCCGCCGGCGACTGGTTGCGCACGAGCATGACCAGGGCCCCGCGCTCGGTAAGCATGGCGCCGCCGGAATACTTGTCGAAGATGCTCAGGTCGCGACCGCCGAAGCCCAGGGTTTTGTTGTAGTACCGGGGCATTTCATACGGCCGGGGCGGCATGGGCTCGGGATTGACCTTGAGGTCAAGCTTCTGGCCTGCGCGCAGCACCGACAACGTGGCCGGCTGGTCCATCGGCAGCTTGAGCAATTGGGTATTGAAGCGGCGGATGACCATGTCGGGGGTGGCCAGGCTCTCCAGGGGCTTGCCGTTGAGGGCGACAACCACGTCGTCGCGCTGCAGGGTGGCCTTTTCCGCGGGGCTGCCCGGAACGATGGGGCCGATAATGACGCCGGTCTTGGGCTGCTCTGCCGGGACCGTGGTCGGGGCCGTGGCCGTGCCCAAGGGGGTGTAAGGCATGTAGTCCAGTATGCCCAGCCACGGCAGCCGCCGGATCTTATCGGGGTCGGTGGGCACTTCCTTCAGGGCCGCGGCCAGTTCCTCTATCGGGGTGAAGAAGCGGCTGGTCTGCCGCCCGACCAGCCCGGCCTCCGCGCGCTGCTGGTTGCTGGTGGTCATTTCATAGACCAGGGGGAGTTGCTGCAAGACAAATCCCACGGTCTTGCCGTCGGCGGTAAGGACCGGGCTGGAAGGCGAGGTCAATTCGCCGGCGGTGACCATGATCATGTCTTCGGGAATGCTCAGGCGGGCGGAAATGACGGCCTCGCCCAGGTACGGGGCGTTGGCCATGTTCTGGCCGAACAGGCCCAGAGAGTACACCTTCTGCCCCAGCTGCAGCTTGGAACCCTCGCCGAAGCTGACGGGCTTGAACGGGTTCTCGCCGGTGGCCTGCAGGAACACCAGCGTGTTCCAGGGATCGGCGCCCAGGTAGCGGGCCGGGACAGGCTTTTGGTCCAGGCCGGGGGGCGTCAGGGTGATCTCCTTGATCTCCTTGGCGGTGACGCTCGGCAGAATATCGCGCGTGACGAAGATGCCCTTGCCGTCGACGCAGACGGCCAGGCCGTCGCGCGGCTGGTCGCCCGTCAGGTCGTTATAAACCTTATACTCCAGGTGCGCCAGCGAATTGACGGCCTGGGCGACGGGCTTAGGCAGGGCCGTATCCGCCGGTTGTGCCAGGGCAAGCGTCTGCAAGCTCAGGAGTGCCGCCAGTGCGATGCTCAGTGTCTTCATGTCTGCCCTTTCCGTTTCTTTTGAGGTTTGGCGATGTGCACGAGGGCCTGCCGTTGGGCCAGGGCCCCTCCACACGATGCTGGCAACCGCCGCAGCGCCAGCCAAGCCAGCACGGCCGTCGCCAGTAAGATCATGGACGTGTATTGATTGTGAGTCAACTGGAATCGGGCCAGGTTGTGCGGGTTGTCGCCACGCAATGATTCTTCCGCAAAACGGGCCACCGGGTACAGAACAAGCATCAGGATAAACACCTGCCCCTCCCGGCTGCGCAGGCGCGAAAACCACAGCAGCAGGCCGGCGATCAGCAGGGCGTTGAGCATGGCAAACAATTGGGCCGGTTGGACCGGCAGCGTTCGGCAAGCGGGGTCGGCCAGGACGGAGGCGGCCTGGTCCTTGTCCAGTTTGCCCGGCTCGACCGCAAATGCCTGGCCCGAGGCGTCCTTGTGCACCAGGTAAGGGTGGCTTTGCCGCAGCAGGTCGGCGTCCAGCCCGCCGGCCTGCGGGCCCTGCTGGAGCTGGTGAGACCACAGCGGGCTGACGGAAGAACCGCCAAAGACGTTGCTCTTGTCGCCGTCGAGCTTGAGCAGCGGCTGTGAGGCGTAGGGGAAACGCTGGGCGAAGGCATAGCCCTCGTCCACGCGCTGGCCGTAACAGCAGCCGTTAAGGAAACAGCCCATGCGCCCGAAGGCCAGCCCGATCATCAGGCTGGGGGCGATGATGTCCAGGTAGCGCCGCGCCGGCAGGCGCTTAAGACGCAGGTAAAGCAGCACGATGACCCCCGCCAGCACCACGCCGCCGTAATAGATCAGCCCGCCGGAGGTGATATTGACGACCTCCAGCAGCGGATCGGCGGCGCGGGAGAACAACTCGTCCCAGCGTTCGATGACGAAGGCCAGCCGGGCCCCCACCACCCCGCCCACCAGGGCCAGCAGCCCCACGTTGGTGACGTAATCGCCGCTTTCGCCAAACCGCCGGGCCCGCCGGCGGGCCAGCCATATGCCCGTCAGGAACCCCCCCACCAGCATCAAACCATAGCCGTAAATGCGCAGGTTGAAATGCAGCCACCAGAAATCCAGCTTGCCAAAATCGATGATTATCTGCCGCATTTACAGATGCCTCACCAGGCGATTCTGCCCGTCGACCAGGATCATCCTGGGTTTGTGCACGGCCGCCTCTTCCGGCGTGAAATACGCGAAGGCCATGACGATCACCAGGTCGCCCACCTTGCACTGGTGGGCGGCGGCGCCGTTGACGCAGATGACGCCGCTGCCGCGAGGCCCGGGAATGGCGTAGGTCCAGTGCCGCGAGCCGTTGCTGCAGTCGGCCACCAGGATGCACTCGTTGGGCAGGAGCCCGCAGGCGTCCATCAGGTCCTGGTCGACGGTCAGCGAGCCAATATAATCCAATTCTGCCTGGGTCACGGTGGCACGGTGAATCTTGGCTCTGAGCAGCTTGTGGAACATAATCGCTCTAATCCAACTCAGGGACGCAGGGTCATGTTGTCGATCAGCCGGGCGGAAGGAAACTTCACCGCCAGGGCCGCCACCGCCGGCGCCTCCACTTCTTGTAAGGGCGTCAGCCGGTCGGGATCGACGATCTCAATGTATTCAATCCGCCCCAGCGGGGCGCGCCGGGCCAGATGCTCTCGCATGGCGGCCTTTAGCTCCTGGGCCGCTCGCCGCCCCTGGCCAACCAGGTCCGCCGCCAGCCGTAGCGACTCCGACAGGGCCGCCGCCTGTTGGCGCTCCTCCCGGCCAAGGTAAGCGTTGCGGCTGGACATTGCCAGAGCGTCATTCTCCCGCACGGTCGGGCAGACTTCAATCCGCAACGGCAGGTCCAGGTCGGCCGTCATCCGCCGGATCACCGCCGCCTGCTGGTAATCCTTCTGGCCAAAGTAGGCCGCGTCCGGCTGGAAAATGTTGAACAGCTTGGCCACGACGGTGCAGACGCCGTCGAAATGCCCCGGCCGGCTGGCCCCGCACAGACCCTCGGTCAACCGGTCTACATGAATTCTGGTCAAACTCCCGGGAGGATACATCTCGGCCACCTTCTGGGGTGGAACAGGTTTGTAACCTGTTCCTTTCGGCACAGGTTGAAAACCTGTGCCACCACAAGAATACATCTCCTTCACCTCCGGCACGAAAACCAGGTCCACCCCGTGCGCCTGGCAGAGGGCCAGGTCATTCTCCAGCGGGCGAGGATACTTGCTTAGGTCTTCATCCGGCCCGAACTGGGTGGGGTTGACGAAAATGCTCACGCCGACGAAGCCGCACTGCCGCCGGGCGGCATCCACCAGGCTCATGTGGCCCTCGTGCAGCGCGCCCATGGTGGGCACCAGCCCGATGACCTGGCCCTGCTTGCGCGCCGCCGCGACCGCCTGGCGCACTTCCGCAATCGTCTTGGCCGTAATCATGCCAGTATCTCCCGCACCTGCCCCAAGAGCCGCTGCCGCTGGGGGTCCTGCCTCAGGTCCATCTGGCTGACATCCACGCTCAGCACCGGGCAGGAAAGCTCATCGGTCACCTGGCGATATCGGCTGCGCATCCAGCCCAGGAATTCAGCGGTGAAAGCGGCTTCATATTCGCGGCCGCGCCGGGCGATCCGCTCCAGCAGCAGTTCCTCCGGCCCGTCCAGGTGAATTACTAGTTTAGGGCAGGTTACCAGCCGCCGGGCCTGGGCCGACAAGCGATTGTACACTGCCAGGTCCTGCCCCTTTAGGCTGCGGGCGGCGTAGACGGCGTCCTGGCAGAAGCCGTAATCGCTGACGCAGGCGCCTTCGCCCGGCCAGGTCGCCTGGGCAAGCTGCCCCAGGCGGCTGAACAGAAAGTACAACTGCGCCGGCAGGGCCAGTTCACTCTGGCCCAGGAAAAAGCCGCTCAGGAAGGGGTTGCCCTGGTAATCCTCCAGGATCAGCCGGGCGGGCAATTCCTCCGCCAGCAGTCTGGCCAGGGTGGTCTTGCCCGAAGCCGGCGGGCCGATGACGCTGACCAGAGGCGCCGTCACGGCGCCGCCTCCAGCGCGATCAGCAGTTCGGCGACGGTCTTGCCCAGCGCCGGATGCAGCACCTGGGGGGCGATCTGGGCCAGCGGCTCCAGCACGAAGTTTCGCTGGTGCATCCGCGGGTGAGGCAGCGTGAGGGAAGGCGTCTGGAACACCTGCTGGTCGAACAGCAGCAGGTCCAGGTCGCAGCTTCGCGGGCCGTCGCGGACCTCGCGGGCGCGATCCCGGCCCAGGCGCGCCTCCACCGCCTGCATGACTTCCAGCAGGGCCTCGGCCAACAGGTCCGTCTCCAGGCGGGCGGCGGCGTTGAGGTACTTCGGCTGGTCCTCCGGCCCCCCCACCGGTTCGGTTTGAATGAACTGGCTGAGGCGGCTCACCTTTATCCCCGGCGCAGCGTCCAGGGCCCGCAGGGCGTTGACCAGCGTTTCCGCCCGCGGTTCCACGTTGCTGCCCAAGGCGATATAGGCCACGTGCTTCAATGATTCCTGGTGGCACAGGTTTTCAACCTGTGCCGGAAGGAACAGGTTACAAACCTGTTCCACCTGAATCTCCAGGTCTTGCCAATTCTCACCACTTAAGTCCTGCCAGCCGATCCAGCGCCTGGCGGATGCGCTCGACCTCGACCGTCAGGGCGGCGCGGAAATAGCCCTCGCCGGTGGGCCCGAAACCGACGCCGGGAATGAACACCACGCCGGCCTTCTCCAGCACCCTCTTGCAGAAGGTCATGGAATCGACGCCCTTCGGGCAGCCTGCCCAGACGTAGAACGTCGCCGGGCTGCGCGGGGCGTGGTAGCCCAGGCGGGCCAGTCCGTCGCACAGGGCGTCGCGCCGGGCGCGGTACAGTTCGCGCTGGCCGACGACCTCCGGCCGGTCGTAGCCCTTCAGGGCCGCCAGCCCGGCCCACTGGATGGCGTTGAACTGGCCGCTGTCCACGTTGCTCTTGACGGCCGCCAGGGCGGCGATCACCTGGGCGTTGCCCGCGGCGAAGCCCAGCCGCCAGCCGGTCATGTTGAAGGTCTTGGAGAGCGAGTGGAATTCCACCGCCACGTCCTTGGCCCCCGCCACCTGCAAGATGCTCGGGGGGGGCGTCTCGTAGTACATCTCGCCGTAGGCGGCGTCGGAGGCGATTATGATATTGTGCCGCCGGGCCCAGGCCACCAGCCGCTCATACCAGGCCAACTCCGCCACCTGGGCGGTTGGGTTGTTGGGATAGTTCACCCAGATCAACTTTGCGCCGGTCAATTCCGACGGCGACAACTTCTCGAATTCCGGCAGCCAGTTGTTGTCCGCCCGCAGCGGCATCGTCAGCACCTTGGCCCCCACGAAGACCGCCCCGGCGTTGTACACCGGGTAGCCCGGGCTGGGAACCAGCACCGTCTGGCCGGGGTTCACCACGGCCAGCGGCAGGTGTGCGATGCCGTCCTTGGAGCCGATGGTGGTGATGATCTCGCCGGCGGCGTCCAGGGCGACCCCGTAGCGATGCTGTAGAAAATCGGCGGCGGCGGCGCGGAACTGCGGCACGCCCTCGTCGAAGGGGTAAGTGTGGTTGGCCGGGTCTTCCACGGCCAGGTGCATGGCTTGGCGGATGAACTCGAAGGTCGGCCTGTCGGGATCGCCCACCCCCAGGTTGATCACGTCCACGCCGCGGGCCGCCGCCTGCCGCCGGGCGCGGGCGATCTCCGCGAACAGGTACGGCGGCAACGCCCGCAGTCGCTCAGAACGCTCCCAGTTCATACCGCTGCTGTCCTTTCGTCCCTGGCCGGCGCTCCGCCCCGCCGGCCATAGACGGGCATTCTAGCATGACCCCCAGGCCGCACAAGGCCGCGTTCGGGGGAGGTTCCGCCGCGCCGGGCATGCCCCGCAAGGCGCGGACCGCGCTTGCCGGCTCAGGAACGTCTTAGTCCGTCCCAGACGGTTTGAGCTGATAATTTCACGTTCTCCGTGTTAGCAAATGAATAAACGCCCTTTTGAATGGTCACCAAGACCCCTTTCCTGGCCAGCAACTTCAGGATAATTCCAGGTTCATGGACCGGCATCTCGGCTCGATTGAGTAAATCCTGATTCCGAACTACTGTATTCCGCTTCTGGAGTAGTTCCAGTTTGCCTGTGATTAGGTCAAAGTGCGACTTGGGTAACCTCTGCTCGTAGTATGTGCCGTTCCTGCTGGGGCCCCGCATTACCAGTCTGTCACCCTCCGCGTAGAAGAAGGGCAGATCCTTACTTTGTGTAGGGAAGGGGTCTCTCGGCTTGCTACTCGTTTGGTAATCCGTCTTGGGCGAGTTGTTCTTCCCTGAGGCCAATCCCTCGATGGCCCCTTTCTCCTCGTCAATACGCTGTGCGATACCGACCGCCACCTGAGCCAATCGGTATTCGCCAGTCCCGGCATACTCACCCACCAAGGCAACTACAGCCTCTTTCGCGTGTTGCAGCGACTCCAATGCGATCCGCAATTGTCCCGAGTCTACACAAATTGTCATTTTCTTTCCTTTCTGATTTGTGTACTATGGCATTATTGGCACA
>PMYM01000254.1 GCA_003171235.1 Phycisphaerales bacterium | reverse complement strand
GCCAGGCCGATCATGATCAGGCCGATCATGAACTGCGGCTGGCCGTGGAGAAAGGCGATGGCCAGCAGGAACATCAGGATGGGGCCGACGACCCAGTTCTGCACCAGGCTCAGGCCCAGCACCTTGTAGTTGCGGAAGACATCGCCCAGTTCCTCGTATTTCACCTTGGCCAGTGGCGGGTACATCATCAGGATCAGCCCGATGGCGATGGGGATGCTCGTCTGCGTGCCGTGAGGCTTAAGCGATCCGATCCAGTCGCCGATGGCGGGCGCGACATACCCAAGCAGGACGCCGACGGCCATGGCCAGGAATATCCACAGCGTCAGGAAGCGGTCCAGGAAGGACAGCCGTTTGGCGAGGCCCTTGTTGTCTGCCGTCCGGTCTGACATGATTCATGGCTCTTTCGAGCACGCCGCCGGTCCGCTCAGCCCTTGTACCGGCAGCAGAGTTTCTCTTTGTCCATCTTGAGCACGGCCTTTGATCGCCGGGCGTCCCGGAGGATCCGCGGATCCTTGGCCAGGGCGGCGGTCAGCCACTTGATAGCGGCCCCTGCCGGCCCGGAAGGCTCTTCGGGCAGCCGGGAGTACACCCACCGGCCTGCCTTGCGGGATTCGATCAGCCCCGCCTGGAAAAGCACATCCAGGTGCTTGGACACCGTCGAAGGGGCCAGGCCGAGCATCTCCACTATCTGGCAGACGCACATCTCGCCCCCGCGCAGGAACATGACTATCCGGGCACGGCTCTCGTCGCTAAGTGCCCGACTGATGGCCATGAATTCTTGCATCGCCTTTACTCCTATACTTCGTCAAGTACCGAAGTATTATACGTGCTGGAAAAAACCGGTCAAAAGAAAAAACGATGAATAGCATCTCGGCGCACTGGCCTGGGGAGAATCGGCCCATGCCCTCGGGCCACGGGGCCTCGGCGGTCAATGTTCTTTGCCGCCGGGGACGGCGTCATCGGAGTGGACCCGTCCGTTTTCCAGCCGGAGGGTTCGCCTGGCCTTGCGGGCGGCGCGCATGTCGTGCGTGACCATTACGATAGTCCGTCCCTCGCGGTTGACCTCCTCAAAGAAAGTCAGCACGCCCTCCGAGGTGTCCGGGTCGAGGTTGCCGGTGGGTTCATCGGCCAAGATGACCTTGGGGTCGTTGGCCAGCATCCTGGCCAGGGCCACGCGCTGCTGCTGGCCCACACTCAACTCAGAGGGCTTGTGATCCAATCGGTCGCCCAGTCCAAGCCGTTCCAGCAGGGAAGAGGCCGTCGCCTTCTGCTTATCATCGCTCTTGCCAGCCAGCAATAGCGGAATCTGGACGTTCTCCAGGGCAGTCAGGTATGGCACGAGGTTGAAGGTCTGAAAGACAAAGCCGATCTTGGCTTTCCGAAATGCGGCTCGGCGCGAGGAATTCAGGTCGTATACCGACTGCCCCTCGACCAGCACCTGGCCGGCCGCTGGCGAGAGCATGCCGCCCAGGATCAAGAGCAAAGTGCTCTTGCCGCTGCCGCTGGGGCCGACCACGGAGACGAAGTCGCCCTGAGCGATCTGGAGCGTCACGTCGTCGAGGGCTTTGACGGTCTTGCCGCGGCGGGTGTAGTCCTTGCTGACCGAATGCAACTGCAACATGCGTTATGTCTCCTGAAGGGCGGCGCAGGGGTCCATGCGGGCGGCCCGGCGCGCGGGGAAGTAGCTGGCGACAAGGGCGATGGCCATGGCAACCCCGATAGCCAAGGGCGCCAGCCCGAACATCGGCAAGACCGGGACGCCGGCGATTTGGGGCCCCAATACCACGGCCGCAATAGTGCCCAGGACATATCCGGCAATCCCGCCGGCAAGGCCCAGCAGTGCCGCCTTGAGCATGAACATCTTGAGCACGACACGGGAGCCGGCCCCCATGGCCATAAGCGTGCCAATTTCCCGCTTCCGCTCAAAGACGTTGGCGTACATGTAATTGGCTATGCTCGCCCCGCCGACCAGGGCGATGATCCCCAGGAAGACCAGCGACAGGTTGGACATCAGGTGGTTAGTCTTGACCTGCGTCTCCACGATCTGGGTGACGGTCACGACCTTGGCCTCGGGCAGCAGCTTGTTGATTTGCCCCACCAAGCCTTTGGATATCTGCAGGCAGCAGCCCACTATCTCGATGGCGTTGAGGACCGGCCCTTTGCCCGCCAGCGTCTGCACCGTGTGCAGGTGGGCAAACACGCGGGAATCATCCACCGTTCCGGTCTGGGGCAGGACGGCCGTCACGGTGAACGACTTGCCCAGCACGTCGAGGGCGTCGCCTTGCTTGAGGCCTAGCGAGGCGGCCACATCGGCCCCCAGCAGGGCGTCAGTTTCGCCAAGATTATCGATGACCCGTTTGCGGACCAGTGTTTCCTTGGGCGGGGGAGCCTCCTGGCCCGGCAGTTCAACGACGCCGCAGCCTTGCGGCCGGGAAAAAATGCCCGCTCCTTGCCAGGCCGCCTTGGCCTGAAACTCGCTCTTAGGCAGGATGCCGGTCAGCGTGAAATGCTTGTCGCCGAGGGTGAGGGGCATGGAGAACTTGGGCGAGATGTTGTCCAGCCCTTCCAGGCCGGATGCGGCCAGCGTGGTTACATATTCCTCGGGGAACTCTTCGCCCTGCATGTCCGCGGCGTAATAGTCCTGCAAAGAGCAGGATTTGGGCAGCACCAGGATATTGGCCCCCAGGGCGTCCAACTCCCTGGCGACGGCTTTTTCCGAGTAGTAGGTTACGTTTCGAATGGCCACAATGGCGGTTATACCCAACAGGATGGCGAAGAAACTCGTGGCCAACTGGTTTCTGCGCTCGAATACCTCGCGCCAGACGATCGTCCGCAGTTTCATGAGCCAAGCTCCAATAGCAGTTTCGTGGCCTGGTTATTTGCAGCCGCCCGGCCCGCAACCGCCCGGCCCGCAACCGCCGGAACTGGCCTTCTGCAGGGCCGTCAGGAACGCTTCCTTTGTGGTCGCGCCCGCGATCTTGGCGACCACCATGCCGGGGGGAGCCATCAGCACCGTCACTGCATCCTGCGTCTTGTGGTCGACTTGGAGCTGCTTGAGGAAGGCGGCTTCCTCGGGCGCGGATGGATCAAGGGTATAGACATCGGTTAGCTGGGCGTATTTGGGGTCGGCCTTGAAATCGCTGACGCCCTTTGTGGCGGCATCGTTGTTCTTGGTCGCCTTGCCCTGGATGGAAAGGAAGACAAAGCGGCGATCCTGGACCGACTTGAGGGCCTTCTGGGCCGCGGGGGTGGCAATGGCTTCCTCCAGCCGCTGCTGGGTCAGGCCCGCGCTTAAGAATCCGCCAGTGATGGCGCCATTGGGAGCCACGGCCAGGACCAGCGGCATAGGCGCCATCTGGACGCCGAATTTCTCGACCACGGGTTTCTCGGCAGCGGCATTGCGGTTGACGGCCACCACCTGAACCTTGTCTGCCAGCTTGCCGGCAGCGGCGTCGACGGTCTTACGAAGAGTCCGCGTCTCTTCATTGTCCTTCTCAGAGAAGACAATGAACAAGTGCTTGTTGTCGGCGGCAGCTTTTTGCAGGGCGGCCATGCCTTCGCCCTGGGCGCCCGCTGCCTGGGTTGTGGGCTGGCTGGCGCCCGGCGGCGAAGCAGGTGCGTTCTGTTTTAGCTGGGCAAGACAGTAGGCGGTCCCAAGAATGAGCACCAGGGGGATGAACCAGGAAGATTTCATGGCCGATTCTCCTAGCAAGAGTAAACGCCAGCACAGAGGGCACAAGACACCGTACAGAGAGCAACGCAAGACTTAGCCGAAAGACATCGCCCGGGCAGGACCAACCATCACTCCCATACTTCGCCAACAATCGAAGTATAGAAAACGCTCTATGCCCGTTCAAGAAAAAACTAAAGGGACAGCTTCATCACCTCGGATGCTCCCTCTAGGGCACGATGGCCTTCTTGGGCTCTGGCTGTGCTGCCGGAGCGTTCAAGTCAATCCCCAGTGTCTTCCAGTTGCCAAGCATGTCCTGCTTGGAGGCATATCCAACGTGACGGTACAATTCCTTCCCCGACGCGGCAATGTAGATCTGGGTGGCGCAGAAGGGAGCGTTGTACTGCGCCTTGGCGCCTGGAATCAGCAGGGTGTCGATGACCTCGACCTCAAGCCGCCCGGCATATTCCGTCTTGAGTTCTTTGAGACCCGGCGCCATCAGCGCACAAGGAATGCAGGCGGGGGGGCCAAGATCCACAAGACGCGGCGAGGCCGTGGCCGGATATGCGACGTTTGACGTTTCTGCCTGCTGACAGCCGGTGATCAGGAATAACGCCAGACTTGCCACCACAAGCAGTACGCCCCCGCAGGCGTTACGAAACAGTGACATCTTCATCTTAGGATTCCTTTCCATCTATGTTGAACTCTGTAACCGACGAACCCTTGGCGGCAACGAGCCTATCCAAGCAATGCCTTGATCGCCTCCGGCTCGGGCGCCTTGCCCACAACCTTCACCACGCCGTCGACAACCAGGGCGGGCGTCGTCATGACGCCGAACTTCATGATCTCGGCGATGTCCGTGACCTTCTCGATGGTGTATTCGATGCCCAGGGCTTTAGCGGCCGCCTCGGCGTTCTCGGCCAGCTTTTTGCACTTGGGGCAGCCGGCGCCCAGTACTTGCAGTTTCTTCATGGTCGGAATGCTCCTACTTCAGGGTCGCCAGCAATTCCTTGGCCTTGGCGACCACCTTGGCCACCAGCTCATCCGTGCAGCGGACGCCCTTGACCTTCTCGATGCCCAGTTCCGTCACCTTGACGTAGGCGTAGTTGGCGACGCCGGCTTTCTCGAATACCTTCTTGGCGCAGTCCATCGGGCAGCCGTCGATCACCAGGTTCACGTCCGCATCCTTGGCCGTCTGGATCATGCCCTGGATACCTGCACCCAGCCC
The DNA here is from genome assembly GCA_003171235.1 of Phycisphaerales bacterium. Lineage (GTDB taxonomy): Bacteria > Planctomycetota > Phycisphaerae > SM23-33 > SM23-33 > FEN-1344. The sequence continues at coordinate 6,851 of PMYM01000254.1, read as the reverse complement.
GGCCAGGCAGAACATCGTGCCCGCCCCCTCGAACATGAGCCGCCGCGCCGCCAGGTCGGCCGCCTCGGCGACGTTGGCGCCCCCGGAACAGGCGTAAATCAGGACTGACTTGGCACGCCCGCCGTTACATGAGCATTCGGCCATAATGTGTTCTCCCGCTCGTTAAAGGCAATACTATACTTCGCCATATAACGAAGTCAACAGTCGAAATGCAAGAATTCTCGGGATGGCATGGCGGGCGCTGTCTGCCGTCATGTGTCTTGTTCAAGTGGCATGGCCGTCCGTGCCGTTTGCGGCGGCCATGAAAGACGTTGGCGACCCCGGATTAACAAAAAGACCCCGACCGGCCAGGGCCGCTAACGCCTTGTTGGCCGTTAGAAGCCCCGGCCAGGCCGGGGGTGCACCAGGAAGGTACCCTTTTTCGAGGCGACGTTAGTTTACCGTGGCCGGCGTTTTGGCCTGACGCCGGGCCTTCATCTCTTCCAATTGCTTTCGCTGCTGGTCGGTGAGCACCTGGGTCTTTACCTTCTCGAATGCCGCTTTCCAGATCTGCTGCTTGGCGGCCTTGTCGGGGGCCTGCTGGGCGTCCAGCCGGGCCTGCTTGAAAATGTCCCGCGCCTGCGCCTTCTGGTCGGCGGTCAAGTTGAGGTGAGCGGATATCCTCCGCAACATCATGTGGCGGCGGAGGGCCTTGCCCTTGGCCAGTTGCTCGGGGGTGAGCAGGGCCTTGATCTTGTCCCGGGCAGCCTGCCAGATTTGCCGCTTGTCCTGGGGCGTGGCGGCCTTGGCGGCATCGGCCTTGGCCTGCTGGAGGATGTCCTTGGCCTGGGCCTTCTGCTGGTCGGTCAGGCCCAGCAGCTTGGCCGCCATCGCCAGGCGTTGGCCCCGGGCGGGCTTGCTGGCGGCCTGGGCCAGCAGGATGCCGCCCGAAACGGCCACGACGACCGTGACCAGTACCACTAACATTGTCTTTTTCATGACTGTAGAACCCTCTCTATTTAGAGCGCCTGAGAAACTGTCCACTGGAGCCGGTCGACCTTACAATGGCTCTAACAGGGAAAACGCATTCCGCCCGGTGTTTATTGCATCGGGGGCGATTGCGGGCCCACAAAGGAGCGGAGCATGGACTTGATGGCGGTATCGGCCCGGCGGCCGCTGGGCAAGACGGGTTTTCTGGCCAGCCGGTTGGGCATAGGCGACCTGGCCGACCGCTCGGTCCCCCTGGAGCAGTGCGTCGCGACCGTCCGGCGGGCGATGGAGGCCGGTCTGAACGTCATCGACACCGCCCCCTCATACGAGACCGGCTACAGCGAGCAGATCGTGGGCCAGGCGGTCCTGTCGCGGCGGGAGGGGATGTTCGTCATCGACAAGATTGACGAGCACGATAAGCCGGTCGGGCCGCAGGTGCAGGCCAGCCTGGTGCGCCTGGGGCTAAAGAGCGTGGACTGCTTTGTCTTCCACGGCGTCTCGACCATGGCGGCCTGGGAGAAGCTCGCCGCCCGCGGCGGCGGGTTCGACCAGTTGCAGCCGGAACTGGGGGCCGGGCGGGCGCGCTTCGCCGGCCTGTCGGGCCACCATCCCGAGGTGGTGAGGGCGGCGGTGGAATCCGGCCGGTGCGACCTGGTAATGTTCGCCGCCGGGCCCTGGTGCGACGAGCGATTCCTGGAGGCGCTGCAGTTGGCGCGCAAGCGGGGCGTGGCCACGGTGTGCTTCAAGTGTTTCGGGGCGGGCAAGCTGCTGGGCGACACGGCCGGTTACGGCAAGCCGCTTCAGGCGCGGCCGCGGGGAAAGTTCTCCTCCGGCGGCCAGGCTGGCGCCGCGCCGACGCTGCCGCACCTGTCCGTCCGCCAGTGCCTGCACTACACGCTGAGCCTCGACCCCGACGTGGCGTTGCTTGGTCTGTCCTTTGCCAACGAGCAGGATGAGGCCTACGCCGCCGCCCGTGATTTTTCACCGCTCTCGCCGCGGGAGATGCAGGACATCCGCCGCCAGGCCGCCGAGGCAATCGCCGACAAGGGCCCCTGCTGGTGGAACCCGCAATAAGGCGGGCTCTGCCCGCCGCCGGGTTTGCAGCAAGGATCGGCACGCAAATTCCCCGCCTTCGGCGAGCAATCGGCGTGCCCTACGTGGCTTGTGGCACGGCCGCGGCCCTTGGAGTTTTCCCTTTGTCTCCGGCCGGCCGCCGCAGGCCCTGTGGACGGTGTCATAAACAACGAAACAACCAAAGCCAACAAACCTGATCTATAGGTCTTCTTCCCGTTCTGTCAGGGGTTCTCACTCCTCCACCAGTATGCGTTGCCGGATCAGTAGATAGCCATTCCGCTGTTCGCCCCCCAGGTCCTTCCCCACATTGTTGTTGTCGTTCAGGAGTTCCTGTATGGGATGGTCATCCTTGCCGCCGTTGGCGTGGATGTGAGCCGAGGCGGGGTTGGCCTTGCACTTGGCCACCGGGTAGTGCGGGTCCACCACCGACGGAATGAAGACGTGGTCGCTGAAGAAGCCCGCGTCGCACGACCGTTCGCTGCCGTCGGAGAACATTATCCCGTAGAAGCCCCAACTGTTGGGCTTGGTGGACTTGACGTCCACGGTGCGGTCGCAGGTCTGGCCGTACATGCTGCCGGGGTTGTTGCGCACGCTGATGTTGGAGGTGCCGCTGCGGGCGACGTACTCCCACTCGGCCTTGGAGGGGCAGCGGATGACCTTGCCGGGGTTTAGCTTCTCCAACGCCTTGAGGTACGTGTCGAACATCTCGCAGGACATGTTGGCGGCCGCGCCGTCGGGGTAATTCTTCGGATTACGCGTGGCGTCGCCGGTGACGGCGGCGTATTCCGAGTTGAGTATGGGGTGGTCGGCCAGGTAAAAGCCCTTGGTGAGCGTCACCATGTGCTGCGGCGCCTCCTGCCAGTGCGTAGCCTGCTCGAGCGCACAGCCCATGTAGAACTTGCCCGACGGAACGTAGATGAGCGTGTCCGAGAGTTTGTCCGTCAGCTTAATGGTCAGAGCGGGCTTTGCCGGCAGTGGGACCAGGGGCTTGGTCGGGCCCAGGATGCGGTCGGGGTATTTCGGGCCGTTGTACTTGCCCCACTCGGTGGCGGTGATGTACTTCTTGCCGTCCTTCTCCTGGATCGTTCCCGTTACGGCCATCGGATGCCCCGGGCCGTAATTGTCTTCCTTGAGCGACTTGTCATCCACCAGCGGGCCGTCGATGTAGAACAGCAGGCGATTCTTGAACTGGCCCTCGAGCTCCAATGCCGCGTCGGCGTCCAGGTTGGCCCCGGGGTAGTAGTCGGCCATGATCTGGTCGAACTCCGCCTTGATGCCCGGCGGGCCGTCAAAGGCCATCATGAACATGAAGGTCACGCCCGGCTTCTGGGTCTTATTGTCCCACTTGGCCTCCTCCCGCATGTGCGAGGTGCTCATCCGGTTGCCCATAAGGGTTGCCGTCGAGCCGACGATGGCGGGATAAAGCTTAAACTGCATGTCCTTGGCGGTCAGGGCCGGGGAGAGCACCTGGGCGGTCATATACCCTGCCTTGGCCGCGGCTATAGGGGCGCGCGTGACGGGCTTTGGCTTTTCCGTGGGCGCAGGCTGGGGCACCGGCGCGGGCTGGGTCGTCGTGTCGGGGATGGTCCCGGTAAGGGTAAAGGACCCGTCGCCGGCGGACACGGCCTTGACCTTGGGGTCCGCCACCGAATACACCTCTGCCCCGCCGACCGCTTTCCCGTCGGAGTCTTTTACCGTGCCGGAAATGGAAATACTGGCGCCATACGCCGGCGTCAGAATGAAGGTTACCGCCAAAAAGAGCGGAACAAGCGAGAGAACCGTTATACGGCGAATGGTTGTTTTCAGAGAACTTTCACTTCCTTGTTTTTTGTTCATGCAACACCGTCCTTTCTTCCATAATCCCCCGGCGAGTTTTACTTCACAGATAGCTACTCAATCCGACATTTCCCAGATGAGCCTTCGTCCGCGACCGCCGCGGACCTTTGGCCATGATTGTACCTTCGTTCCGGGCGTCAACAATATCATTCCCGGGCCAAGAACAGCCATCTGGCCCTCAGTCCGTAGGCGGGCATACTTGCCCGACATCCCGCACTGGACAAGCCAAAGCGTCACGCAAGTATGCCCGACCTGCGGACTACATGCCCAATAGGGCCAGCAGGGCGAGCGACCTTGCGATCGCTCGCCCCGGCTCAACTTGTTATTGCCAGTAGTAGTTCCACTTGTATCCCAGGTCCACCGTCTTGCCGGCCTCCAGGTTGACCTTCCAGGTGACCTGCCCGATGCCGTTGAAGTGCGACCACCAGTACGGCCAGCCGTACCAGTGCCACCAATACGGGTAGCTGTAACCATAAGGATAACCAGCGCCGCCGAAGGTGGCGTCTTCCAGCACGTTGGCCATCTCGGGTTTGCCCTCGTGGTCAGCCTCGGTGATGTTGCCAAGCACGTGCCGCACCACCTCGACCTCGACGCCCTCCTTGCGGTAATTGGTCAGGGTGATCTTGCCTTCCAGGTCGACGTGGACGAAATAGATCCCGTTCCAATACTCGGCCTTGGGCGTGCGCTTGGTCTCCTTGTCGAGCTTGGTGACGTTGACATCGATGGCCGTGGTGACGCCCAAGTCCACCTGCGCTGCGATGGAGGTATAGGTCATCATGCCCTGGGACAGGATGCGCTGGTTGCTAAGGATGATGACTGGGGCGGTGGTCAGCGGGTATTCGCTCTTGTTGGTCAGGCGAATCTTGTGCATCACCTTGGGCGCGGCCAGCAGCCGGGCGATCTCGCCCTGGCGGCTATTGTCGAAGCTCTTGTACACCTCGGCCGGCGGCGTGATGGGTATGTCCAGGACGTACACGTCCTTGTACGGCAGCGGGAATTCCACCACCGGCAGCACCATCCGCTGGCCCTTGCGGAGGGTGACGTGCTTGACAGTGTAGATGAAGAGGTCCTCGGCCTGTTCCGTGCCGGCCATCTCCGGGCCCAGGTCCATGGGCCGGGGGGCGGGCTGGGCCGCCGGGGCGTCAGCCATTCGCTCGCTCATGCGAGCCCCTGTCTGCGTCATGATGGCGTTGGAAAACGCCCCCGCGGTGGCGGCATCCGCCCGGAAGTACTGTGAAAGCTGGGCCACCGCCTGCTGCAGGCCGATGGGATCGGCCGTGTCCTTGAAGTCGAACGTCGGCACGCCCACCACCAGGTTGCAGGTGGCGTCCTGGAGGTCGACCATCTCGTTAATCAGCGTCGCCTCCAGTTTCACCGTGGCCGTTCCCTTGCCGTCCAGGCTGACGCGGTAGCTGGGGATCCAGCGGATGCCCTTCTGCAGGTAGACCATGCCCACATCGACGGCCTTGGCGGGCTCCTTGCCCGCCCAGTTGAAGTGAAGCTTGAGCAGGTTGCGCATCTCCTCGTTTGAGACCTTGGTCTTGTGCTCGCCCTTGAAGGTGATGTCGGCGATGCGGCTGATGGGCAGCACCTTCTCGCCTTCGTTGGTCTTGAGCAGCACCAGGTCGCTCTTGACCGGCAGTTTTTCGCCGGAACCGGGCGGGCTGGTGGCTTCGATTTCCTCGCCGCTCTGGCGCGGCAGCGAAGCGATGACGGCGCTGTAGAGGGCCGGCGGCTGGCCGGCGGTCGCGGGCAGTTCGGTCACCTGCACGCTGGCGCCGATGTTGGCCTCGATCAGTTCCCGCAGCGACATGGCCGTCCGCTCCATCAGCACCTTGCGCTGGCTGGCCGTCACGGAGGCGAGCTCTATGTTCTTGTCGGCCGAGTAGGGCCAGAACGTGCCCATCACCGGGGCGGGCAGGTAGTCCAGCACCACCTCACCGGCCCCGTCGGTGTTCATCTTGCCTTCGTGCAGGACGAAGGCGTGGCCGTCCTTGAAGACGGTCACTTCCTTGACCGGCATTCGGTCCAGCGCTTCCAGCGGCACGGCCGGTTCGGCCTGGGCGAGGGTCAGGGCGGACAGCAACACGGCAACGGTCAGTGACATCGCACGCACGTTCATGGTCGTCTCCTTAAGGGATCCTGAGTTCTTCTGTCCCGATCCGTTAGACGCGCAAGAACCGCCGCGGTTCCATGGCAGCGGCGGTTCTGCCGCGTAGGGCACGCTGATTGCTCGCCGAAGGCGAGGAATCTGCGTGCCGATCCTCCCTTACCAGGCAAGACAGCGCACACTGCGGCGCATCCCCTAACATCCCCCTAATTTCCGCTTGCGTGGCGAGCGGGCAAGCGGGCATAGTATGGCCATGGACGTGCGCGGCTTTTTGCAGGAGCTGACCGCCGGGCGGAATTACCGCCGGCAGGTGGTGTCGGTGCGCGAAATACCACCTCGTTCTGCCAGGCATGCTTCGCCGAAAGTAAAACTGCCCGCGCCGCTGGAGCGGCTTTTGGGCAGGGAAGGCATCTACCACCTCTACAGCCACCAGGCATCGGCCCTGGACCGCCTGGCCGAGGGTAAGGACGTGGTGATCGTCACCGCCACCGCCAGCGGCAAGACGCTCTGCTACAACCTGCCGGTGGTTTCGTCGCTGCTGGAAGATCCGGGCGCGCGGGCCCTGTATGTCTTCCCCACCAAGGCCCTGGCCCAGGACCAGTTTGGATTGCTCCAGCGATGGGCAGCGGCTGACGAGCAGATTGGCAAGGTGCTCCTGCCGGCCGTTTACGACGGCGACACCCCCGGCCACAACCGCACCCGCATCCGCTCAGCCGCCTCGGTGGTGCTGACCAACCCCGACATGCTGCACGTGGGCTTGCTGCCCTACCACGCGAGCTGGCACGAGTTCCTGCGGAACCTCCGCTTCATCGTCGTGGACGAGCTGCACACCTGCCGCGGCATCTTCGGCAGCCACGTCGCC
>PMYM01000174.1 GCA_003171235.1 Phycisphaerales bacterium | reverse complement strand
TTATTGCATTTATTGGCATACTGCCGTCATAATATGGACGATTTATTCCATTGAAACGCAAGATATCAATCATGGCACAGGAAACGGGCATAGTTCAGCGTCGCGAAGACCTAATGCAACTCATTGCACATAAGGGTTTTGCATCGCTATCCGACCTTTCTGGAGTTTTTGACGTATCTGACAGCACAATCCGGCGCGATTTGGAGGTGTTGGAGCGTCGGGGCGGCATTCGCCGCACGCATGGCGGGGCGGTTTCGCTGGCGGAACCCCCGGCGGGGCGGCTGGACTTCGCCGACCGCGAAGCCGCCGAGGCGGCTGAGAAGAAGGCCATCGCCGCCGCCGTGGCCGCCCTGGTGGGTGAGAACCAGGCGGTGATCATCGACGGCGGCACCACCTGTTACCAGGTGGCGCGTGCCCTGGCCGGGCGGCGCTTGAGCGTGGTGACCAATTCCGTGCCGATCGCGGCCTTGCTGGGCGGCGAGTTGGACACGGAGGTGACGCTGATCGGCGGTTATCTGTATCCGCGGACGGGCGTGGCCCTGGGGCCGCGGGCGGAGGAGATGCTCTCGGGCCTGCGGGCCAATCAGCTCATCTTGAGCTGCGCCGCCGCCAATCCCGACGGCATCTTCAACGCCAACGAGATCATGGCCTCGGCCGAGCGGCGGATGATCCAGGTGGCCGACCAGGTCATCCTGGCGGCTGACCATACCAAGTTCGGCAAGCGGTCCATCGCCCCGGTCTGCCCGTGGTCGGAGGTGCACTTGGTGGTCACCGACAGCGGTCTGGATGACCAGAGCCGCCGCTGGCTGGAGGCCACCGGCGTGAAAGTTATTTTCGCCTGAGGCTTTCCGGGCGGAGACGCCCGGAAAAACAGAGGCCGACCAATGACAGGTGGAGTCAATGGCTGACGCAATGAACATCCCGATGCCGCGCGAACAACTGGAGCGGATCGTCCGCCAGGCGGTGCGCCAGCGGCTGGCCTCTGGCCTGCCCGAGGGCTCAAGCGATGCATATCAGCCCAACCTGGTGGTCAACGTTTCGGCCCGGCACGCCCACCTGTGCCAGGCCGACCTGGAGACGCTGTTTGGCCCGCTCAGTCAACTGACCGTGTATCGCTGGCTGTACCAGCCGGGCGAATTCGCGGCCCAGCAGCAGGTGACGGTGGTGGGCCCGGCCGGCGGCATTGAGATGGTACGCCTGCTGGGGCCGGTGCGCGGCCAATCGCAGGTGGAGGTCAGTTACACCGACGCCTTTCTGCTGGGCATCGACGCCCCGCTGCGGCTAAGCGGCGAGGTCGCCGGCACGCCCGGATGCACGCTGGTGGGGCCGGCGGGCCAGGTGCAATTGCCTCAGGGATTGATCCGGGCGCAGCGGCACGTGCACATGTCGCCGGCGGACGCCCGGCACTACGGCTTTGCGGACGGCCAGTACGTCAAGCTGGCGGTGTACGGGGCGCGGGCGGCGGTGTTCGACCGCGTCCTCTGCCGGGTGCAGGGCAACTTCCTGCTGGAGGTCCACCTGGACACCGACGAGGGCAACGCCTGCGATCTGCCCAACGCCACGGGCGTGGAATTGTTGCCTTGACCAAGACTCTACGCAGAGGCGCAGAGAACGCAGAGAGAGACTAAAGAAGCAAGAAGAGCAGGAAAGCAAAAGCAACGAAGCAATTGAGAACAAGGAAACCCCCGCCGTGCGGCGGGGGATAGGAACTAAGAACGGCAAGAACCCCCGACTTACGTCGGGGGCTAAACGGAAAGACGCCGGGAAGCACTAACAGGAACAGGAAGCACTAACAGGAATAGAAGGAGACTTCAGATGGCATTGCAGGCATTGGGCATGATCGAGACGCGTGGCCTGGTGGCCCTGATCGAGGCTTCCGACGCCATGTGCAAGGCGGCCAAGGTGGAACTGATCGGCTGGGACAAGGTCGGTTCGGGCCTGGTGACGGTCTTTGTCCGCGGCGAAGTGGCGGCGGTCAAGGCCGCCACCGACGCCGGCGCCGCCGCCGGGGCCAGGCTGGGCGAGGTGGTCGCGGTGCACGTGATTCCCCGCCCGCACGAGGAACTCAAAGGCGCGATTCCAGCCAAGGCAACGGACAAGAAGTAACTACTGCCGGGCGCCGTGCTGGGCGGGAAGAGCTTTCTTCCCCGCACTCCGCACTTCGCCCTGAGTACAGGAGAAGGCAATGGGCGCATTGGGCATGATCGAAACCAAGGGCTTTGTCGGCATGGTCGAGGCTTCCGACGCCATGGTCAAGGCCGCCAACGTGCAAATCATCAAGCGAGTGGAGATCGGATCGGGCTACGTCACCACGCTGGTGCGGGGAGACGTCGGCTCGGTGAAGGCGGCCGTGGAGGCCGGCGCCGCCGCGGCGGGCAAGGTGGGCGAACTGGTGGCCGCCCACGTCATCGCCGCTCCGCACGAAATGCTGGCCGGCGTTTTTCTGTAGCAGCAAGTAGCCGGTGGTCAGTAGCCAGTAGCCAGGAGCGGACAAGTGCTGCTCCAACTGGCTACAGGCTACGGGCTACCGGCTCCTGGGTACTTGACCGGCTTGGCCATAGAACAAGACTAATGAAGATACTGGTTTCCAACATCGGCTCGACCAGCTTCAAGTTCCGCCTGTTCGATTTTGACGGCGGGATGGAGCGCGAGTTGGCCGCCGGCGGGGTGGACCGCATCGGCTCCTCCGGCGGGGTGATGAGCTACGCCCCCTCCGGCGGGGCCAAGACCACTCGGTCTTGCGCCTGCGCCGACCACGCCGCCGCCATCACCGCCTGTCTGGAGGCGATGGCCGCCTCGGGGGTGCTGGCCGGCCCGGCCGATATCGGGGCGGTGGCCTTCAAGGCCGTGATGGCCGGAGACGCCCCGGCCGTCACGCTGGTGGACGAACAGGTTCTCTCGCAAATGGAGTACTTCTACCCGGTTGCCCCGGCACACAACCCGCCGTACGTCGCCGCCATGCGCAGCTTCGCCAAGGTGCTGCCAAATGTGCCGCTGGTGGCGGCGTTCGAGCCGGGCTTCCACCGCACCATTCCCCAGCGCCGGCGAATCTACGCCGTGCCGCCCGAGTGGGACGCCAAGCTGGGCGTCCGCCGCTACGGCTTCCACGGGGCCTCGCACCGCTACGTCAGCCAGCGCGCCCGAGAGCTCCAGCCGGCGGCGCGGCGGATCATCAGTTGCCACCTGGGCGGCTCCTCCAGCCTGTGCGCCGTCCGCGACGGCGCCAGCGTGGCCACCAGCATGGGCTTTTCGCCCCAGAGCGGCCTGCCGCAGTCCAATCGCGTGGGCGACTTCGACGCCTACGCCCTGGCCCTGGTGGCCCGCCAGACGGGCATGAGCCTGGAGCAGATGCTCAAGGCCCTGGGCGAATCCGGCGGGCTGGCGGCCATGTCCGGCACCAGCGGCGACATGCGCGACATTCTGTCGGCCATGCAGGCCGGCAGCGCCAAGGCCCGGCTGGCGTTCGAGGCCTTCGTCACCGCCATCCGCGACAACCTGGGTGCCTTCCTGGTGGAACTGGGCGGGGCCGACGCGATTGTTTTCACCGGCGGCATCGGCGAGAACGCCCCGCCGCTGCGCTGGGCGGTGTGCGCGGACCTGGGCTTTGCCGGCATCGCCCTGGACGAATCCAAAAACGCCGCCGCGCGCGGCGAGATGCGGATCGAGGCGGCCTCTTCCGCCTGCGCCATCTGGGTGATGCCCACCAACGAGGAACTGGTGGTCGCCCGCCAGGCGATGGAATTGCTTTGCGACAGCAGTAGCCAGTCGCCAGTGAAAAGTAGCCAGTAGTTGGGGGCCCGGTAACTGGCTACCGGCTACTGGCTCCGGGCTACTGCTGGGTGGACATGGAAACAGGTAAACGTCACGAGAACTCGGGCAGGCATGCCCGACCTACGAGATCGGAGAAACGCAATGGCACGAGATGCATTGGGAATGATCGAAACCAAGGGCCTGGTGGCCGCCATCGAGTCGCTGGACGCGATGCTCAAGGCCGCCCGGGTGAGCTTCCGCGGCAGCCGGAAGACCGGCGGGGGGCTGATCTGCATGTGCGTCGAGGGCGACGTGGCCGCCTGCAAGGCGGCGGTGGACGCCGGTTCGGCCGCCGCCGGGCGCATCGGCGAGGTCGTCAGCGTACACGTCATCCCCAGCCCGCACGACGACGTCAACAAGGTGCTGCCATAGAAAGCGGCCGACCAGCCGGTCGGTGAATCGGCAGGCCAGGCCGGCCCGCCCGCTGCGGGCGCCGCCGGCGCAAGCCGCCGAGCCGCCGATGGACCGGTCAACCGTTTAACCGAGGTCAACATGTTCATAGCTAAGGTGCGCGGCAACGTGGTCACCACGCAGAAGGTGGCCAAAATGGCCGGCCGGAAACTGCTGGTGGTCGAGCCCATGCAGGTGGACGAATCCGGCGCGGTCAAGCCCACCGGGCGCTGCCTGGTGGCGGTGGATTCCATCGACGCCGGCGTGGGCGAGATGGTGCTGGTGACGCAGGGCTCCTCCGCCCGCATGACCGATACCACCGGCGACGCCCCGGTGGATTGCGTGGTCATCGGCATCATCGATTCGGTCGCCCTGGGCAACAAGATGGCGTACGACAAGAGCTCGAAGTAAGCCAGGAAAACTGGTGGAACAGGTTTTCAACCTGTTCTTTTTTAGCACAGGTTACAAACCTGTGCCACCCAGAAGCCGGCGGAGACGGAATGAATCATGGCTGATTCCAACGAACAATTAGTCCGCGAGGTGGTCGAGCAGGTGCTGGCGCAGTTGGGCAGCGGTTGGGGCGGGCGCGTGAGCCCGACGCCCGGTCCGTCGGCCGCTCCGCCCATCAGTTCGCACCGCTCGGGCGGGGTGAAATCTGGTAGCACAGGCGTCTCGCCTGTGAGTGGTACGGGCATCCCTGGCCGGTGGAGCCTTGGCAAAGCCGGCTTGCCCGTGAGTGTGAGCGGCCGCCTGGGCCAGTTCGCCGACGTCAACGCCGCCGTCGCCGCCGCCTCCGCCGCCCAGAAGCAATTGATGACTCGCTCTCTGGCCCAGCGCGAGCAGGCCTGCGAAATCATCCGCCAGATCTGCATCAGCCGGGCTGAGGAACTTGGCCGGTTGGAGTACGAGGAAACGCGCATCGGCCATCTGCCCCACAAGGCCGAGAAGCTCCGGCTGGCCGGGCGGATCGCCCTCGGCGTTTCGGGCCTCAAGACCGAGTGCTTCAGCGGCGACCACGGCATCACGCTGGAGGAGCACGCGCCCTGGGGCGTGCTGGGCGTGGTCACGCCGGTGACCCACTCGCTGCCGACGCTGGCGGTCAACGCCGT
>PMYM01000051.1 GCA_003171235.1 Phycisphaerales bacterium | reverse complement strand
CTACGCCGGGGGCTAAATAGAACTAATAGGAAAGAAGCAATGGCGATTAAGGGCAAGGCGGTGGTGGCGCAGTCCGGCGGGCCGACGGCAGTCATCAACGCCAGCGCGGCTGGGGTGATCGAGACGGCCCTGGCCAACGATTCGACTTTCTCCGCGATTTACGGCGCCGACAACGGCATCCTGGGCGTGCTCAAGGAAGAGTTGTTCGACCTGGGCAAGGAAGACCCGCGGCAGATCAACCTCCTCCGCCGCAGCCCCTCGGCCGCGTTGGGCTCCTGCCGGTACAAGCTCAAGGACTTCGACAAGAACAAGGCCGACTACGAGCGCATCCTGGAGGTCTTCCGGGCCCACGACATCCGCTTTTTCTTCTACATCGGCGGCAACGACTCGATGGACACGGCCGACAAGGTCAGCCGCCTGGCCCGGCAGACCGGCTATGAGATGGTCGTCATGGGCGTGCCCAAGACCATCGACAACGACCTGGCCTACACCGACCACTGCCCCGGCTACGGCTCGGTGGCCAAGTTCACCGCCGTCAGCGCCATGGAGGCCGGTCGCGACACCGAGGCCCTGTACACGGCCGACACCGCCACGGTGATGGAGGTCATGGGCCGCAACGCCGGCTGGATCGCCGCCTCCGCCGGCCTGGCACGCCGCCAGGAACAAGACGCCCCGCACCTGATCTACCTGCCGGAGGCGGCCTTCTCGGTGGAGAACTTCATCCGCGACGTGAAGGCCTGCCTGAAGGCCTACCGGCGGTGCTTCATCGTGGCCGGCGAGGGCCTGCGCGACGGCCAGGGCCGGCACATCGCCGAGGTGGGCGGCTCGTTCGCCCAGGACGCCTTCGGGCACAAGCAGTTGGGCGGGGCGGGGCAGGCGCTGCGCCAGATCGTCGAGCAGCAAGTGGGGGTCAAGTGCCGCTACAACAACGCCGGCACTGCCCAGCGCACGGCCATGCACTTCGCCAGCGCCACCGACGTGGCCGAGGCGTACATGGTCGGCTCGGCCGCGGTGTCGGCGGCCATGAAGGGCGTCACCGACAAGATGGTCACACTGGTGCGCGAGGGCCAGAACGGCGACTACCGCTCGACCACCGGCCTGGCTGCGCTGTCCGACGTGGCCAACGGGGAGAAGCCCGTGCCACGCGAGTTCATTAACGCCGCCGGCAACGGCGTCACGCAGGCCTTCCTGGATTACGCCCGGCCGCTGATTGCCGGCAGGGCCGAACTGGAAATGGGCCCCGACGGCCTGCCGCTCTACACGCGCTTCGAGCGGCACTTCGTGGAGAAGAAGACCGGCAAGGAATACAAGAGCTAGTGCGAAAGTGCGAAGTACGGATCAATTGTCAATTGCCAATTGTCAATTGACAATTAGCTCCGTTCCTCGTCGCGGTCGGTGGCCAGCGGCGGGGGGGGCGTCAGGGCGGCGATCTCGGCATATTGCTGGGGCGACATGACATAATCCGCCGCGGCAAGAGAGGGTTCCAATTGTTCGAGGTTGCGGGCCCCGATGATCGGCGCCGTCACCGCCGGATGGGCCTTCACCCAGGCCACCGCCAGTGTGGCTGGGTGGACGGCGACCTTGGCGGCATAGTCGGTGAATCGCTGGGCGATCTGCAGGATCGCCGGATCGGCGTACCGTTTGACGTACATGGCGTTGGTGGCCAGACGGCCCTTTTCGTCCCGCCGGCTGGCGGAATACTTGCCGGTGAGCAGACCCGCCCCCAGCGGGCTGTAGGGAATGACGCCCAGGCGCTGCTCGGCCGCCAGGGGCAGGATTTCGATCTCGGCGGCGCGCTTGACCAAGCTGTACATCGGCTGGAGGACGTGGATGGAGGCCAGGCCTTCGCGTTCGCACTGCCCCAGGCCCAGGGCGATCTGCCAGGCCGACCAGTTGGAAATGCCCACGTGCAGCACCTTGCCCTGGCGGACCAGCTCGTCCATGGCCCGGAGGGTTTCCTCAGCCGGCGTTTTGGGGTCGCGGTGGTGGAGGAAGTAAATCTCCAGCCGGTCGGTCTGCAGCCGGCGGAGCGAGGCCTCCACCTGCATGAAGACGGTCCGGCGCGACAGCCCGCGGTCGTTGGGCCCCGGGCCCATCACGCCCCAGACCTTGCTGGTCAGGATGAGCTGGTCCCGGCAGGGTTTGGCCAGCCGGCCGAGGATCTCCTCGGCCTTGCCGCGGGAGTAGATGTTGGCGCAGTCGAAGAAGTTGATGCCCGCCTCGCGGCAGCGGGCGAAGAGTTTGCCCGAGGTCTCTTCGTCGGCGTCGCCGCCGAAGCTCATGGTGCCCAGGCACAGCGGCGAGACCGACAGGCCGGTGCGGCCCAGGGTGACGTATTCCATCGCGGGCTCCTTGGTGCGCTAGCGAAAACAAAGTGTCGCGGGCGTCTCGCCCGCGAGAGGCGAGGACTTTCTGCGCGGGCAAGATGCCCGCGGCACGAAATACTACCTCTTGGCCTTGCCTTTGGTTTTCGGCGCGGACGGTTTGAGGAATCTGTCCAGGTTGAAGATGGCCTTGGGGTTGTCGAAGAGCAGCATCTGGGCGATTTGTTTGGCTCGGTCCAGGTCGAACGTGCCGGCGTCGACCTTGACGGCCAGGGCGCGGGCGATGTCCTCCCGGGCCAGGTACTGGTGGCCGTACACGCCGTCGACGAAGGCGTAATCGCCGCCGAAGCCGCTGATCTTGTTGGCCGGCACGGCGTCGAGGAATTCTACCAAGGCATTCACCGCCGCCGTGGGGGAGATAATGTGTGCCCAGGCAAAATCGATGAAGACGTTGGCGAAGTTCTTGGCCAGGGCCGAGAGCGTCTGCTGGTAGGGATAGCTGATGTGGAAGAGGTCGAACTTCAGCTCGCCGTACTGCAGGAACAGGTTGGCCAGCAGCGCCGGGTCGCTGTGATAGATGTAGTTGCCGATGCCCTCCTGCAGGCCGGTGTGAACTTCCATGGTCAGGCCGCGGCGTTCAGCCAGGCGGCAGACGTGGTGCATCATGTAGTCCTGCATCTTCCTGCCGGCCTGGGGCAGTCGCTGGTCCCACTCGACGTCAACGTCCTCGTGCAGCATGCGGTTGAAGCTGTCCTCGGCGTCGCCCAAGCTGGTGCGCTCGAAGCGCAGGGTGCGGCTGTAGGCCAGGGCGCACTTCAGGCAGGGCATGCCGTCGCGCATGCGCTCGTCCAGCAGCTTCTCCCAGGCCTCCATCAGGTCGGTGAGGCTGCGGATGCGCGGCACGCCGGCCACGCCCGCCAACCACTCAAGCTGGGCGGCGTTGCCGCCGGCGACGAAGCTGTCCACGCGCAACACGATGCGGAAGAAATCCCGATCGTACTTTGGCGGCGCCCCCCCGTGCATGTCCAGGATGGACAGGCGGATCTTGGACTTGTCCTTGAGCACGGTGCGGTAGGTGTTGCCGGCGGCGCGGGCCTTGACGAAGGCGTCGTTAAGGGCCTCGATAGTGGCGCCGTCGATGCGGGCAATGCCGTAAAGGTCGCGGGCGGCGATGTCCAGCGCCCGACCGTAGCCGGTGTTGCGGCAGGCCTCCCAGTAGGGGGCCAGGATCTTCCAGCGGTCGCCCAGCGGCTTGGAACCGTCGCGGGCGGCGGCGAGCCTGGGCAGCTTCAACCCGGCCGACACCAGGTCGCAGCAAAAGTAGTGCGTGAGGTACTCGGTCAGCACGTCCTGCTGCATTGGCCGGGCGGACTCGAAGGCGGGCAAGTGCTCGTGGGTGTCGATGATGTCCAGGGTGAAGACGTAATCTCGCAGGGTTTGATATGTGTTGCTCATGGCTAGATTGTGGTTGGGCCGGCAATGTTTGTCAATTGCAGGTGGAACAGGTTTGTAACCTGTTCCTACAAGCACAGGTTGAAAACCTGTGCCACCCAGGATCGCTACTCCACCACGCCGGGCTCTTTCTCGGGCTTGGGGGCGACGTCCTTGCTCCAGTTGGCATGGATTTCCCCTTGCCCGCTGGCCGGCGGGGCTTAGAATATAGCATTAGGTTATGCGCACGAACACGCAAGGCTCAGCCGTGCTGTCTCATTCGGCGGGTGTCAACGCCGGCGCGGTTGGCATGCGCATCAATGACCGCGATATCAATTCCTAGCCCGCAGCCAGGCTGCGGGCACCCCCAGGCGCTTTACCTTCGGCAAATTTCTCCGCTAAACCCGCCCGGTGTTTGCGGGCGTATAGGACATCGAGGATTAGACCATGGCAACAACTCATGACCAGGCCTTGAAGCGTACTCATTCCTGCGGCCAGCTCCGCGCCGCCGAGGTGGGCGGGCATGTCCGCCTGTGCGGCTGGGTGAGAAGCTACCGCGACCACGGCGGGGTGGTGTTCATCGACCTGCGCGACCGCGACGGCGTCACCCAGGTGGTGTTCGACCCCACCGACTCACCCGAGCGGCACGAACTGGCCCGCAGCTTGCGCAGCGAGTGGGTCGTCTCGGTCGCCGGCAAAGTCCGCCCGCGCGGCCCCGACCGCATCAACCCCAAGCTGCCCACGGGCGAGATCGAGATCGTCGCCGACGACCTGGTGGTGCTTAACAAGTCCGACACCGTGCCCTTCGACCCCGAGACCACCGAAAAGGTCGCCGAGGAGACGCGCCTGAAGTACCGCTACATCGACCTGCGCCGCCCGGAAATGACCCGCAACCTGCGGCTCCGGGCACAGATCTGCCAGATCATGCACCGGATTCTGGACGAGCGCGGTTTCGTCGAGGTGGAAACCCCCAACCTCACCAAGAGCACGCCCGAAGGCGCCCGCGACTTTCTGGTGCCGTCGCGCCTCCAGCCGGGCTGCTTCTACGCCCTGCCCCAGAGCCCCCAACTCTTCAAGCAGATACTCATGGTGGCCGGGCTGGACAAGTACTACCAGATCGCCCGCTGCTTCCGCGACGAGGACCTGCGGGCCGACCGCCAGCCGGAATTCACCCAACTGGACGTGGAGATGAGCTTCGTCGTCGAGGCCGACGTCATGGAGGTGGCCAACGCCGTGCTGCGCGAGATCTGCGCCGCCTGCGGCAAGCCCTTCCCCCAGGAAGTGCCGGTGCTGTCCTACGCCCAGGCCATAGACCAGTACGGCATTGACCGGCCGGACATGCGCTTCGGCCTGCTGCTCCAGGACGTCAGCCAGATCGTCAAGACCTCCAGCTTCAAGGTCTTCGCCGACGTGGTGGCCTCCGGCGGCGTGGTCAAGGGATTGTGCGCCCCCGGCGGGGGCAAGTTCACGCGCAAGGACATCGACGGCTACACCGCCTTCGTGGCCGAACTGGGTGCCAAGGGCCTGGCCTGGACCAAGGTCGAGGAAGGCGGTTTTGCCCTGGGTTCAGCCAAGTTCTTCACCCCCGAGGTGCAGGCCCAATTGCGCCAGGCATTCGGGGCCAAGGCGGGCGATATCCTGATGTTTGTGGCCGACAAGCCCGCCGCCGCCAACAAGGCCCTGGCCGCCCTGCGCAGCAAGCTGGGGGCCGACCTGGGGCTGTACAAGAGCGACGACTTCGCCTGGTGCTGGGTCACCCAATTCCCGCTGGTGGAATGGAACAAGGAAGAAAACCGCTGGGACGCCATGCACCACCCCTTCACCAGCCCGCGCCCCGAAGACCTCGACCGGCTGGAAAGCGACCCCGGCGGCGTCGGGGCCCGGGCCTACGACATCGTGCTCAACGGCACGGAACTGGGCGGCGGGTCCATCCGTATCCACTCGCCCCAGGTGCAGCAGCGGGTCTTTGGCCTCTTGGGTATTTCCGAAGAATCGGCCAGGGTAAAGTTCGGCTTCCTGCTGGACGCCCTGCGGCTGGGCGCCCCGCCCCACGGCGGCATCGCCCTGGGCCTGGACCGCGTGGTCATGCTGATGGTTGGGGCCGATTCCATCCGCGAGGTGGTGGCCTTCCCCAAGACCCAGCGCGGCATCTGCCTCATGACCGAAGCCCCCGGCCAGCCCGACCCGCGCCAGCTCCAGGAGCTGTATCTCCGGGTCAACCGGCCGCAGGATAAGAAGCCCGTCCCAGGCGAAAACCCCCTAAGCGGGCAGTAATAAAAGACTTAGTAGCCAGTAGCCAGTAGCCGGTAGCCCGTATCGGCCACTTGGCAGGGCCAGTCTTGACTGGCTACTGACCACCGACCACTGGCTACTAACTCACTGGCTTCTGGCTACTCTTTTTTGCAATGCCATCGCATTGCCGGTTGACAGATTTCGGGATTTGTGGGAAAAAATACACTGGTCGTCGGGTTGTTCACGTCATTGAGGAAGCGTTTCCTTGCCGGCGGCGGATCCAGTGGCATTCGGTCCTGATTGCATGTCGCGAGCATTTCTTCTTAGCCTGGGCGCAGGGGGTGGGCATTTAGATCCATCTCTCATTGTCTGCTCGCAGTGCAACTTGCCGATGCCGGGTATGCAAAGGAGGTAGTATGGCTACGGGCAAGGTCAAGTGGTTCAACGAGTCAAAGGGGTTCGGCTTCATCACCTGCAACTCCGGGGGCGACGCCTTCGTCCACTACACCGACATTGAAGGCGAAGGTTTTCGCACACTGGGGGAAGGCCAGCCGGTGGAGTTTGAGGTCCAAGAAGGAGACAAGGGCCTGAAGGCCCTGAAAGTCCGCAGAATCGAAGCCTAACGGCACATGGCACACTGGGCCGGGGAACCTTTCCCCGGCCTTTTTTTCGCGCCGACCGGCGGCGCGGCCCAGGTCCCCTCCGCGATGCTGCCGCCACGACGCAGGATTGCGGAGCCGACCCAGCCCAGTACAATGCCTCATCATGCGTGATGATGGAAAAGCTCCCTCTGCCGCGCCCGGCCAGGACTCGCCCTCGGACCGTTTCCCGGGTTTGCTGGCCCTCGGCTTGACCGTTGCCGGTGGCGCACTGCTGCTGGGGATGGCGCTGGCAAGCACCGGCTTCTACCACGACGACGACGCCTGTCACTTCAACATCGCCCTGCAAGGCTGGGATTCACCCGAGTATCTCTGGAACCAGTGGGGCCGACCCGGCTACACCCTGCCGGTGGCCCTGGTGGGGCATTTCTTCGGCCTGACGGGCGCCCGCGTCCTTTCCGTGCTGGAAACGGCCGGCATGGCTTACCTGGCCTACCTCATCGCCCGCTTCTGCCTGGCCAGCCTGCCCGGCACCCGGAAGATCGCCGCCCTGGCCCCCATATTCGTTTACCTCCAGCCGCTTACTTCGCTCTTGGGCATGACCACGTTGACCGAGACGCCGGCGGGGTTCTACCTCACCTTGGGACTGTACCTGCTTCTCCGCGGCAACATGGTCTGGGGCTGCGCCGTGGCCAGCCTGTGCTTCATAACCCGCTATGAGCTTGTGGCCCTGGCGCCGCTTCTGGCGGCGGTGGTGGCCTACCGGAGCTGGCGCGGGCAGGGGGGCAGCCTGGGCAGGGCGCTGCGGCAGTGGCGGTCATACGTGGCGGTGGCCGCATTAGGCCTGGGGCCGATGATTTACGTCGTGGCGGCATTGGCCCAGCACCTGCCCGACAACTCCTCGCCGCTGTCCATCTTCGCCCAGCACTATAGCGATGAATACGGCTCGGGCGACAAGCTGACCTTCGTCTTCAACTGGTGGACCGCCGCCGGCTGCGGAGTGGTGGCGCTGGCGATAGCCGGCATTTTTTCGCTGCCCCGGCAGACGCTGCTGCCGGCGGCAGTGTCGGTGGGGACGGTGGCGCTGCACACGGCGATATTCATTCGCGGCAGCTTCGCCTCGGGAGGATATCCGCGCTTTCTGATTCCGATTTCGGCCACCACGGCGGTGCTGGCCGTTTGCGGCATCGCCGGGCTGTGGCGATATCCCAAGCGGGCCGGCCTGGAAGCCCTGCTGGCCCTGCTGGCTGCCTCCTTGCTGATGGCCTCGGCCTCCACCGGCGCCTCCACCGAGCAGTCCAGCGAATACGTCCAGCAACTGGCCCAGTGCTGGGGGCAGCTTTCCAGTCTGAGCGAAGGTATCTTCGGCTCGCCCCTGCCGCCCTGGAGCACCCAAGGCTTCGCCTCCATCAGCTTTGTCCTGGGGCTGGGTTTTAGCCTGCTTCTCCTGGCGGGAGGATTGCTGGACCTGGAGCGGCTGCGGCGCTGGGGGGGGATAGCGGCCGTCGCGGCCGGCGGCGTGGCGGCCATATTGGTCCGCCTGCTGGCATGGGAGAAGCTGTCGGCCTGGATGCATGTGCGATATGGAAACAACCTGCCCGATTGGGGCGTCGGGAACTTCGTCCTGGTTATCCTGGCCCTGTGGCTGATCTTCGCCCTGATGTATCTGGGCCAGAGGCTGCTTGGCCACCAGCGCCTGCGGCTGTGGCAGACGGCATTGGCGACCACGGCGGCCGGCCTGGCGGTTTTCATGTACGGCGCCGGGGCCATCAAGCCGCTCCGCATCGACGACCCGGAACTCTCGCCCCTCAACTCGGTCATTCACGCCGCCTTGCGTGAGACGGCCCAGGGGCCTTACCGCAATCAACCGGCCATTACCGTTCACGTCGTGCCCCCGCTGCTGCGGGCCAACACCCGCAGCTATCACGCCCGGGAGGCCCTTGGCCTGTGGCTGGAGGCGCCCCCCGGCACGCTGTTCATATGGGAAAGCAAGTACGCCGCGGCGGACGACCTGAAGGATAAGCTGAACCTGGACCTGGCCCTGGAAACCTACGGCAGCCTGGTCGGCCCGAGCGCGATGCTGAAGGCCTGCGTGCGGGTATACGCCCGGTCGGAGGAGCCGCTGCGGGAACCCTGGCCGGGCTTGGCCCTCAAGCGACCTGGATGAACTCCACGGTGTCGGCCTGGGTGTCCAGCAGGGCGACGGTCTGGGGGCGGGCATGGTGCAGGGCGCCGGGGTTTATCACTCGCAGTTGGTCGATCTGCTCGTTGCGCATCAGGTGCGTGTGCCCGTGGCAAAGGTAAGCGTGTTCCCCTGAAGCCAGCGAAGCCAGCATGGCGGGGTTGTTGCCGTGGGTGGCGGCCAGGGTCCTGCCCTGGCCGATGGGCACGCAAATGAAATCGCGGCCAAACTGCACCCCGCACAGCCGGGCCCGCTGCTCCAGGTCCTCCAGGCTGCAGTCCGTGTTGCCCCCCACGGCGTAGCAGGGCAGGGAGAATTCAGCCAGGGCTTCAAGGCATTCAACGCTGCCCAGGTCGCCGCAGTGGACGACGGCCTGGGCGGAGCGGGCCACCAGTAGCGACATGGCCCGCCGCAGCCTCTCAGCCTTGCCATGAGTATCCGAGACGATTCCTATGAGCATCCCAAGCCGTCCATCGCGTATCGACCGCGACCAATCATACTCGCCGCGGCATCCACACTGCAATCGCGGCCGCGCCGCTCGCCGCCGCCGAAGGGGTCATCGTCATTTTTTGGGCCAGCCTTTGCCATTGCCTGGCCGGCAGGCTATCATACTGCGACCAACGGCATGCCTTGGCCTGAGGATTGAGCCTGTCGGTTCATCGCTCCTGGAGACAACAAAAGTGACTGCCGTTTACCCGGTTCGGCGGCTGCGCCGGTTGCGTTACCATCCGACGTTGCGTTTGATGCTGCAGCAGGTGCGGCTGGACGCGCGGGAGTTGGTGGCGCCGCTGTTCGTCCACCAGGGAATTTCGGACAAGCAGGCAATCGCCGCCATGCCGGGCCAGTTCCAGTGGCCGCTGGAGCAGGTTGCCCAAAAGGCCTGCGGGCTGTATGAAAAAGGCCTGCGGGCGGTGCTGCTGTTTGGCATACCCAAGGCAAAAGACGCCACCGGCCAGCAGGCCTGGGCCGAAGACGGCGTGGTGCAGCAGGCCCTCGGGCGTATCAAGCGGGCCTGCCCGGAGCTGCTGGTGATCACCGACACCTGCCTGTGCGAGTACACCAGCCACGGGCACTGCGGCCCGGCGGCCCAGCCAGCCGGCGGCGGCTTCGAGATCGATAACGAAGCCGCCCTGGCGGCCCTGGCGCGGACGGCGGTCTCCCAGGCCCGTAGCGGGGCCGACGTCGTGGCCCCCTCGGCCATGATGGACGGCCAGGTGCAGGCCATCCGCCAGGCCCTGGACGCCGCCGGCATGGAAAAAACGCCTATTCTGTCCTATGCCGTGAAATTTGCCAGTGCGCTGTACGGGCCGTTCCGTTCGGCGGCCGAATCCGCCCCGGCCTTCGGCGACCGTCGCAGTTACCAGATGGATCCGCTATCGCCGGCGCAGGCGCTGGCCGAGGCACGCTCCGACGTGGCTGAAGGGGCTGACATGATAATGGTCAAGCCCGCCTTGCCGTACCTGGATGTGCTGGCCAAGGTATGTTCTGAAGTGGATGTCCCGGTGGTTGCCTATACTGTATCCGGCGAGTTTGCAATGGTGAAATTCGCGGCTGCTGCCGGTGCCATCGACGAGCGCCAAACCGTTTTGGAACTCACTGCCGCCGTCAAGCGCGCCGGCGCCGACCTCATTGTCACTTATTTTGCGGAATTATTGGCGGACTGGCTTAAACAATAGCCTGCTCGCTGCTTTGCAGATTGGGCCGGAATGGCGTGGCCACCCGGATAGAGAACTGATCGAGTCGGGTCCGCAAGACTGGCAAGGACTGATTGACATGAAGGTGTTCATGCTTGGCTGGGAGTTCCCCCCATACATGTCGGGGGGCTTAGGAACAGCCTGCTATGGACTGACGAAGGCCCTGGACCAGATCGGCGTGGAAGTGACCTTCGTGCTGCCCATGGCCCTGCCCCAGGACGCCACCAGCCACGTGCGCTTCGCCACTCCCACCACGCTGCGCCAGCCGGGGCGGCGGCGCCGCCTGGCCCAGGGCGGAAATCCCGCCGCCATACAGCATCCGGCCCTGGCGGTCTTCAGGCACCTGACCGTCCGGCGGCTGCCGGCGGTGCTTCAGCCGTATGGAACGCCGCAATCCTACAAGGAGACGATCACCCGCTTGCAGCACATTGAAGTTGCCGGCGGAGCGGTGGACCTGCCCTCGGGCCTGGTGGAGGAAATTCTCACCGGCCGGCAAGGCGTTGCCGGCGGCCAGGGGGGCTATGGCGGCGACCTGCTGAGTCAGGTGCAGCGCTACGCCCTGCTGGCGGTGGAACTGGCCAGGGGCGAAGAATTCGACGTCATCCATGCCCATGACTGGATGACCTATCCCGCGGGGCTGGCAGTGGCCGCCTATACCGGAAAGCCGCTGGTGGTGCACGTGCACTCCACTGAGTTCGACCGCTCGGGCGATAACGTCTACCAGCAGGTCTACGACATCGAGCGGGCGGGCATGCACGGGGCCGACCGGGTGGTCTGCGTCTCCCACTTTACACGCAGCATCGTGCTGAGCCGCTACGGCGTGCCCGCCAACAAGGTCGAGGTGGTCTACAACGCCGTCGACCTGCCCAACGGCGAGCGCATGCCGCTGACCCCCATCGCCCGCGACGAAAAAATCGTGCTCTTCCTGGGCCGCATGACCATGCAGAAAGGCCCGGAGTACTTCCTCCGCGCCGCCGCCCGGGTGCTGGAGAAGTACAAGAAGGTCCGCTTCGTCATGGCCGGCAGCGGGGAACTTATCCCCATGGCCGTGGACATGGCCGTCAACCTGGGCATCGGGCGCTACGTCACTTTTACCGGCTTCCTCCGCGGCGACAACGTCAACAAGGTCTTCCGCATGGCCGACCTGTACGTCATGCCCAGCGTCTCCGAGCCCTTCGGCATCGCCCCCCTGGAGGCCCTCTCCCATAACGTGCCCGTGATCATCTCCAAGCAGTCGGGCGTCAGCGAGGTGCTCAGCCACGTGCTGAAGGTGGATTTCTGGGACACCGACGAGATGGCCAACAAGATCCTGGCCGTCCTGCGCCACCCGCCCTTGCAGCGCGTGCTGCGCGAACAGGGTCAGATCGAACTGCAGAAGCTGTCCTGGAGCGATTCGGCCGAAAAGTGCACCCGCATCTACGGCGACTTGTTGGCCGCCCGGGCTTAGTAGCCCTTCCACTTTGATTTTGAGACTACAAAATCAAAGTGGAAGGGCTACAGAGCAGGCGAGCAGTGGAACAGGTGAACAGGCGAAAACAAGAACGGCCCGCTCGCCTGCGGTCTCCTGCTCAACTGCTCCGAATCACAACATGAGAGAGTACCAGCAGCTTCTGCATGACTCGCTGGCTCGTGCCCAAAACCCACCAGGACGTTGCCCCCGCCGAGGGGGTTTTCTACAATCGCCTGCATGAGTGCCGATCCGGCTTGCAGAACTCCGCGCTGGCGGCGGGCGCACGACCGCAAGGGCTATTGGTACATCATGCCGGCCCTGCTGCTGTTCGCCCTGATGATCGTCTACCCCATCGCCCGGGCGTTTTACCTTTCATTCTTCGACTACACCGTGCTGGACCCGGGTTCGGCCCGCTTCGTGGGCCTGGACAACTACGCCAGCCTGTTCACCATGGCCAGCCTGCGCCGGCCCATCCTCAACACCCTCTACTTCACCCTGCTGTTCGTGCCGCCGTACGTCTTTCTGGCCCTGGTGATCGCGGTGCTGCTGCACCAGGTCAAGCGCGGGGCGGTTTTCCTGCGGACGATGATCTTCATCCCCATCGTCGTGAGCCTTTCGGTCAGCGCGGTGATGTTCAGCCTGTTCTACAACCCCACCTTCGGCATGGGCCATAAGCTGCTGGAGGCCTTTGTGGCCATGGCCAACTATCCGGCGCTGGCGGGGCTCTACCTCGCCGCCGGATGGGCCCTGGCGGCGGGGCTGCACCGGCTTGTTGTCCGCAACCGCCGCCATGAAGGCGCCATCTGGCGAACCCTCCTGGGCGGTGCGGCCGCCGCGGTGGTTGGCTGGCTGGCAGCGTTCCTGGCCGGCGGGCCCGACCTGCTCAAGGCGCCTCTGGCGTTTCTGGGCAACCTGCCCGCGCTGACCGAGCCGGTGCTGGCCGGCGTCGCCGCCCCGCCCCAGGGCATGCTCGGCAACGCCGACTGGGCCATGATCGCCGTCGTCATCCTGTGCCTCTGGAACGGCATCGGCTTCAACGTCATCCTGTTTCTGGTGGGCCTGCAGCGGATTCCCGACGTGCTCAACGAGGCCGCCGCCGTGGACGGCGCCGGGCCCTGGCAGAAGTTCTGGAAGGTGACCTGGCCGCAGCTCCGCCCGACGACGTTTCTGGTGCTGCTGCTGTCGATGATCGGGGCCCTCAAGATCTTCGGCCAGCCGTTCATCATGACGGCTGGGCAGCCCGAGGACTCCACCCTGACCTACGTCATGCAGCTTTACAACCTGGCCTGGAACTTCGGCAAGTTCCAGTTGGGCTACGCCAGCGCCATGGCCTACGCCCTGGCGGCATTTACCTTTGCCCTGTCGCTGCTGGTCCGCAAGCTGGACCGGCCGGTGGAGTAGCCCATGGCCGTCGAACGCAAGAGCACCTCGGCGACGCTGTGGCTGGTCCTGCTGGTGGTGGGACTGTCCAGCGTGCTGCCGCTGCTGTGGATCGTGATGGGGTCGTTCAAGCCCCACAAGCAGATCCAAGGCGGCGACGTCTGGCCGTGGCAGAAGTATGGCGTCTACCAGCAGGAGGCGGCGCCAACCAGCCAACCTTCGACCGCCCCCGCCCAGCCCACGGCCGCCGCCGAGCCGGCCAGAGAGCCCCAGCCCACAAGCCTGGAACGGCTAAGCCTGGACAACTACCGGCGGGTCTTCAAGCAGATGGCGGGCCTGCCCACCTACTACTTCAACACCCTCTATCTGGCCTTCGCCGGCACCTTCCTGTCGCTGCTGGTGGGGACGCTGGCGGCTTACGGCTTTGCCCAGTTCAACTTCCGCGGCCACAAGCTGCTGTTTGCCCTGCTGCTGCTGGAGCTCATGATCCCCGGCGAGGTCACCCTCATCGGGCGGATAGAGCTCATGCTGCAACTGCGGCTGTTCGACACGCTGACGGGCCTGCTGATCGCCTACGTGGCCGGCAACCTGCTGCTGGTGATCTTCATCATGCGGAACGTCTTTACCTCCATCCCCCGCGAGGTGATTCACGCCGCCCAGATCGACGGCGCTTCGACCTGGCAGGTTTTCTGGGAGGTTATGATTCCCATGGGGCGCAACGGCCTGGCCGCCTGCGCCATACTCACCTTCCTGGCCATCTGGAACGAATTCATCTTCGCCCTGACCTTCACCTCCGGCGACCGCGTGCGGACGCTGCCGGTGGGCATCTACATGCTGCGCGACCAATACGGCCTGGTGAACAGCGGCGTGCTCTTTGCCACGGTTTTGCTTAGCTTCCTGCCCATCGTGATCATGTTCATCCTGCTGCAGAGATACTTCGTCCGCGGCCTGGCGTCCGGGGCTCTCAAGGCATAGGAAAAGACTTTCAACGCAGAGGACGCAAAGGAAAGAGGATTCAGCAAAAGAAACAGCAAGAGGAAGATGAAGAAAGATGACTTTGCTCGGTAACAATCTGGCGCAGTTCCTTCTTCTGCTTTTTCTTTTACTAATTTCTTCCTCTGCGTTCCTCTGCGCCCTCTGCGTTAAAAATCCTGTTCTTTCTGCGGTGAGACCATGTTGAAGTGGGCATGCATCATCCTGCTGGCGGCGATCCTCCTGATAAGCGTGCTGGAATTCACGACCAACAGGACGCCGCTGGAGCAGTTTACGGCCGCTCGGCCCGGCGGCCAGGGCGGCGACAAGACGGTCATCCGGCTGGGCATTGCCGGCTGGCAACTGGAGGAATTCCCCTGGCAGCAGGCGCTGGACAGTTATCAGCGGGCCCACCCGGATGTCCAGGTGCAGCCCTCGCTGCTGGCCGGAACCGTGAACAACCTGCTGCTGTTCTGGCAGAGGGGGCACACCGAATTCGACGTGGTGGTCTCCTGGGCGGATTTCGAGATCACGCCCTTCATCGAGTACAACCAGTCCAACCCCGACGTCTCCGCTCGCAGCCTGCTGGTCGATATGACCGATTACATTCCGTCCGAGAAGCTGCGGCGGGACTTCATGAACGCCCTCTTTGCCGGCTCCAGCCGCACGGACAAGGCAAGCGGCAGGTGGAGCCTATACGAACTGCCCTGGATGGGCGAAGTGTTGGCCCTGAACTACAACCGCATGTTCTTCGCCCAGCGCAACGTGCAGGTGCCCCGAACCTGGGAGGAACTGGAGCAGGCCTGCCAGGCCCTCCAGGGGCTGCGCTACACCAAGCCCGGCAGCGGCGACACCATCGAGGTGGCGCCCATCACCATGAACTTCACCACCTTCTTCGCCCAGAACTGCTATATCCCGCTGCTGGCCAGCTACAAGAAAGGCGCGGGCATCGGCGACGACAAAGGCCGCCTGGACGTCTCCAGCCCCCAGGCCGCCCAGGTCCTGACAACGCTCAAGCGCTGGTACGACGCCGGTTACATCAGCCGCAACAGCCTGGACATCAACTCCAGCGAGCAGGACCTGCGTGTGCTGCACTCGGCCATGTACCCCCACTGGCAAAGCCGGGGGCTGTGGGCGATAAAGGAGAACAGCCGCCAGGTCATCGGCATCGCGCCCACGCCCGGCTACCAGCAGTCGGGGGTGGGCTCGCTGGTCTGCTCGTACGGGGCGATCGTTCCCAAGTGTTCGCCGGTGAAAAAGGCGGCCGTCGCCTTCGCCTACGAAACGTTCTGCACCGACACCTACGGCTTCCAGAGTGCCGTCGCCGCCGGTTTTGAAGATCCCGTAACCCGCGCCCACAAGGGCGGCGGAAAAATGCCGGCCCTGCGCGAAATCTACAAGGAAGGCTCGAATCTCGACCCGGAAATCCAGGCGCTCCGCCCGGCCATGGAGCAGGGCTACACGTATCCCGATCCCAACAACTGGAACCAGGTGTCGATTATCCTGGCGGCCGAGTTCCAGAAACTGCTCTCCAACAAGCACCCCTCGGCCGAGGCGTGCCTGGCCGCCGTTCGCGCCCGCCTGGCTGAGGAAGTCTATCCGCAGAAGTAGCTCTTGAAAGTGGCATGGGCATCTTGCCCATGAGTCGCAGGGCCATCCTGGCCCTGCCGGTCTAGTCTCTTCAGGTCGGCGGGCGGTCTTGTTCAGGCGGCGCCGGACTGCTATCTTAGGGCTATGCCCGATATAAGCCTGGAGACAATCCGCTCGGCCGGCGTGGTCGGGGCCGGCGGCGCCGGTTTTCCCACCCACGTCAAACTCTCGGGCAAGGTCGATACCGTCCTGGTCAACGCCGCCGAATGCGAGCCCCTGCTGCACAAAGACAAGGAATTGCTGCGCCGGCATTCCGGCGAGGTGCTCTCCGGGCTGCAGGCAGCCATGCGCCTGACCGGGGCAAACAGCGGCATCATCGGCGTAAAGGAAAAGTACGCCGAGTTGATCGAGCATCTCCAGCCGATGTTGCCCGGCGGGGTGGAACTGCGCCCGCTGGCGGACGCCTACCCAGCCGGGGATGAGTTCGTGCTGGTGTACGACGTGTTGGGGCGGGTGATACCCCCAGGCGGGTTGCCTCTGAATGTCGGGGCGGTGGTCATAAACGTCGAGACCGCCTGCAACGTCGCCCGCTCCGCCGATTCGCCGGTCACCGAGAAGTACATTTCCGTCGCCGGGGCCGTCGCCAAGCCCATGACCCTGCGCGTGCCGGTGGGCGTCAGCCTAGCCGAGTGCGTCCAGGCTGCCGGCGGGGCAACCTGCCAGGCGCCCTCCTGCATCGTCGGCGGAGTGATGATGGGCCATCTGGAGGAGAATCCCCAGACCGCCCGCGTGGACAAGACCACCGGCGCCGTGATCGTGCTGCCCTCTGAGCACGTCGTCATCCGCCGCTACCGGCGCGACCAGCGGGCCGTCCAACGCATCGGGCGCAGCGCCTGCGACCAGTGCTGCTTCTGCACCGAATTGTGCCCGCGCTACCTCCTGGGCCACCCCATCGAACCGCACAAGGCTATGCGCAGCCTGGGCTTCAACCTCCTGGGCCAGGCGAACATTTTGGGCGCCGCCTACTGCTGTGAATGCAACCTGTGCAGCCTGTACGCCTGCCCGGAGGATCTGGACCCCCAGCAGGTGTGCCGCCAGGCAAAGCAAAAACTGGTCCAGGAGAACCTGCGCTGGGACAAGCCGCCTTTCAACGCCTCCCGGCCTGGGTTGCTGATGGCCGGCCGAAAGGCACCTATGGCCAGGCTGATGCAGAAGCTGGGCCTGCGGGCGTTTCGCAATGAAGGGCCGCTACGGGCGGAGTTGCTGCCGGCCAGGCGCGTGGGCATTGCCCTCAAGCAGCACGTTGGCGCCCCCTGCCAGCCGACAGTCAAGCCCGGCCAACTGGTGCGCAAAGGCGACCTGCTGGGCCAGCCGCCTATGCGCGACGGCCAGGCCGCCCTGGGCGCCAACGTCCATGCCTCCATCGATGGAAAGGTGACTGACATCGAGCATGGAGTCGTCTGGATTGAGAAAAACTAGAAGTTTGAACCACAGAGAGCACAAAGAACACAGAGACATGTTGTCTGTTCGGGCCAAGAACCGTTCCTTCAAGTAACGGTCTTGTTGACTGCTCGGCCTCTGAAAAAGTGCTCTTTGGCTTTGTGATTTTTGTGCTCTTTGGCTTTGTGATTTTTGTGCTCTTTGTGGTTGAAGCCGTTTGCTTTTCTTTCGGAAAGAGAACTCATGGTGACCAAGCATGACCAGGCGGCATCGCCCCGATCCATCGGCGTGATGGAGTTTTCCAGCATCGGCGTGGGGTACCGCGTGCAGGACCAGATGCTCAAGGCCGCCGACGTGCAGGTCGTGGTGGCGCGGACCATCTGCTCGGGCAAGTACATCGTGATCCTGGCCGGCGGCGTGAGCGAGGTGAATTCCGCCATGGCGGCGGGCCTGGAACAGGCCGGCGAGGCCCTGGTGGACCACCTGAGCCTGCCCAACGTGCACGCCGGAGTCTTTCCGGCCCTGGCCCAGTCGGTGATGTTGCAGGAATCGCAGGCCCAGGCCCTGGGCGTGGTGGAAACCTTCAGCGGCGCCAGCATCATCGCCGCCGCCGACGCCGCCGCCAAGGCCGCTGACGTGGTCATCTTCCGCATCCACGTGGCCATGGCCCTGGGAGGCAAGGGCTTCTGCCTGCTGGCCGGCGCACAGCACCAGGTTGAAGCCGCCGTCGCCGCCGCCGCGGCAGAGGCCAGCCGGCGCGGACTGCTGGTAAGCCAGATCGTCATCCCACGCCCCAGCCGGGAACTGTTCGCCGAGTACATCTGACCCCCTCCCGCAGACGGCGGCTGGCGCCAGCCGCCCTATATCCACCACGCCTGGCCGACCGGCTGGCGAAGCAGCAGGCCCTTGAGGTATTCCACCGCCTTCTCAAATCCCTCCGACAGGCTCATCAGCGAATCCTCGTGCTCGATGGACAGCACCCCGTCGTAGCCGCAGGTCCGCAGCATGGAGATGAAGCTCTTCCAGAACTCGTCGCCATGCCCGTAGCCCACGGTGCGGAAGACCCAGCTTCGATGGGCCAGGTCCGCATAGCTCTTGATGTCCAGGTTGCCGGTGACGCTGCTGTTGCGGCGGTCGATGGCTGTGTCCTTGGCGTGAACGTGGAATATGCAGTTGTGCTGGCCCAGGTAGCGGACGGCCTCGACCGGGTCGATGCCCTGCCAGAAAAAGTGCGAGGGGTCCACGTTGGCCCCGAGCTGCTTGCCGGCGGCCTGGCGCAGGCGCACCAATAGCTCGGGGTTGTGCACGGAGAAACCCGGGTGGGCCTCAAAGGCGATCCGCACCCCGTGCTTGGCGGCGAAGTCGTTCTCCTTGGCCCAGAAGGGGATCAGCACCTCGTCCCACTGGTAGCGGGCGATATCGGAGTAATCCGGCGGCCAGGGGCAGGTCACCCAGTTGGGGGTCTTGTCGGTGGCACAGCCGCCCGGGCAGCCCGAGAAGTTGACCACCACGGTGCCCAATTCCGCCGCCAGCAGCACCCCCTCGCGGTGGGCCTTGCGATGCTCGGCGGCGATCTTCCTGTCGGGGTGGACGCAGTTGCCGTGCACGGCTACGCCGGCAACCTCCAACCCGCGGTCGGAGAGCTTGCTTCTTAGCTCTTTCAAGCGCGGCTTGTCGTGCACTATGCCGACCAGCCCCCAGGGGTCGCCGGGGTAGGCCCCGGCCGGCAACTCGATGGCGTCAAGCTGCAACTTGGCGCAATAGTCCAGGGCCTCGTCCAGTTTCATCTTGCCCAGCAGCGCACCCATTACGCCCAGTTTCATGACCTGCTCCAATTCGTGATGTGGTAGTGGCACAGGTTTTCTGGCCTGTGTCCTGCCTGGTGGCACAGGTTTGTAACCTGTGCTCCTATTCGGGCCGCGGCAAATTCTATCGGCGGGTGCAGTGGTTATCAACCGGATCGGGCAACCAGCGCGCTCCCATTCGGAATCCCAACCACAGCCTGTAGGGTGGGACAGATTGGTCGAAGGCCGATGTCCCACCTGATAGATTCCTGGAAGGACGGTGGGAGACCGCCCTGACGGGCGGTTTCTCCCACCCTACGGCTCTGAGCAATTCTGCCGGGCAAGGAGAGCCGTGAAACATGCCCTTCCGCACATGGCGCGTAAGGGCATGGCGCCCGGCGCTCGATTGCGCCCGCGCTCCCGAGATTACGCGTGCAACAAGTTGCACGCCCTACAGCTTGGGCAAATTCTCCCGTAGCGTTTATAATGGCGGCCTGGCAGGAGAGTTCGCCCATGACGATCATCCTGATGCTGCTGGTTTCCCTGGCGGTGCTGCTGGGGGGCGGCTATTTCTACTCGCGGTACCTGGCCCGGTGCGTGGGGGAGGACGACCGGCGGGTGACGCCGGCGGTTCGCCTGGCCGACGGCAGGGACTACGTGCCCAGCCCGACCTGGGTGGTATTCGCCCACCACTTCGCCGCCATCGCCGGGGCGGGGCCCATCGTCGGGCCGGTGCTGGCACTGGTCTATGGCTGGGGGCCGGCGCTGCTGTGGGTGGTGCTGGGCGGGCTGTTTCTGGGCGGGGTGCATGACTACCTGGCCACGCACATGGCCACGCGCGAGGGCGGGGTCTCGGTGGCCACGATTATGCGGCGGCTGTTCGGGCAGAAGGCCTTCGTCGCCCTGACGCTGTTCCTGATCGTGATGCTGGTGCTGGTGTGCGCGGTTTTCCTGAACCTCTCAGCCAACGCCTTGACCAGCAAGCTTCCGGCCAAGGAACTGGAGATGCCGCCGGGCCAGACGCTTTTCCGCACGGTGAGCCAGGACGGCCAGGAATCCGTGGTCATCGGCGGGGTGGCGTCGATGAGCGTGGTGATCATCACCGCCTTCGCCCCGCTGGTGGGGTGGATGTACATCAAGAAGAAGGTTTCGGTGGTCTGGTGCTCGGTGCTTTCGGTGGCGGTCTGTGCCGTCAGCATCGTGGCGGGGGTTTATTTCCCGCTGTCGTTCTCGAACATCCTGACTTGGCAGTTGCTGCTGTTGGCCTACGTGCTGGTGGCGGCGGGGGTGCCGGTGTGGCTGTTCTTGCAGAGCCGCGACTTCATCAACTGTCACATTCTGTACGCGGGCATGTTGGCGCTGCTGGTGACGCTGCTGGTGGCATCGGGCAAGGCCGTGCCCGCCGGGCAGGGCATCGCCCCGTGGCAGTTGGATGAGGGCGCGCGGGCCAGCGGATTCCTCTGGCCGGGGATGTTCATCACCGTCGCCTGCGGGGCCATCAGCGGCTTCCACAGCCTGTGCGCCGGCGGCACCACCTGCAAGCAGGTGTCGTCCGAGAAGGCGGTGCGGCGGATCGGCTATTACGCCATGTTGCTGGAGTCGTTGGTGGCGGTGGTGGTCATCGCGGTGCTGGTGCTGGCGCTGCGAAAGACCAATTACCTGGAGATCGTGCATCCCAAGCTCGCCGGCTTGGCGCGCGACGGCAACCCCATTCTTGGTTTTGCCCTGGCCGTCGGGCAAGCGGGCAAGCTTGCCTGGGGTGCGCCCGTGGCGGTGGGGGCACTGGGGGGAATGTTGCTCCTGGAGGGGTTTGTCATCACCACCTTGGACGCGGCTGTGCGGCTGACGCGGTACCTGATCGAGGAGGTCTGGCGGGCGGCCTTTGCCCGGTACGACGTCTTCGCCCAGCCGGTCGGGCGGGCCCAGGCCGAAGGCTACGGCCAGGGCGAGTTGACGAGTGTCGGCGGCGAGGGCATTCCCCTCAGCCCGCAGATCGACGACCATTCCGCCCCGCCGGAGCATCCGGTGCAGGCCGGGCCGATCCTGGCCCCCCTGCTGCGGCTGATGCGGCACTACTGGTTCAACTCCGGCCTGGCCGTCCTGCTGACGCTGCTTATGGCCTGCACCGGCGGAGTCAATGTGCTGTGGCGGATATTCGCCACCGCCAACCAGTTGCTGGCCGGCATGGTGCTGGCCCTGGCGGGGGTGTGGCTCTTGCGGCAGAGGCGCAAGAGCTGGTTTGCCTTCGCCCCGGCCGTATTCATGCTGGTCACCACCGCCACCAGCCTGGCCCTCTTGCTGCGCGGGTATCTGGCCGACCTGTGGGCGGCTTGGCAAACGGGCGCCGAGAATCTCTGGCCCAGCCTCACGCTGACTGTGGCCGACCTGGTGCTGATGGCCCTGACGGCGTACCTGCTGGTAGAGGGCGTCATGACGGCCCTGCGGTGGCGCCGCGAAAAACGGCTTGAACCACAGAGAGCACAAAGAGAGGAATCGCAAACGACTTCTTTGTGATCTTTGTGTGCTTTGTGGTTCAATCCTTTGGACCCGCCTATTTCCGTGTCCTTTTCCGCTCCCGATATCTTATCCTGAGTGGCTTATGACGTACCTTTTGCTGGCGATAGTAGGCCTGGGAGCAGGCGTATTGGGCGGCATGCTGGGCATTGGCGGCTCGGTGATCATGCTGCCGGCGATGAAGTGGATTCTCGATCCGCCCGGCGGGGCGCCCGAGAATATCCACCAGTACCAGGCCGCCGCCATGATGGTCAACTTCCTGCTGTGCCTGCCTTCGGCCTGGGCGCACCTGAAGAACCATGCGGTCTGGCCGAAGGTCTGGAGCTACGTGGCGGCGTCGGCCTTCCTGGCCATTGTGGGGGGCGTGCTGGTCAGCAACCTGTTTGACAAGGATGCCGCGCGCTACCTCAATTGGCTGGTGGGAGTTTTCTTCCTGTACGTGCTGGTGCAGAACCTCTATCGCGCCTTTCGCCCGCCAAAACAGGAGGGGCTTTCGCGCCAGGAGGTGGAGGCCTTTTCCCCGCTGCGCAAGTGCAGCGTGGGAGTGCCTATGGGTTTTGCCGCCGGGCTGTTGGGCATCGGCGGCGGGGCCGTCGCCGTGCCTCTCCAGCAGATGGTGCTGAAGATGCCCATGCGCAACGCCATCGCCACCTCGGCCGCCGTCATCGCCAGCGTCTCCTGGCTGGGGGCGCTGACAAAGAACCTCACCCTGGGCGCCAAGGGCAGCATCGCCACCAGTTGTCTGCTGGTGGCCTGCCTGGCCCCGACGGCTATGGTGGGCGCCTATGTGGGGGGGCATTTGACTCACCGCCTGCCCCTTCGCCTGGTGCGGGTGCTTTTCGCCGTATTGATGGCCGTGTCGGCCGCCACCATGTTCCTGAAGTGAACCACGCAATAAGCGTTCGGGCGGCCCGTTTGACAGGATGGAAGCTATGGATTCCCAGCAGGTCCGGGCGATGGTCGAGTTAGCCCGTGCCGGCAAGGACGAGGGCTTCACAGAGATCCTTGCCGTCTATGGACCGCGTCTGTTTGGGTACTTTTACCGGTGCACGGGTTCCTATCACGACGCCGAAGACCTGCTGGGGGAGTTGATGGTCAGGCTGGTCCGGCGGCTGGCGGGCTACGACGACCGCGGGCGCTTCGAGCCCTGGCTTTTCAGCATTGCGGCCAACCTGGTGCGCGACCGCATTCGCCGCAGCCGGAGCAGTCCGCCGGCGGCCTCGCTGGAAAGCGAGGGCCACTCCGGCCAGAGCCTGGCAGAAGGCTTGGCTTCGCCGCCGGCGCCGGTGGAGACGGGCCTGCTGGCCGGTGAAGTCCGCCGGGAGTTGGCGGCGGCCCTGGACCGGCTGGACGAGAGGTCGCGGCAGATGGTCCTGCTGAGGCATTTTGGACAGATGAGTTTCAAGGAAATAGCCGAAGTCTTTGACTGTCCGGTAGGCACGGTGTTGGCCAAGGTGCATCGGGCGCTAAAGACTTTGCGCGGCTTGCTGGAAGAAAGTCATGAACTGGAACAATGAGGATTACGAACTGGCCGGGCAGTGCCTGGACGGCCGACCGGTCGAACTGACCGGTGCCCAGCGCGCCTTGGTCGATGAGATCCGCTCCGACTGGCGGGCGGTGGCAGGCCGCCTGGACGTGCCGGCCCCGGCGGGTATGCTGCACCGCGTCAATGCCCGCGTGAAGGCGAGCCGGCCGCGCCGGCGACCCTATCTGCGCCTGGCGGGCGGGGCGGCCGCTGCCGCTGCCGCCGTGCTGGTAGTCCTGCTGGCCTGGCAGAAGGGCCCGGATAATAACAATCCCGGCCCCTCCAACATGCCGAATATGACGGCGGCGGAGTCGCCGGCGGATTATATTGTCCAGTACCTCATGGGCGAGGAAGGCACGTTCGAGGCCCGCCGGGACAGCCTGGACGAACAGATCGCCAATACTCAAATGGACCTGGCCCTGGGCGAGAATCTGCACTACGACCTCACCCTGGATGGCCTGGTGGATGATTTAAGCGCCACGGAATTCGAGGACCTTGATCCGTCGATTGTCGATTAGACCTGGAGACGCAACGTGAACAATGGCATCGGCCGGGTTGGTTGGCGGTTTCTGGTGCTGGCGGCGGCCTTGGTTGGCAGCGCCTACGTGCTGGCCACGGGAGAGGAGCCGGCCCGTCAGCCGCGAGGCCAGGCCAGTCGGCCCCACCGTGAAGAGACGCTCACCGCCGAGCAGCAGGCAGAGGTGATGACCTTCGCCAAGGAAAACGCCCCCGAACTGTATGAACGCGTGGCGGCCTTGGAAAAGCAGGATCCCCAGCGGGCCGCCCTGTTGATGGACGAACTCTACCGCCTGTACAACCACGCCAAGGATTATCCGCCGGAGATACGCCGCCCCGTCCTGGAAAAACAGCGCCTCAACGTCGCCATCTACCGACAACTCCGCGAATACCGCCAGGCTGACAGCGACAAGCAGCGCGAGGACGCCAAAAACCAGATCCAGCAATTGCTGGGGGCGCAGTTCGACGCCGATCAGGTCATCCGCGATTACGACATCAAGCGCCTGGCCAGACAGTTGGATGATCTCAAGGCCCAACTGGAGCAGCACAAGCAGAACCGTGCCGGCATCATCAGCGACCGGCTCAGCCGCCTGCTTAAAGGGCCCGCCACCGCCAGCCGCGGCAGCGGCAACTTCGACTGATCCGCCCGCCCGGCCGACATGCCGCTGGGCATCTGCAAGTCGGGCATGTTTGCCCTGGAGGGACCGATCAGCCCGGGCCGCGTGCCCCCCGCCCCGTGCGGGTTTCCCGTATCATGCTGAATCGGGGCTGTTTCCGGCCTGGGGCTTTGCTTACAATAGGGCCATAGGCGCAATGTCTTTAGAGTCCCTAACAAAATGCCCCGTGGCCGCGACGCCGCAGGCTTGGGCGCAGGCCAAGACGCGAGGGCGAAGACGACCCCAAGGCGGGTCGTCGAGCCCGAGCAACGCCGGCATGCGGCAAAAGATGCGGCGTCCCTGCGGGTTGCGGCGAAAACCGCCCATCTGCGGCGTCAGGCCTCCTTGCCGTACCGCTGTGGGTATGGCTTCGTCGGCCTTCCTTGCANNGCATTTTGTTAGGGACTCTTAGCAAGTCACAGGCCGGCTTTGCCCTGCGGATGCGGGAGAGGCGATGAAGTGCGAAAAATGCCACCGTGAGGCCAGCGTCCATTTGACCGAGATCGTCAACGGGCACGCGGCGGAGAAGCATCTCTGCAAGGAGTGCGCCCTGGCCGAGAACTACACCCTGACCGATCCCCAGGTGCCGGTTTCGCAGTTGCTGGAGGCGCTGGTGGGGCAGGCGGGGGGCAAGGAAGCGGCCGAACTCAAATGCGAGTCCTGCGGCCAGACGTACAAGGAATTCCGCAACACCGGGCTTTTGGGCTGCCCCAACGACTACAAGGTTTTCGAGCCGCTGTTGCTGGGGCTCTTGGAGCGGGCCCAGGAAGGCGCCACCCACCACGTCGGCAAGGTCCCGGTCAACGCCGAGGAGGGCGAGAAGCGTCAGAAAGAGCTGGTGCGCCTGCGCCAGCAGCTCAAGGAAGCGGTGCAGCGCGAGGACTACGAGCAGGCCGCTCGCTTGCGCGACCAGATCAAGGCCCTGGAGACGGCGTGAACCTAGTGGAGCTTTCAAGCCGGTGCGCCGAATGGCTGCGTGGCTCGGGCCCGCTGTCGGACGTGGTGGTTTCCTCCCGCGCCCGGCTGGCGCGGAACCTGGCCAGCATGCCTTTCCTGTCGCGCTGCCCCCCGCCCAAGCAGCGCGAGGTGGTGGAGCTGTGCCGCTCGGCCCTGTCGCGCCTGAGCCTGCCGCCGGAGGTGTTCTTCGTCGACCTGGAGCAGGCCGACGCCCTGGACCGCCAACTGCTGGTCGAGCGCCACCTCGTTTCCCGCCAGCAGGCCGAGGCCCTCGGCCCGCGCGGCGTGCTGGTGGCCGGCGACGAAACCATCGCCGTCATGATCAACGAGGAGGACCACCTCCGCCTGCAGGTGCTGCGCGGCGGGCTGCAGATCGACGAATGCGTCGCCCAATGCCGCCGCCTGGACGAGATGCTGGAAGGCCAACTATCTTTCGCCTATTCCAGCCGGTACGGCTACCTCACCGCCTGCCCCACTAACGTCGGCACCGGGCTGCGGGTCAGCGTCATGCTGCACCTGCCGGCCCTGAAGATGACCGGCCAGATCGAGCGCGTGCTCCGGGCCGCCCGCGACATGCACCTGGCCATTCGCGGGCTGCACGGGGAAGGCACCGAGCCCATGGGCGATTTCTTCCAGATCTCCAACCAGACCACCCTGGGCAAGAGCGAAGAGCAGATCGCCAACCAGTTCCGCGACGACATCCTGCCGCACTTCATCGAGTACGAGCGCCAGGCCCGCCAGGCCCTGCTGCACGAGCGCCGCCTGGCCCTGGAGGACAGGATTTTCCGCGCCCAGGCCACGCTGCGCTCGGCCCGGCTGCTGTCCAGCGAGGAGATGATGGCCTTGTTCAGCCACCTGCGCCTGGGCCTGGCCCTGCGGATCATCGAAGACACGACGGCCCAGACGCTGAACGAACTTTCCCTGGCCGCCCAGCCGGCCCACATCCAGCGGCTGCTCAAGCGCACCCTGGACTCCGACCAGCGCGGAGCGGCCCGGGCCGACATGGTCCGCCAGCGCCTTTCCGGCAAGTAAGGGCCCGCTACCTGGCCATCTCCGGCGGGGGCGGCGGCCCGTGAGTAGAATATGCAAGGAAGGGAATACCTTTCTTGCGTCTGACTTGCATGGCTGCTGCCCGGGCGGGAATTGCCGGAAGTTCCGCCGCAGAGGGGCAGAGCTGGAGAAAATGCCCATGAGATTGCTAGTCATGTTGGCCGTGGTTTCGTGCCTGTTGGCGCTGGCGGGCGGTCTGGCCGCCCAGAACATCCGGACCGGCGTCACCGGGTTGGGGCCCAACGGCAATCCCATCATCACGCCCTCGGTCAGCGGGGCGAGCATGGGCGACGGCGCCGCCCCCGGCTCGGAAGAAATCCGCGAGGAAAACCCCGCCGTAGCCGCCAAGCGATATATGGACCGTGCCGGGGGGGCCCTGGCCAAGAATAACTTCTGGCAGGCGGCCGCGGACCTGCGCATGGCCAAGAACCTGGCCGACCCCACCCAATATTCCACGCTGACACAGCTCTACGCCACCCTCAACCAGCAGGCCCTGCCGGTGCTTGAGCAGGCCGACAAGGACTACCAGGAAGGCCGCTATCAACTGGCCCTTGAGACCTACCAGAAGCTGGCGGTGAACCTGGGCGGCACGGCCATCGGCGACAAGTCGCGGGAGAAGTTGACCCTGGCGGAAAAGGATCCCGCCGTTCGCGCCGCCGCCCAGGAGGTGCAGGCCAAGAGCCTGATGGACGGCCTGGCGGCAATGCTGTCGCGAAGCCGGAAGCTGCCGGCATCGACCTCGGCGCCGGCCGCCAGCCAACCCGCCGGCCTTGCGCCGCCGGCCATCCAGGCCCAGCAACTGGCCCTGCTTTCGCCCGACCAGGCATCCCAGGCCTACGGCACCTTGCAGACGGTGGCTAAGCAGTACGGCTCGACCGCCGCCGGGCAGCAGGCCGCCGCCCTGCTGGAACAGGTCCAGGCCGATCCGGCGCTGAAGGCCAAACTGGAGCAGGCCCGACAGAACGACGATGCCCGCCAGAAGCTGGCCCTGGCTCAGAACTACCGCCAGGCCGGCATGAAAGACAAGGCCAGGGAGCTCTTGCGCGATATCCTCAAGACCGCCCCCAAGGGCGAGCTGGCCGACAAGGCCCAGGCCGAACTGGACGCTATTGGTCGATGAGCCCTTGTCAATATTGCCATTGGATATACAATGGTTTTCGTGGTTCCGCCGTCGGAAACGACCGATGGAGCGCTACAGGAGCGACGTATGCGTTTGAGAATCCTGCTGCTGATGATGGCGATGGCTGGGGCGCTGGTTATTCTCAACCCCGCCCAGTACGCCGGGGCTGGTTGAGGCGATGCCACGCCTGTGATCCCGGGCGGATCACTTCTCGTCGTGGCTGATATTCTGTTGACCGAGGCTGACAAGCTGTATGCAGCCGGCAAGTACGTCGAG
The DNA here is from genome assembly GCA_003171235.1 of Phycisphaerales bacterium. GTDB lineage: Bacteria > Planctomycetota > Phycisphaerae > SM23-33 > SM23-33 > FEN-1344. Next base: position 401 of record PMYM01000051.1, on the reverse strand, counting down.
GCCGTGAGCATTTACCAGCAACTGGCCGCTTCCGCGGGCTGCGCCGCCGCCGGAACCACGGCCAAGGAGAAGCTGGCGGAGGCGATGAAAGACCCGCACGTGCGCGGTCTTTTTGAGGAGTGCGTGGCCGCCAGGCAATACCAGGGGGCCGCGGCCTTGGTCCTGAGCAAGGGCGCTTCTGCTACCCTGCCGGCGACGGCCACCGGGCCGGCTGAACCCAAGATCACCCCGGCCCAGGTGGCGGCCCTGGCCGATGCCCAGCGGCAGAGCGTCTACCTCATGCTCTCAAACGCTGCTCGATACCCCCAAAGCCCCACCGGCCAAAAGGCTGTCGGCGTGCTCAAGCAGCTCGAGAGCGATAAGGCAACCCAGGACACTCTAGAGCAGTTTTCACAAATCAT
>PMYM01000054.1 GCA_003171235.1 Phycisphaerales bacterium | reverse complement strand
TACTAGGTCTATGCCAAATTATTATGTGAGAAACACATTGCTGGGAGTGTCAGCACTCCTGTTATAGGCTCAAGACTGTAGCTGTTCATTGTTAGGTCGCCAGAAAACAGAGTTCTATCTCCTGACCCAAACGAGTAGGTTCTCGACGGTTGCCCTAAAAAATACCCGGCCTTAACCCAGGGGCAATCGTAAGATCGGATCGTTTCGATCTTAGCCTGCTCGTTCTTTTTTTGGCTCCTGGGCCACGTCGATCCCTGAGGTTTCACAGCCGCCTCCCCCCGCCGGGCGCCTCCGGCAAGGGAAGAATCACGCTGCTAAAGCAGGCCCGCCCAAAAGCCGATAGCATCTGCGGGTAAGGGTCGGTGAAAGCAGGCATCTGTGGCCGTCCACAGGGCGAACCGTTTTGGCCTGGCCTGGCGACACAGCCCAACCCTGGGGGCGTCGCGGATTAGTTGCTCATCCGCGGCCAAGGCCACAAGCCCAAAGCCAAGTCAGGATTCGCCCGCGCGCGACCCCCTCTGGCGAAAGGCCGCCAGGCTGACGCGCCCCCTGATCATCACCATCCTGGCAGCCCTGGCTTTCATGGCCATGCTCCGCTTCCACCATTCCCGGTTTGAAGACGGCATGGTTCGCACCTTTCAGAAGCAGCAACTGGACGCCATCCGGAGTTGGACCGATTCGGTGGAGGGCCAGGTCGCGGGCCTTCGGGGCGAGCTTTCCTCCCTGGCCGGCCATCCCGACGTGTGCCGCTTTGCCCCGGGCATGAGCCAAGTCCTCTGGTCTTTTCTGACCAGGCAGAGCGGTGTGGTGGATGAACTGGAAGTGCTGGACGCCGGCGGGACAAGACTATGGCCGGCTCCGGCCGACGGGCAAGTCAGCCTGGCCGACGGCGCCACCCAACCAACAGCCTCCTCCACCGGTTCCGACAAGGGCCAGCACCTGAGAGTGTCTCTGCCCATCGAGCGGGATGGGGTGCGGATCGGCAGCCTTCAGGCAGCCATAAACATTTGCGCGGTGGCCGTGCGCAGCCAGCCCAAGGCCAACATCGCCTACCGGAGCCTGTACTGGCTGCTGTCGCAGGACGGCCAGGTCATCTCCGGCGGAGACGCCCTACCCAAGGCCCGCCAGGTGATCCATGCCCTGCGCGACGCCGACGCCCCCCGGGAAAACGTGCACAACGTGGAGCTTCTGCCTTACCTGCTTGACCGGTGCGTCCTGGGCGGCGTAGCGGGGTTGGCCGAAGTCCTGCGCCAGGACGACAAGACGTTGGAACTGGTGGCCTTTGCCCCGATGAACCTGGCTGGGCACAGGTTCGGCCTGGTGATGGGTTCGCCCCGGGCAGTGGTGTCGGTGCCGATCGCTTCGCACGAGCGGGTCACCTACGCCCTGATCGTGGCCCTGGCGCTGCTGTACTTCGCCACCGGCTATACCGCCTATCGCAGCGAACGCGCCCATACCCAGTTGGCGGACCACCGCCGAAAGGCGGCTGAGGAGGCCAGCAAGGCCAAGGGCGACTTCCTGGCCAAGATGAGCCACGAACTGCGCACCCCCATGAACGGCATCATCAGCATGACCGAGCTGGCGCTGGGAACGTCCAACCCGTCGGAGCGGCAGAATTACCTGGGCGTGGTCAAGGAATGCGCCAATTCGCTGCTCTTGGTGGTCAACGACGTTTTGGACACCTCCAAGATCGAGGCCGGCAGGCTCGAACTGTGCCAGGCGCCGCTCAACCTGCCCGAATGCGTGGTCAACACGCTGGCTTCGCTGGCCCCGCTGGCCCGGGACAAGGGCCTCTCTCTGGACTGGGAAATCGCCCCCGGCACCCCGGCCGTCGTCACCGGCGACCCGGGGCGGCTGAGGCAGATACTCAACAACCTGGTCGGCAATGCCATCAAGTACACCAGCGTCGGCCAGGTGAGCGTCAAGGTCCGCCCGGCCTCGCCCGGCAGCGTCAACCTGATAAAGTTGGAGGTCCGCGACACTGGGCCGGGCATGTCGCCCGAAGACCAGGCGCGAGTATTCCTCCCCTACTACCAATGCTCCCGCACCGGCGCCTACCGCAAGGACAGCACCGGCCTGGGCCTGGCCATCGCCAAGCAGCTCGTCGAACTCATGGGCGGACAGATCGGCGTTTCCAGCCGGGTGGGCGAAGGCACGGTCTTCACCTTTACCGCCAGGTTTGCCGGCGCCTCACAAACCGCCCCCCTGGCCGACGTGGCCCTGCCCCCGCTGGAGGGCGCCAGGGTGCTGGCGATCTCGAGCGTGCCGGCCCACCTGTCGCATTTCGCGGATGTCCTCGGCGGCCGGTGCGCAGGCTTCGACTCCGCCCAAAGCGCCCAGGCCGGCCTGGCGGCCATGAGCCACGCCCAGGCCGCTGACCAGCCTTACGGGCTGATACTCTTCGACAGCGGCGAGAGTCCGACCGACGCCTTCGCCTTCGCCGAGCAGATGGCCGCTTCGCCGGGATACGAGCAGGCGGCCCTGGCCATTGCCTATCCGGCGGGCCTGCGCGGCAACGCCCAAAGCTCCCTGCGCATGGGCGCCGACGCGTACCTGGGCGTGGGAACCCAGGCCGAGCAATTCCTCCTGGCCTTGCGCCTGGCCTTGCAGCACGCAGCCAGCCAGCAAGGCCGCTCTCAAGCCGGCAAACATCTCCCCCAGAACCCCCCCGCCCTGCGGATCCTCCTGGCAGAAGACAACCCCGTCAATCAGCAGGCGGCTTCGATCATGCTTGGGCAATGGGGGCACAAGGTGCAGACGGCGGGCACGGGCGAAGAGGCCCTCGCCCTGCTGGCCCAGCAGGACTTCGACCTGGTGCTCATGGACCTGGAGATGCNNTGCCGGGCATGAACGGCATCGAGGCGACGGCCAGGATCAGGCGGCAGGAACAGCCGGGCGGCAAGCACACGCCGATCATCGCCATGACCGCCCACGCCCTGGACGGCGATCAGCAGCGGTGCCTGCAGGCGGGCATGGACGGCTATGCCTCCAAGCCCTTCAGGCCGGACGAACTGCGGCGGTTGATACTGGACGTGTGCGCCGGCGGGGCGCCTCCGGCCGGCCGCCCATCGCCGCCCCCCGCCTCGCCGGAGGCCCCCTGGGACCCCTCCGAGGCGGCGCGCCTGGCGGACGGCAACCGGGAGACCGTTGCCCTCATTGTCAGCACGTTTCTGAAGGACCTGCGCCAGACCCTGCCGGCTGCCCGCCAGGCGGCCTGGGCGCGGGATAGGCAAGCCCTCGGCGCCCTGGCCCACCGCTGGAAAGGTTCACTGGGCCTGCTGGGCGCCCGCCAGGGAGTCGCCTGCGCCAAGCAACTGGAAGAGGCCTGCCGCTCTCCAGACATCGCGACCATACAGGCCGCTTTTGGACAATTGCAGACGGCCCTGCTGGCCGTGGAGGCGGCCTTGTCCGCCTGGGATAGGAGCAACACGCCATGCAAATCCTCGTAGCCGACGACGACCCGGTGTTTCGCAACCTGCTCCAGAGAATACTCCAGGAATCGCATTTCCAGGCGGTTCTGGCGAGCGACGGGGCGGAGGCCTGGACGATCCTCCAGCGCCCCGATGCCCCCACGTTCGCCATCCTCGACTGGAACATGCCCGGCATGGACGGCTACGAGGTCTGCCAGAAGATCCGGCAGGCCCGGGGCGATTCCATTCCATATATTCTGATCATGACCAGCAACAGCAGCCGGGAAGAGCTGCTCAAGGTGCTGGTGGCCGGAGCGGACGACTATCTGCTCAAGCCCTTTGAACCGTTGGACCTGAAGATCCGGCTCCGGACCGGCCTGAGGATCCTGAGCCTGGAAGAAAAATCGCGCGCGGCGTCTGTCTAGTGAGGCTCCGGCGGCAACGCCGTCGGGCGCAGGATGTGAAGGGATAATGCGATGGAACCGACTGCGGGTCATGTTCTGGTCGTGGATGATGAACCGGTTTTGTGCGAGCTGGTCAAGCAGGAGCTGGTCGCGCAGGGTTTCGACTGCCGGGTGGCCACCGATTCCAGGCGGGTCCGGAGCCTGTTGGACGCCACCCCGCGGGCGTTTGACGTGCTGATCGTGGACGTGTGCATGCCGCACCTGAGCGGGCTGGAACTGCTGGCCCACGCCAAGAGCCACATGCCCGAATGCAAGGTGATACTCATCTCCGGCAATTCCCGCCGGGAGTTCGTCGCCCAGGCCCTGCTGCTGGGGGCGTACGACTATGTCGAAAAGCCTTTCGACGCCGGCGAACTGGTGGAGATAGTCAGGCGGGCCAGGGGCGAGGAGAACGGCGGTTCGGGGCTGTACGACCGGGCGGCGGAGGCGATGACCCTGAGCGCCCAGGCCAGGCATGCCTCGCTGGACAGCGTTTCAGCCCTGGTCCGGGCGGTGGAGGCCAAGGACCCCTATACCCGGCGGCACAGCGAACAGGTCGCCCACTACGCCGTGAACATCGCCAAGGCCATGGGCCTGTCCGGGCGCAGGCTGGAATCCGTGCGCGTCGCCGCCCTGCTCCACGACATAGGCAAGATCGGCGTGCCCGACCGCATCCTGACCAAGGCCGGGCCGCTTACGAGCGACGAGTTCCAGTTCATTCGCCACCACCCCGCCCTGGGATCGGACATCCTCTCCAACATCACCCTGTTCGGCGGCGAGGCCAGCCTGGTCCGCCACCATCACGAGCGGTGGGACGGCCAGGGATATCCCGATGGCCTGGCGGGCGAGGATATTCCATTCATCTCGCGCATCATCCAGGTCGCCGATTGCATCGACGCCATGCTGATGGAGCGCATCTACAAGAAGAGCTATTCGGTGGGAAAGATGCTGGCGGAACTGATCCGCTGTTCCGGAACGCAATTCGACCCCAAGGTCGCCTCCGTCTCCATCCAATGGTGCCGGGCCAACCGCGAAAAGCTGATCCTGCCCGGCAAGATCGCCACTGCCGAGATCCTCTCCGCTTGAGAGCGCGTGCAAGTGCGAGGCAAAACCGCCTGGCCGCCAGCGAGAACCGGGCTGCGCGAATCCCTCTGCGCCCCCTCTGCGCCTGATGTCGGCGGCCGCGGCGATTGCCGCCGCCCACGCGGCCCCCAACGCCTGGCCCGACCGCAGCCTCCAACCGGCCGTCCAGCCCGTATCCGCCCCGGCCAACTAACCCGCCAGGGCGTAAGTGTGTAGCCAATTGCTACCTACTGGTAAGTCACTCGGGCAGGATCTCAGAGTACTGCAACCCAGCCCCTGTGGAATAGTCTGATACGTTGTATTCCCCAGGTACACAGTATGTCAGCTGCACCTGAGAATGCCTGTCTGCAAACACCATGCAGGCAAGACTCGACAACTTCGTATTCATTGGAGCCAGTATGATATTCTCCGATTCAAGCGATGGTCCCAGAACAGCCTCCAAGGTATCGAGACAAGCTTGTATGGACGTTGCCGGAAATTCAAACTGACTGACATTCTGCCTGGCCAGGATCAAGGTCTGTTCAGACTTGTTCCGCTCAAGAAACGCCGGCACGGTAGGCGGATTACCGTACCCAAGCAAAACACGCGCGGGTTCGTGCTCATCGATTAAATGCGTTGCCCGCTCCGGCTCGAAGCCGGAGAGTATCACCAGCGTCGTTCGCAGGGCCGGGCGTTGCATCCCCGGATACCCCATGATATTTCGCACTGTGCGGAAGTGTTTGCTGAGCCAATCTCCGTGGCGAAGAGCCGCGGAGTAAGTTGTCTTTATTCGAGGGTCTCGCCCTGAATGCCTCAACAATCCACACGTGACGATCAAGGACTCGCGGGTAAATGTTGTTGCATCAACAACAGCTTCAACACAGCGATCGTCAGGGATACATGACAATCCCCCTCTTATCGCACTCAGTTGGCGAGTGGCATCTAGCCAGCTTCCCTCCACTCTCTCCACGTTCTCGGATAAGGCGTTGCCGTAGTTGAGAAGTTCGGCCAGATTGGATGCAACCTTGTCCTTGGCGGCCCCCACGAGGAACTCGTGGTTGAAGTAGACACGAACTGCGTCGGCGCGATAGCTATCGGGCAGCGTGCCTATGATCGCACGGCAACGGTCCTCGTAACTTGCAGACAGCATCACAAGCCGGAACGGACGTTCTTGTGCTCCTTGGCTCATGGCTCCTCCTCAAGACTGAAGAGCGGACCGGTGCCGTCGACGGCATCTTGCTTCAGTCGGAGTGCGACGAATCGGTCAGGGTTTTCGCATGCAAGGGCAAGCAGGTCGGCTTTGATGGATATTCGCCCCTCAAACCCCGTCGGATCAAGCTTAAAGGCGGGGCACATGCGTCGGTTCATCAAGTACCATCGCTCTCTTCCCCCGCCTTCCTTCTTGCTGTAACTTCGAAGCATGAAATACTTGTAGCGGATCCCCAAGTCGAGTATCCTCTGCACCTTCTCAGGTATTTGCCCGCGAACCGTAAACGAAAACAGTCGCGCCTCCCTCGCCTCTGGATCGTGAAGGCGCTCATAAAACAACTGTCCCAGGGAATTCACTAAAATCTCAAGGGCATTTACATCGGCCACACGCTCTGGCGGCACGCCCTTCCTTATGTCATCAAACCGACTCAGCACCAGTTCCTGAGAATATTCAAACAATACCCGGTCCTGGATTGCGGATGGAATGGCGCACACACTTTCCGGAGCATTACCCTGATCAAGCAATCTATCAAACATCAGGTAACATGGTTCCAGAAAATCCCGTATGACGCCCGCTGACAGATGGACGATGTTGAAATAGCCCGCGTAATTGCGTCTTTGCTTCCTTCGGCGAAGGTCTTGGAACAGACGCGCCATAGCGTATCGGACAACATAGTCCTCCTTACGGCCCGGCTGCCCCTTCTGCTCCCATTCATTCGCCGTTTGAACTTTCATCGCGTGCAAGAGACCCTCTTGGGTAGCATCCGGCGGGAGAAATGCCTGTATATCCTTCGTTGGCACTACAGACAGACCCAAGCGACGATTGGCGATCAGTTCGACTTTCTGAGCATAGTCTGACTTTGACTGGGTGTATAATTCATTGACGTCCACGCTAGAATAATCATGAGGATCCTCAACATCGACTCCATCTCGAGTTAGGAATGTCTTGTAGCCATCTCTTCGTGCAGACACCTTTATGCAGATATAACGCTGGTCGCGATTGGCAATCCACGTATTGATGATTCTTTGCTGACTCTCCTTAAGGCGGTCCGCATCATCAATGAGAAGATAAAGAGGCCTGCCCCAGTCACCCAGTAACTCCACCACTAACTTACAGAAAGGTAAAAGGAAATCATGATATCCCGTCGGGGTAGCATCGAATGTTGCTTCTGTTCGACGCAGCGCAAGCCCACGGAAATAGCGACTCAATTTGGCCAATTCCGCAATGAACAAATGGTTCAGCCACCCAAGTGGATCACCGCTTCGGCTCGCGGCTTCACTAGCAGAGGCAACGCTTGAAACGATGGAGGCCTTGTCGAAGAGCGATAGAACGTTGCGTGAGAACGCATGGACGTGCTCAGATCCGAAATGATCCTGCGGAAGCTGTCCTCGCAACGTTGCAAGCGCCCGTTCGGCTATCGTCAGATTCAACATGTGCTCCGTAACGATCATGCTCGAGCACTCGTCTAGAAGGCTTAGTTCAGACTTATTGAGATGCCCTTCCTTGCATGGGCAATACACTGCAAGAAAGCTATTGAGAGATTCAAAGAAGACATCCGCACCGCCGCACGCGAGAGCTTGGCAATGAGGTTCCAGGTAGCGCAGCATCATGCTCTTGCCGGAGCCGCGCGACCCCCAGATGAAGGTGTGTTTGCGCTCTTTTATCGCCTCGATCTTCGTGTACTCCGGGACGAACAGCCAGACGATCTGTTCCTTCGGGAGTTCCTCCGGGCTCTTAACGACAAACGGATTCCGAAGGAATTGTTGGGCAGCGTTCTGGATGTTCTGCGGTTCAGGCATTGGTCGCCTCCGCTAGAAGCTGTGCGGGCTGTAGATCAGGGAATTCCGCGAAGAAGTCATTGAAAATGCCTGCGATGGGGTAACCTGATCGCCTTAGGCCTCCATCCTGTAGTTCGAAAGTATACTCTCGACAGTCGATGTCATGGCATAGTTGGAGGCGCACCTCAATCGCTGACATCTGCACGTATGTATTTAGGTACGGGAAGCAATACAGACGCTCCCGATTCATGCGCTGCAGCCGATAGACAACGTATTCGATCAATGTAATCTGCCCTTTATCGTCAGCATACTCCTTGCAGCGATCAGGACATCCATACCTCCGAACAGCATCATCAACCTGCAACTCCATATTGATGACGGCGCGATGTCGCTCGGGCTCGGGCTTGCATGCCTTCACCGTGAGGGCATAATCCCAGAAGATTCTGCTGTCTGGGGGCACCTGATCAAGCATGGCTGGGGTCACACGAGTATGGTTCTCTGAGATTTCGTCCGCATAACGCAGTATTGCCGCAATGGCCTGGGGATGAACCGTTTGCGAGTGCTTTGCACAGGGAGGCGTCAAGTTCTCCTGGGGGCGAAGCCCTCTCCACACATCGTCGCCCGAATGCGCGCGGGCGATCTGGCTGACAAGCCGCGAAATACTCGGATCGGGGAAGCACAATTCTCTAACCTTCTCAATATGCTTGGCCGCCTCGGCCGCATGGCCAGAGCGGGTAGCGACCATCCCCGTATCATGCCAGATAATCGCGCAGAGCATCAAGTATATGCTCAGGCAAGTAAGAGAGTCCTTGCCGTGGAGTAGATGCGGAAGAAGAAGGTCGCAGGTGCTCAAGACGGATGTCACATGTTTCTCTCCATGATCCGTATACCAGGGATAACTCGCCTGAACCCACGGGTAGTAATGGTCAGTGAGGTATTGCTTCATGGCCTGGTAATTCGACCACAGCGAACAGCACCCGGCGCAGTCGCGGTGCGCCGTGAGCGCCTGCAATTGAGCTTCCAGCGAGCGAACGCTCATCGCCCCCCTCCTCCGGCGGCGAGAATCTCTTGAAAGACGGCGCGAGCCAGCAACGGCGGTACCGCATTCCCAACTTGCTGCTGCTGGAAGCCAATTGACCCCCTGAACGAATACCAGTCAGGGAATGATTGGATACGGGCCGCTTCTCGCACAGATAACCCCCTGTGTTGTGCCGGATGAATCAGCATATTCTTGCGGTAATTGCCAATGACGATTGATGGAGCTTCCTGTCGCAAACGGTGGTAGATGCCCGTGTGGCAACGGGTTCTGTCGGCATAGTTGCCCATCAGGCGGGCGGGAATGCTTTCCCAGTTTCCGCCGGGCGGGACATGCTTGTATCGCTTGATGATGTGCGCTGCACTGCGGGTTACGTAGTGCCCTGCACACTCCTTGAGATTCTGCCGCATGGCTCTGGCATAGGGTGAAGGAGCCACTGCCTTATAGGGCAAGCGATCAAAGCTGGCACCGTTCGGCAGGTCCGGAAGATCGGCCAGAGCCTGGCTTACCGTGACAGATGGTCGTTGAAGTGGCTCTGGCAGAGGCACACGGATGCCGTGCCGCGAGGCAATCGCAAACACGCGAGATCGCCGTTGAGGCACGCCGAAGTCAACAGCGTTAAGGGTGCCGTGTGAGACCGCGTAGCCGATGCGCTCTAGTCCGGCAACGGCCTCCCTGAAGAAGAAGCCGCCCTCCGTCTCAAGTATGCCCTTAACGTTCTCAAAAACGACCCAGTCCGGGTGCCAAAGCCGAACGATGCGGAGAAACTCCTTGAAAAGCCAGTTATTTCGGTTGCTGGCTGATCGGTT
>PMYM01000156.1:379-3830 GCA_003171235.1 Phycisphaerales bacterium | reverse complement strand
GTTATTAGGATAGGCTCTAAGAAGGGAAGTTGTCTGAGGATTGATAAGGACAGTTAGTTCTCTGGGCTTATCGCGCCTGAATTGCCCGCATGCAACCCTGGAGGCATCCTTCAGCCTCTAGCCTGTAGTCTATAGCCTTCAGTCTGTAGCCTGCCGTTTCCCTACGGCCGCCTCCGGCGGCGGAGTTTTCCCTTGTCCTGAGATCGTCGCGAACCTGTCGGTCCGGCGGGCCCGGCGGGCCCGGCGGGTCCCGCGGGGCGGCGGGGCGGATGGGTGGAGCGGCGGGATTTCTCCACAAATCCCACGCGCGGTTTGCGGCGGGGGGCGGCCGGCTGGGATTCATCCCGCGGCGCGCCCTCAGCCGACAGCCCGGCGATTCGCATCAGGGACTCGACCTCTTTGCTCGAAAGGTAGCGCCAGTGCCCGATCTTCAGGCCGCGATCGCTGATGGGCCCGATGGCCGAGAGGTGCAGGCGCGTGACCTCGTGCTCCAGCCGGGCCAGCATGCGGCGGATCTGGCGGTTGCGGCCCTCGGCCAGCCGCATCTGTAGCAGCGTCTCGGCGTGGGAGGAATCGTCCAGCACGTCCACCGTCGTGGGGCCGGTGCGGGCGCCGTCGAGGACCATGCCGCGGCGCAGGCTCTCCAGGTCGGACCGGTCGGGCCGGCCCTCAACCCGGACGATGTAGGTCTTGGTGATGCCGCGGCTGGGGTGGGTCAGGCGATTGGTAAGTTCGCCGTCGTTGGTGAGGAGGATCAGGCCGGTGGAGTCTTCGTCCAGCCGCCCGACGCAGTAGATCCGCTGGCCCATGTCCGGAATCAGGCCCACGGCGGTGGGGCGGTCGAAACCGGGCTCGTCGCGCGAGGTGCAGACCGCCCCGCGCGGCTTGTTCAGCAGGATGTAGGTCTTCTCCTGCGGGCGCTTGCGCACCGGCTGGCCGTCCACCAGCACCTGGTCGCCCGCCTCTACGAAGCAGGGCAGGCTGGTGACCAACAGGCCGTTGACGGTGATGCGGCCTTGCAGCACCATCTCCTCCACCGACCGCCGGCTGGCCAGCCCGGCCTGGGCCAACACCTTCTGAATGCGGATCTTTTCCATACGACCAATCTACGGCCCGGCAGGCGGCAAAGTCCAGCGGAGTCTGCTGGGGAAAAAGCTAGCCACGAACAACGTGAACAGCAGGCAGAAGACTGCGAACTGCGGTGTGCGAAAGTGGGCAGTGCGATTCCCGGGACAAGTTTCCCGCGAAGCTCGCCGCGCCAGCGCGGGCAAAATCCATTCCGCCCGGGGATCCATCCGCTCGCTCTGTGGCTCTCGCATCCTAATTCTTCTTTCGCACGGCGAAGACGGGAACGTTGACCGCGTGCCGCAGGCCGGAGATGGTCGCGCCGTGAATGACATCGCCCAGGCCGCGGTGGCCGTGGCTGCCCACCACCAGCAGGTCCACGCCTTCCCGCTGGGTCATGACAGCCAGGGCGCGGGTGACGTCGCCGTAGCCCAGCACGGCCCGCACTCCGGCCGTCTGCCCCGCCAATTCCTTGCCCAGCCGCCCGGCCAGTTCATCCAGGTAGAACTGGTCCTGGCGGCTTTCCAGGTCGCCGGTCTGCGGGCCGTACCATTGCCCGCCCACGCCCTCCACCACGTGCAGCAGCACCAGTTCGCAGCGGTTGGCCTTGGCCAGGGCGATGGCCTGGGCCAGAATTCCGGCGTCGTCGCGGGTGGCCTGCAGGGCCACGCCGATGCGGCGGAAGGGAGGCGCACCGCCGGCGCCGCCCTCCAGCACCTGTTGGGCGGTCACAATCGGGGCCGGCTGGGCGGCGCGCTCCGGCCGGAGGATCATCCACAGCAGCAGGCCCATCAGCACGCCCAGCAGCGGGCAAATGCCGACATACAGCCCCCACCGCCAGGGGCCCAATGTCTCGCCCCAGTGCCCTACCTGCTGAACGACCAACTGGGTGTTCAGGCTGACAATAATTCCCGTCACCACCCAGGCCAGCGCCTTCACCCACCGCGGGTTGGCGAAGGGGCCCATTTTGATGCGGCTGGAGGTGAACTTCACCAGCGGCACCACGGCAAAGGGCAACTGCAGGCTCAGGACCACCTGGCTGAGGATGAGCAGCCAGTACACGGCATGGCCGGCCTGGCCGACCGACAGGATCACCGCCATCGCCGGCACGATGGCCAGCAGGCGCGTCACCAGCCGGCGCAGCCAGGGGCGCATGCGGAAGTTCAGAAAGCCTTCCATGGTGATCTGCCCGGCCAGCGTGCCGGTGACGGTGGAACTCTGCCCCGCCGCCAGCAGGGCCAGGGCAAATGCGACTTGCGCGATGCGGGGGCTGGGCAGGAGTTTGCCCAGGAGGTGGTATGCCTGTTGCAGCTCCGTAACCTGGGCCTGGCCGTAGAAGGTGGCGGCGGCCACGATCAGAATGGCGGCGTTGATCAGGAAGGCCCCGTTCATGGCCACCAGAGAGTCGATGAGGTTGAAGCGGCAGGCTTGCTTAACGCTCAGCCGGCTGCGCTGCACGTCGCGGCTCTGCACCAGCGAGGAATGCAGGTAGAGGTTGTGCGGCATGATCGTCGCCCCGATAATGCCGATGGCCACGTACAGCGCCTGGCCCCCCAGCGGCCCGGGCGCCAGCCCGCGGAGCGCCCCTTCCGGGCCGGTCCAGTCCGGCCGGCAAAGGAATATCTCCACCAGGAAGCACGCCCCGATCAGGGCGATGAGCATGACGATGAAGGCTTCCATCCGGCGGATGCCCAGCCGCTGGATGACCAATAGCAGCAGCACGTCGCCCCCGGTGATCAGCACCGCCGGCGCCAGCGGCACTCCCAGCAACAGGTTCAAGCCCACGGCCGAGCCCAGCACCTCCGCCAGGTCGGTGGCGGCGATGGCGATCTCGCACAGCACGAACAGGGCGATGCGCACGGGCGGGGGATACTCGCTGCGGCAGGCCTGGGCGAGGTCGCGGCCGCTCACCAGCCCCAGCCTGGCCGACAACGTCTGCAGCAGCACGGCCATGGCGTTGGAGAGCAGCAGCACCCACAGCAGGCGATAGCCGAACAGCGAACCGCCGGCCAAGTCGGTGGCCCAGTTGCCCGGGTNNGCCAGCAGCCGCCGCCACCAGTGGGCGGGTATCTTCACGGTGCGGCCCGGGCCTTCAAAGTGCGACGACGGCAGGTTTTCCGTGGAGGCGGACATAGACCTCGCAGGATGAGCCTTATCCCATAATAAGGGTTAAAGATGAATTGTCCACATGCGAGCGTCGGGCGGCCTGGCCGCCCTCAGGCAAGGCTAGGGAGCCGTGACCGGGCGGCATGAGAGGCTCGCTGATTTGACATATGGTACTTTGAGGAGCCTGCTCAATCGCCTGGTTCTGAGCTAATGCCTGCTGAATGCAGGGGTTATCTCACGAAATGCCCTCCTTTCCCGCGGAAAACTGCGGAAAAGTACG
>PMYM01000156.1:0-369 GCA_003171235.1 Phycisphaerales bacterium | reverse complement strand
GCGGGCAGGATGCCCGCGACACTTCTCCTGAAGACCGGCTGGCCTCGCGCCACCGTTTGCCTTGCCGGGGAGGTTTCGCGTCAGCCGTGGGCGGCGGCGGGGCGGAGAAGCTCTCCGCGGGGTCCACCTCAGGCAAAGGCGCTTGATCGGGCCCCAATTGCCCGCCGGCCAGGCGGATCAATTGCCCTGCCGCCCTGCGGGCGGTCTCGCCCCCGGCCTGGGGAGAGTGCAAAAGCTCCTCCAGTCTGTTGACCGCTTCAGCCAGCTCCTGGCAGGCCTTGTACTGCCCGGCTATTTGCGTGAGCTGCCGATGGTTTGCCAGCATGTTGCCCAAGGTCCGGCTGGAGAGCATCTGGGCCAGGCGGTAGG
>PMYM01000145.1 GCA_003171235.1 Phycisphaerales bacterium | reverse complement strand
CTGTTCACATGCCCGACCTACACAACTGGAGAGAATGCGCGTGCAATGAGTGGCAGGCTCCGGCGCATGCCCTTCCGCACCCGGCTTCGCCAAGGCTACGCCGGGCACGCAAGACGCGTAAGGGCATGGCACCCTGGCCGGAGCCCGGATCGCACCCCTTAGGAGAAAAACACGCACCCGGAGCGTTTTTTCTGCAAGATTTTCGCAACCCCGGTTGCATCGCCTGCATATAGAATAGTAGTATCGTTTTTGAGGGCGTTGCGAAGACTCCCGCTGCGCCCTCGACCGGCCGGCAGGGCCGAAAGGGCCCACCGGGGGTCAGGGCCCCAGGAGGCGTCCTGGGGTAAAGAGTCCGGCGGCTCGGCGGGCCGATGTGTGCGGGATCCGCTGGGGCGGCGGCTGGACAGGTCCAAATGAGGAAGGAGGTGGTCTGTGAATCAATCGAACATAGGTGGCCTGCGTTAGGCAGGTTCACGCACCTGCTTAGCGCAGGGCACAAGTTTGCGCGTTGGGCCCGGAGGGCACCCGTCCCGATCCGAGCCCAACGTTTTTTATGGAATACGACTTCAGGCTATAGGCTACAGGAGGAACTGGTCTTGCCTGTAGCCTGAGGTCTGTGGCCTGAAGCCTTCTTGTCTCACTTCACCTTGAAGGCCCAGGGGCAGAGGCGGTTGACGGGGCAGTGCGGGCAGTGGGGTTTGCGGGCGGTGCAGGTCTTCCGGCCGTGGTCGATTATCAGGTGGGAGAAGAGCGTCCAATCCTTCCGCCTCAGCAGTTTCATCAGGTCTTGTTCGATCTTTTCGGGCGAGGCCTGAGGGGAGAGCCCCAGCCTCTGGGCGGCCACGCGGCGGACGTGCGTGTCCACCGCGACGCCCTCGTTCTTGCCCATGGCTGAACCCAGCACCACGTTGGCGGTCTTGCGGGCCACGCCGGGCAGCTCCACCAGGTCTTGCATGCGGTCGGGCGTCCGGCCGCCGTGTTTTTCGGCAATGATCTTGCAGGCCCCGATGACGGCGGCGGTCTTCTGGCGGAAGAAGCCTGCGGTGCGGATTTCCTGCTGGAATACGGCCGGATCGGCCGCGGCGTAGTCGGCGGCGTTGCGGTACTTCTTGAACAGCAGGGGCGTTATCCGGTTGACGCGGACGTCGGTGCACTGGGCCGACAGGATGGTGGCCACCAGCAACTCCAGCGGATTGGAGAAATCCAGCGCAGTGTGGGCGTGGGGATTCAGCCGGCGCAGGATGCGGAGGATTTCCATCGCCCGATGTTTGCGATGTTCAAAGCTCTCTTTAGGCACTGATCAGGTCCCATATGCGGCGAAAGGGAACCCCCGGGGCTACGCCGGGGGGTAAATAGCCTCTCCATCACATGGCGGCGACGGCGGCGATGACCGTCAGCGCCGCCAGGACGGAATTGGTCAGCAGGATGCCCTTGGTCTGCAGGTGCAGCAGGGCCATCTTTCGCCGCACTTTGACCTGGTCGTCCTGACCGGCGGAGACCGGTTGGTACGAGCCCACCAGCGCCTCCTGCTTGGCCAGGCGGGGGGCAAGGTAAAAGGCCGAGTACAGGGCGGCCAGCGTTCCCACCAGCATGAAGCCCAGCTTGATGGCGTCGGCCGCCAGGATGTGGGGCGAGGCATGGCCCAGGGCGTGCAGGATCAGCAGGGCAATGCTGGTGACCCACATGACCAGCAGGGCGCCCAGCTCGATCTTGCGGAACAGCCCGCGCATGCGGCTGGCGATCTGCCAGGCCTCGGTCCGCCGGCCCTGGAGGAAATTCTCGACCTGCCAGGTTCCCAGCACCAGCATGACCAGCCCGCCCAGCCAGAGGCTCACCGCCAGGAAGAACGCCACGTTCAGCAGGATCAGGGCTATGTTCATGTCTTATGGCCAATGATAGGAATAGGTTTTTTTGCGCGACGGGGCGTACTTGTCGTAGTTGGCGGCGATGCGACGGTTGAGTTGGTCGTACTCGGCGGGGGTGATGGCGCCGCTGTCGCGGGCGGCCTGGAGATCGCCTATTTCCTGGGCCAGGCTGGGCCGCTGGATATCCGGGCTGGTGACGGAAGCCCTGATGCATCCGCCCAGCAGCATGGCCAGCGCCAGCGGCAGGATTATCATCCACGGGCGCATGGGCTACTCCTTCTCCGGCGCGTAGGCGCGGTCGACGATTCGCTGCCGCTCCTGCTGGTATTGCCGGTCGGTCAGGTCTCCGCGGTCATGGGCGGCCTTGAGCTGCATGAGCTGTTGGCCGACGGTGGGCGCCTGCCCCAGCGATGGGGCCTCCACCTTGGCGTCGACGCATCCGGCCAGGCCGGCGGCCAGCACCAGCCAAGCCACTGCCGTTACAAGCCTTCGCATGGGTATCTCCCGCACTCCAAGGCATTCTATCACGCCAAAACGCCAAAGCGTCAACAGGCATTTCTCACGATAGAGACACGGTTTGAACCAGGCGCCTTTCTTGCAGAGTCTTTGTTCGCGTTGTTGGCGATGCTCGGGGCTAATTCGACCCAGCCAGCGGCGGGGCGGGGGCTGGGCCCAGGGCCACCTCCAGCAGGCGGGCGGCCCGCAGCAGGACCGGTTCGTTAAAGGCGCCCGATAGCAGTTGCACGCCGATGGGCAGGTTCTCCCGCGACAAGCCGGCCGGCACGGAGATGCCCGGCAGCCCGGCCAGATTGGCGCTGATGGTGTACACGTCCGAGAGGTACATGGTCAGCGGGTCGGCCGTCTTTGCCCCCAGCGGGAAGGCAGTCTCGGGCGTCGTCGGGCCCAGCAGCACGTCGCACTTGGCGAAGGCGGCGTCGAAGTCGTTCTTTATCAGCCGGCGGACCTTCAGCGCCTTGAGGTAATAGGCCTCGTAATAGCCGGCTGAGAGGGCGTAGGTGCCCAGCATGATGCGGCGCTTGACCTCCTGGCCGAAGCCTTCGGCCCGGCTGCGGCAGTACAGTTCGATGATGTCCTTGACTGGCTTGGCCGTGCGGTGGCCGTAGTGCACGCCGTCGTAGCGGGCGAGGTTGCTGGAGGCCTCGGCCATGGCCACCACGTAGTAGCAGGCCACGGCGTAGGAAGACAATATGCCGTCGGGGCCCGCGTCGATGCGGCTGTGGGGCAAGGAGACTTCGGTGACGGCGGCGCCGGCGGCGCCGAAGGCCTCGGCACAGCGGTCCACCGCCTGGCGGATCTCCGGCCAGAGGCTCTGGCTGTGGAACTCGCTCACCAGCCCGACGCGCAGGTTCTTAAGCGGCTTGTCCAACTCGGCCAGGTAGTCGGGCACGGGCCGGTCGAGGCTGGTGGAATCGGAACCGTCGTGCCCGGCGATGACCGACAGCAGCAGGGCGGCGTCGCCGACGTTGCGGGCGATGGGCCCGATCTGGTCCAGCGAGGAGCCGTAGGCCACCAGGCCGTAGCGGCTGACGCGCCCGTAGGTGGGCTTGAGGCCCACCACGCCGCAGAATGAAGCCGGCTGGCGGATGGAGCCGCCGGTGTCGCTGCCCAATGCGGCGGCGCACAGGCGCGCGGCGGCGGCGGCGGCCGACCCGCCCGAGGAGCCCCCCGGCACGCGCGAGACGTCCCAGGGGTTGCGCGTGGGGGCAAAGCCGGAGTTCTCGGTGGATGAGCCCATGGCGAATTCGTCGAGGTTGGTCTTGCCCAGCACGACCGCCCCGGCCGCTTCCAGGCGGGAGACGGCCGTGGCGTCGTAGGGGCTGTGGAAATCCGCCAGGATCTTGGACGAGCAGGTGGTCTTGCCGTAGGCGGTGCAGATGTTGTCCTTGATGGCCAGGGGCAGTCCGCCCAACGGGCCCAGCGGCTCTCCGGCGGCGCGCTTGCGGTCGATGGCCCCGGCCCGCTCCAGGGCGCGGTCGCGGTGCACCTGGTTGAAACAGTGGAGCTGGCCGTCCAACTCGTCGATGGCGCCAAGGTATTCCCGCGCGGCCTCCAGGGCGGACACTTCACCGGCGGCGATGGCTTTTCGCAGGCCCAGGGCTGACAGTTGGCGCAGGCTGGCCATCACATCTCTCCGATTACTTTGGGCACCCGGTAGAGGTCGTCCTGGCGGTCGGGGGCGTTGGCCAGTGCCTGCTCGCTCGGCAGGGAGGGCTGGGGCAGGTCTTCCGCCAGCACGGTGTGCACGTCGGCGGCGTGGGCCATGGGCTCGACGAGCGAGGTGTCCAGTTCCTGCAGTTTGTCCACGTACGCCAGGATGTCGCCCAGGATCTTGGTGAACTGGGCGACCTCCTGGTCGCTGACCTGTATTCGCGCCAGCAGGGCGACGTGGCGCACCAGCTTTTCGTCAATGCTTGCGGCCATGGGTTCTCCAGCTTAGCACGATGGAGATGATGCGGCATTAAGGGCAAATGGTCAACTGACTATTGTTGCGGCAAATCTGCAACCACCGCCGTTGACGCCGCCGCCGGCGATGATTATAGTAAGTCCCTCTTATGGCCAAGACCGACAACATAGAACTTGAAGCCAAGGTGCTGGAAGCCCTGCCCAACGCCATGTTCCGCCTGGAAGTGCAGATGGGGCAGAAGACTCACCAGGTGATCGGCCACATCAGCGGCCGGATGCGCCGCAATTACATCCGTATCCTGCCCGGCGACCGCGTCATCGTCCAGATGAGCCCCTACGATCTGACCAAGGCCCGCATAACATACCGGCAGAAGTAATTTTCAATTGTCGATTTTCAATTTTCAATTGAACAAGAACAAACGGGTAAGCCCTCGTCCTGTTCCCCTGAATTCGGGGTAGCCTTGGCTCTTCAAATTGACAATTGAAAATTAACAATCGTCAATCTGCCTCAGGCCTTCCGGTTGTCGTACTCCCCCTCCCGGATGATCTGGCGCAATTGGGGGATGGTCTGAAAGTCCTGCCGGGTTTCTATCCAGTATCGGCCCAGGAAGGAGATGTCGTGGCTGTCGCCGGCGTTGACCAGGTGCAGCCCCAGCCGGCGGGCGGCGACCTCGGCCTCCTCGGCGGCCTCGTCGGACTGGTTGCAGGTGTAGTGCTCGATGGCGTCGGGCAACTGGTTGCCGGAGAGCACGTCGGCCCCGCCCTTCCAGCGGAAGGGATGGGCCAGGATGGTCAGGCAACCCTCCTGGTCGGCCCAGCGGAGCAGCTTGCCCGGCTCGTCGCGCATGGCCAGGAAGGCCCGGTCGTTGGCGCCCAGCACCAGCAGGTGCCCTGCCCCGCCGGGCGATGCGAGGCTAAGCTCCACCCCCGGAAAGATCCGCACCTGCGGGTACACCGCTTGCAGTTCGGCTATCTCGTAGTCCGACCAGAAGGCGTCGTGCTCGGTGATGCAGACGGCCTGGTAGCCCCGCTTGACCAGCTCGGTCAGCATCTGCCAGGGCGTCGAGGTGGCACAGCCGCTGTAGCGGCTGGTGTGAAGATGCAATTCAACTTTCATGAACACACTTTAAACACTGACGCAGTGGGGAGTGATTTCAAAACCGGAAATTTCGCAATCCTCAGAATTCCGCCGAGCCCGGGGTGCGCGGGTAGGGTATCACGTCCCGGATGTTGGCCATACCGGTTGCGAACTGCACCGTGCGTTCCAGCCCCAGGCCAAAGCCGGCGTGCTCCACCGTGCCGTAGCGCCGCAGGTCCAGGTACCACCAGTAGTCCTCCGGCCGGAGGTGCGAGTTCTTCATCTTCTCGACCAGCACGTCCAGCCGCTCCTCGCGCTGGCTGCCGCCGATGATCTCGCCGATCTTGGGCACCAGCACGTCCATGGCGGCGACGGTCTTGCCGTCGTCGTTGGAGCGCATGTAGAAGGGCTTGATCTGGGCGGGGTAGTCCGTCAGGATCACCGGCTTGTTGAAGACCTCCTCGGTCAGGTACCTTTCGTGCTCGGTTTGCAGGTCGCCGCCCCAGGCGATGGGGTATTCCCAGCTCTTTCCCGAGCGGGTCAATATGTCGATGGCCTGGGTGTAGCTCAGCCGCTCGAAGGGGCTGGCGGCGATGTGCGTCAGGGTGTCGATGACGGTCTTGTCGATGTGCTCGGCGAAGAAGGCCATGTCCTCCCGGCAGCGGGTCAGCACGGCGGTGAAGATGTGCTTGAGGAACTCCTCGGCCAGGTCGGCGTCGCCCGCCAGGTCGCAGAAGGCCATCTCCGGCTCGATCATCCAGAACTCGGCCAGGTGGCGCGGGGTGTTGGAGTTCTCGGCCCGGAAGGTCGGGCCGAAGGTGTAGACGTTGCCCAGGGCGCAGGCGTAGGTCTCGCCCTCCAACTGGCCCGAGACGGTCAGGTAGGTCTGGCGGCCGAAGAAGTCCTCGGCGAAGTTGACGTTGCCCTCGGGGGTGCGGGGGAGCTTGGCGGGGTCCAGGGTCGAGACGCGGAACATCTGCCCGGCCCCTTCGCAGTCGCTGGCGGTGATGATGGGGGTGTTGACGTACACGAAGCCGCGCTGTTGGAAGAACTCGTGGATGGCGAAGCTGATGGCGTTGCGCACGCGGGTGACGGCGCCGAAGGTGTTGGTCCGCGGCCTGAGGTGGGCCTGCGCCCGCAGGAACTCGAAGGTGTGGTGCTTCTGCTGGACGGGGTACGTTTCGGCGTCGGCCCAGCCGACCACGCGCAAGCGGCTGGCCAAGAGCTCCACCGCCTGGCCCTTGCCCTGGCTGGCGACCAGCCGGCCCGTCGCCGCCACCGAGCAGCCGGCCGATAGCCGCTGCACCTCGGAGACGAAATTCTCCAGCGCGGCCGGCGCCACCACCTGCAGCGTGGCCAGGCACGAGCCGTCGTTGAGGTTGACGAAAGATAGGGGATGCGTGCCCTTGTGGTTGCGGACGGTTCTCACCCACCCGGCCACCGTCAGCTCGGTCCCCACAGGCATGGCCGCCAAGGCGTCTTTGATTAACGTGCGTTTCATGGTCTTTCCGAAGATATACATGCCCGAAACTGGGACGAATTATAGTCGCAAGCGGTTCGAGCGGAGGATTTCTTTGCTCGAGTATTTTTCAAAGAGAACCCGCTGGCTGCTGATAGCGGCGGCGATGGTCCTGGCCGCGGCGGCCGGGGCGGGCGTGTGCCTGATGAGCAATCACCATATCCGCGGCGGCTTGCCCGCCCTGGGGCAACCCCGGATCGAGATTTCCAAGTCGGCCCACCGGCTGGTGCTGTACGACGGCGACCGGGAGGTCAAGGCCTACCGCACGGCCGTCGGCGGCGGGGCGGGCGACAAGGTCCAGGAGGGCGACCGCCGCACGCCGGAAGGCCAGTTCTACGTCTGCATGAAGAATCCCCAGTCCAAGTACGTGCTGTCCCTGGGGCTCTCCTACCCCAACGAGGAAGACGCCCAGCGCGGCCTGCGCGACGGGCTGATCACCCAGGCCCAGCACGACCAGATCGTCCAGGCCGTCCAGGATAGCGCCCAGCCGACCTGGGACACGCCGCTGGGGGGCGAGATCATGATTCACGGCTGTGGGGCGGGGCGCGATTGGACGCTGGGCTGCCTGGCCATGGAAGACGACGACATCCGCGAGGTGTATCCGGCCATTCCCCTGGGCACGTCGGTGACAATCCGCCCGTAACAAAAAAAGCTTCAATCTTTTGTTTTAGAACCAGAACTTTACTTCGCGACTTCGACCTCGGGCTTGTAAGTGCGCTTGAGGGGCTTCTGCACCATGCCTTTGCTGATGCACTTGGCCGACACCAGCATTCGCACCACTTTGCCGTCCACCAATGCCCGCACCTTATGCAGGTTGGGCTTGAAGGTCCGCTTGGTCTTTCCGGTGACCTTGCGGCCGACGCCGCCCAGGTACTTGGCCTTGCCGCGGCGGGTGTACTGCCGGCCGCTGGCGGTACGCTTTCCGGATATCGCACAAACTCGTGGCATAGCAAGTTACTCCATCCAGTATTCTAGAGCCCAACATTGTATAGAATTCGCGGCCGGCCACAAGGCGGTTTTCGAAATTTCGTGGCAACAGCTTGCAGAGCCGCCGCTGGCGTATCATAATAATCGACCCGCGGTGCCAACGGCACCCGACGCGGCCATGGCGGAATTGGCAGACGCGCAGGCTTCAGGTGCCTGT